>JAKSLU010000001.1 GCA_024400995.1 Bacteroidaceae bacterium
TGTTGGAATAACATGAAAGAAAAGAGGATGTGCCAGCATTTTGACACACCCTCTTAATTGACCAATAAAGCGTCAACGCGGAGACGCTTACGCACTTTTGTGCACAGTTGTGCATAGTTGTGCACAAAAATGTACGGCCGTACACTATCTAAAGCTCTCACCTGCAATGCGTTACACTTTAGTGCACAAAAATCGGGATAAAACTATTTTTTGTGCCACTGCCCACCACTCGCGCACCCCACCGTAGTAAAAACTAACCTATGCACTACGCCGTTGTACTCTATACACTACGCCGTCGTAGTCTATACACTACGTGGAGAGCAAGCGTAGTGTACGAAAACCTTGTTGATAGAGAGGTTTTTTTGCATTTTTTTGATAATCTTTAGTAGTATGTCAGAAAACTTGTGTATCTTTGCAACGCGAAATAGTGTATCTACCCTTCGCTGCATACGGATCAAAATCAAAATTATCATAACATTATGGCAAGAATCAAGACTCTTATGCTGACCCTCGTGCTGGGTCTCATTGCGACCATCAGTGCCAACGCCCAGGGACTCCATCCCCAGGGCTATCAGCCTTATCCCTACGTCTTTGTAGGTGCTCAGGGTGGCGTGCAGACCACTCTCACTGACTACGATCAGACCAAGCTCATTAAGCCCATTGGTGTCTTCAATGTAGGTGCCATGTGGACCCCCGTGGTAGGTACACGTCTGCACGTCAGCGGCATCGACAATCGTGGTGGTGTTCGCGGTGTCGGTGAGTACGACTACAAGTACGTCACCTCCAACCTCGACGTGATGCTCAACCTCGTCAACCTCTTCCGTCCCAGCAAGGCACCCCGCCTCGTTAACCCCTATCTCGTGGGCGGTGTAGGCCTCGGCTATGCCTGGGATAACGACGACCTGCTCGGCAACCCCGCTCTCGGTCTGGCTGCCCCTCTGGCCTGGACCAAGGAGCGCTACGTGCACAGCTTCCGCGTAGGTGCCATGGTGGAGTTCAATGTATGCAAGTGGCTGGGTATCAACCTCGAGGTAGATGCCAACAACTACCACGATCGCTACAACTCCAAGATTACTGGCAACGGCGACTGGCAGCTCACAGGTATGCTCGGCCTGAACTTTAAGTTCGGCTACCGCAAGGCCAAGTGCGTGGCTCCCGTAGTCATCGAGCCCGCTCCCATAGTTGAGCCTGAGGCCGTAGTTGAGCCCGAACCCGAACCCGTCGTGGAACCCGAACCCGAGGTAATCCCCGCTTCTGAGGTAGTTCCCGCCCCCGCTCGCACCGAGCTTTCTATCTACTTCAATATCAACAAGAGCACCGTTCGCGAGGACGAGGCCGGCAAGATCGCCGAGTTCGCTGGCTGGCTCAAGGCTCACCCCGAAGCCAAGGCCCAGCTCGTAGGTTATGCCGATGCTGGTACGGGCAACGCCAAGATCAATGCTGAGCTTGCAGCCCAGCGTGTGGCTCGCGTCAAGAAGACCCTCGTGGAGAAGTATGGCATTGATGCCAGCCGCCTCAAGACTGACAGCAAGGGCGACACCGTTCAGCCCTATCCCAACAACGATGACAACCGCGTTGTGATGGGTGTGGCTGCTGAATAGTCTTTCGTACTGACATATCTCACTGATTTTAACCTTGCAGGGCACAATTTGCTGCTCTGCAAGGTTAATATTTTTTGGTAAGTACAAAAAAACTCGTCCAAACCTACAAAAAGTCGCGCAAAATCAGTAACTTTGTGCGCAAAACATAGAGTGGAGCTAAAATGAATAAGCAACTCAGAGTGATTATCAGTGGAGGTGGCACAGGCGGACATATCTTTCCGGCGGTCAGCATTGCCAATGAAATCAAGGCCAAATGCCCTGATGCGCAGATCCTCTTTGTAGGTGCTGAGGGCCGTATGGAGATGCAGCGCGTGCCCCAGGCTGGCTATGAGATTGAGGGCCTGCCCGTGCGTGGTCTGCTGCGCCCCTTGTGGCGTCTGGGTAACATAGGTGTGATGCTCGACTTTCTCAAGAGTCGCCGCCGCGCCAAGGAGATTATCCGCCAGTTCCAGCCCCATGTGGCCGTAGGTGTGGGTGGCTATGCCTCCAGCCCTACTCTCAACGCTGCTCATGCTCTCGGAGTGCCCTGCCTCGTGCAGGAGCAGAACTCCTATGCTGGCGTTACCAACAAGAGCCTGGCCAAGAAGGCTGAACGCATCTGCGTGGCCTATGAGGGTATGGAGCGCTTTTTTCCAAAGGAACGCCTTGTGCTGACAGGCAATCCCGTGCGTCAGAACCTCATTCAGCCAGAACTCTCTCCCGCAGAGCAGGCAGAACGCAAGGCTGAGGCCGTGCGTAGCTTTGGACTTGATCCCGCCAAGAAGACTGTGCTCGTCATCGGCGGCAGCCTCGGTGCCCGTACCATGAACCAGAGCATTCTGCGCCATCTCGACATGATACGCCAGCACCCAGAAGTACAGTTTATCTGGCAGACAGGCAAGGTGTATAGTGCAGGCATAGCCGAGGCACTCAATGCCGTGCCCGGTCGCTGTCCGGAGAATATGCACGTCACTGAGTTCGTCAGCGATATGGCAGCCGCCTATGCCGCCGCTGATCTCGTGGTGAGTCGCGCAGGTGCCAGCAGTATCAGCGAGCTCTGTCTGCTGGGCAAACCCTCCATCCTCGTACCCTCTCCCAATGTGGCAGAGGACCATCAGACCAAGAACGCCCGCGCCCTGAGCAACCGCGGTGCAGCCCTCTTCATGAGCGATGCCGAGGCCCCCGACCAGCTCCTCGCTCTGGCTCTCAAGACCGTGGCCGACGAGGCCCAGCTCCAGAGTATAGGTCAGGAAGCTCGCAAGCTGGCCAAACCCAATGCCGCCAGCGATATTGCCGACGAGGTACTACGCCTGGCTCAACTCTCAACAGAACACAGAAGATAGATATGAACGCAGTATATTTCGTAGGTGCCGGCGGTATCGGCATGAGCGCCTTGGTGCGCTATTTTCTCCACGCAGGTTACACCGTCGGCGGCTATGACCGTACGGAGACCCCTCTCACCCGCGCCCTCTGCGAGGAGGGTGCCCAGATTCACTATACCGACGACGTGACTCTCATTCCCGAGGCATGTCTCGACCGCGAGCAGACCCTCGTGGTCTATACGCCCGCTATCCCTGCTGACCATACGGAACTCTGCTATTTTCAGCAACAGGGATTTGACATCCAGAAGCGCGCCCAGGTGCTCGGCACCCTGACTCGCCAGATGCGTGGCCTCTGCGTAGCTGGTACCCACGGCAAGACCACCACTACCTCCATGACGGCCCATCTGCTCCATCAGAGTCATGTGGGTTGCAACGCCTTTCTGGGTGGTATCACCAAGAACTACGGCACCAACTATCTGCTCCGAGAACAGCGTGCAGACGAGGCAGAGCAGCCCTTTGTGGTGATTGAGGCCGATGAGTTCGACCGCTCCTTCCACCATCTGCGTCCCTATGCCACAGTGATCACCGCCACCGATGCCGACCATCTCGACATCTATGGCACGGAGGAGGCCTACCTCGAGTCCTTTGCCCACTACACGGAACTTGTGCAGAAGGGTGGATACATCATCCAGCACACGGGCCTCAAGATGCAGGCCCGTCCGCAGGAAGGCGTGACAACCTATACCTACAGCCGCGAGGAGGGCGACTTCCATGCAGAGCGCATCCGCATTGGCGGTGGCCGCATAGTGTTCGACCTTGTGAGTCCCATAGAGAACATAGCTGATGTGGAACTCGGTGTGCCCGTCAGCATCAACATAGAGAATGGTATTGCTGCCATAGCCCTGGCCCAGATGGCCGGTGCCACAGCCGAGGAGATACGTGAGGCCATGCTCAGCTTTGCCGGTGTGGACCGTCGATTTGACTTCAAAATCAAGACCGACCGCTGCGTCTTTCTCTCCGACTATGCCCACCATCCCGAGGAGATACGCCAGAGCATCCTCTCCATCCGCGAGGTGTTCGATGGCCGCAGACTCACGGGCATCTTCCAGCCTCACCTGTACACCCGCACACGCGACTTCTATAAGGAGTTCGCTGCAGCTCTGTCCCTGCTCGATGAGGTCATTCTACTCGACATCTATCCAGCCCGCGAACTACCCATAGAGGGTGTGACCTCCGATATCATCTATCGTGAACTGGAGCCCAGCGTAAACAAGCGTATGGCTCACAAGGAGCAGCTTCCCGCCATCGTTCGTGAGGAGGACTTCGATGTGCTCATCGTCCTTGGTGCTGGCGATGCCGACGACTACTGTCCCCAGCTCACGGAGATACTACAGGCCAAACTATCCTGAAGAACCCTGATTCCCACATTTTCTTTCCCCTATGAAATTCCTCCAGAATATACTCAAACTCTTGCTGATGTTGCTCCTTGTGGGTTACCTCGGCTATGCCTTTGTGAGTGTAGGTCAGCAGGGAGGGGGAGAGGTCTGCACGGGAGTGCGAGTGGCCATAGCAGATAGTCTGCATGCGGGTTTTATTACAGCAGCCAATGTGGAGGACAAACTCCTTCGCTCGGGACTACACCCCAAAGGACAGCTGATGGACTCCATCAATAGTATGACCATAGAGGAGAAACTCTTGAAGGATGCTTTTATCCGTGAGGTGGAGTGCTACAAGACCCCTGGAGGTCTTGTGCACATCATTGTTACGCAGCGCATACCCGTGCTCCGCGTGATGGCAGACAATGGCCAGAACTACTATCTCGATGAGAAAGGCTACAAGATGCTCACCCAGGGCTACGAGGCCGATCTCGTTGTGGTGACAGGTGCAGTCGATGACAAGTATGCACAGAAGTATCTCGTGCCTTTGGGTTTGCTCATTCGGCATGACGATTTCTGGGACGACCAGATAGAGCAGATCAACGTGCTACCCAACAAGAAAATCCAGATATTTACGCGTGTGGGAGATCACATTATAGACGCAGGTGCGCCCGTCAATATGGAGCGCAAGCTCCGCAATCTGCACACCTTCTACAGCAAAGTGCTCTCAGAGGTGGGATGGAACCGCTACAAGGAAATCAGTATTGCGTACGACAACCAGGTGGTGTGCAAGAAGTAGACACGCGCCCTCAATAACTCAAAAACTAAAAACCTCACGAACTAAAGAACTAAAACATAATGAGTCAAAACCTAATCGCAGCCATAGAGATAGGCTCGCAGCAAGTCAGCGCCATCATCGGACGCAAGGAACCCGATGGCGTCATTAAGATTGAGGCAGCAGAACAGGAGTCCTCCTCCAAGTTTATTCAGAGAGGACGTGTGTTCAATCCCGACCTTATGTCCCAGTGCCTGCGTGGCATGATAGATCGTCTTGAAACGCGTTCGCGCAAGGCTATCAACCAGATATATGTAGGTGTAGGTGGCATAGGCCTCCGTTCCGTGCTCAACCAGGTGACGCGCAACTATGGTGATGCTACCAAGATTACGCAGGAGATAGTAGATAGCATTCTCGATGAGAACCTGTCTCTCTCTATTCCAGGCTACAGCATTCTTGATGTTCTGCCTCTGGAGTACAAGCTCGGCGTGCAGAGCCACACAGACCCCGTGGGTGTGGTGAGCAATAAGGTGGTAGGCAACTTTCTGGATATTATTATACCCACAGCCTCTCAGGAGCAGATGGAGAGCAGTTTCCGTGCAGTCGATATGCCCATAGTGGAGACCGCTGTGTCGCCCTTGCGTCTGGCCAACACTCTGCTGACCGATGCCGAGAAGTTGAGCGGTTGCGCCTTTGTCGATATGGGTGCTGAGACCACGACGGTTGGCATCTTTGAGAGCAAGCTGCTGCGCTTCCTCGCTGTGTTGCCCCTGGGTGGTGCCAACGTGACCCGTGACCTCATGACTGTGCTGGCCATTGGCGAGCAGGAGGCAGAGGACATCAAGCGTCGCCACGGCAAGGCCTTTGTAGAGGCCGTTGATACCAATACTCCTGTGGCTCACGACAACATCCGTTTGCAGGATGGCCGCAGCGTGCCCTACGACCAGGTGATCGGTATCATTGAGGCTCGCATGAGTGAGAATATACAGAACGTGGCTCATCTCATTAAGGAGGTGGGAGGATACACCGCCGACCGACTTATTGGTGGTCTGATTGTGACGGGTGGTGCTGCCAATATGAGTGCAGTGGATAAGGCTCTCATGGAGTACACACATATCCGCAAGCTACGTTTTGTCAAGAACTCTCCTCTCGCAGTGCGTCCTAATCCCAAGCTTCAGAACTTCAATATCGATGGCACCTACAACACCGTGCTCGCTATTATAGATTCCGCCACTGAGGAGTGCTGCAGCGACGAGCGTAAGCAGCCTGGCATCTTTGACGCTCAGCCCACTCTCGAGCAGATAGCCGAGGAGGAACGCAAGCGTAAGGAAGCCGAGGAGGCCGCTGCGGAGAAAGAGCGCCGAGCCGAAGAGGAACGTAAGGTCGAGGAAGAGCGCAAGCGAAAGAAGAGCTTCTCGGGCTTCAAGACGGCTTCTAGCAAGTTTAGATCCTTCCTTGATCATCTCTTCGTTGAGGAGTCTGACGAGGACGAAGATGAGACCAACAAAAAGTAAGACAACTCAATACCGAAAATACTATGAGTGACAATATTAATATTTTTGATGACGATATGATCGATATGGGTGGTGCCAGTATGGATGCTACTCTTGCGACTAATCCAGCCAAAAAGGAAGATGGCCTTATCGTAGATATGGGCGGCGCGATGGATGCAAGTTCCCCCTCCATTATCAAGGTGATTGGCGTAGGTGGCGGCGGTGGCAACGCTGTCAACCATATGTACCGCGAGGGTATCAGTGGTGTGAACTTTGTGCTCTGCAATACCGACTCCAAGGCCCTGAGCGACTCTCCCGTGCCTCATCGTCTGCGTCTCGGTAAGGATGGTCTGGGTGCCGGCAATGACCCCCAGCGCGCCAAGCTGGCCGCCGAGGAGAGTATAGAGCAGATACACAAACTCTTGAACGATGGCACCAAGATGGTGTTCATCACCGCAGGTATGGGTGGCGGTACCGGCACTGGTGCTGCGCCTATCATTGCTCACGAAGCCAAGGAAATGGGCATACTCACCGTGGGTATCGTTACGATTCCCTTCCGCTTTGAGGGCATCCGCAAGATTGACAAGGCCCTTGACGGCGTGGAGGCCATGCACAACGAAGTGGATGCCCTCCTCGTGGTGAACAACGAACGTCTGCGCACGGTATATCCCGAGCTCAGCGTACTCAACGCCCTCGAGAAGGCTGATAATACCCTCACCGTGGCAGCTCGTTCTATAGCTGACATTATCACCATGCGTGGTGTGATGAACCTCGACTTCCAGGATGTCTGCACCATGATGCGTGACAGCGGTGTGGCTATCATCTCTACGGGCTATGCCGAGGGTGAGGGGCGTGTGAGCCGCGCCATCGATGAGGCACTGCACTCCCCTCTGCTCAACAACAACGACATCTATAGCTCCAAGCGCGTGCTCCTCTGCATCTCCTTCAGCAAGGATGAGGAAGGCAACAACCTCATGATGGACGAGATGAACGAGGTGGATGAGTTCATGATGAAGTTCCCCGCTGATGTGGACACCAAGTGGGGTATGAGTGTGGACTCTGCCCTCGGTGCCAAGGTCAAGGTGACCATACTCGCTACGGGCTTCGGTCTCTCCTCTGTGCCTGGAATGGAGGACAAGGTGCTCGAAGATAGTGAGGAAAAGGCTGAACGTCGCGAAAAGTTCTATCCTCTCAACAACATGGGAGGCACGCACTCCCGTCGTCACAAGATCTACCTCTTCGATGCCATCGATCTCGACAACGAGGAGGTTATCTCCAGCCTCGATGTCAGTGCTACCGTCAACCGAACCAAGGAGGAACTCAAGGCTATCCGCGAGAAGAACAGATAGGCATCTGTTCCTCCCCTAACAGAGAATTTACTCCTTCCGAAATATCCACCCCCGCTCCTCCTTGTATGGGAAGAGCGGGGGTGTTCTTCGCGTGCGCGAGCACGCATGTAATATATATTGTATGTGAAATCAGGGAGTAGGAAGAAAAAAAGCGCGCAAAAGTTTTGTCAAGTCATAAACTTGCAGTAATTTTGCACTCGAATTGTGTGCATACACTACTCGCTTAACCTAAATCTCCAATATAATGTACGGTAAATTTCAAGAACATCTCCAGAAGGAGTTGACCGACATCCGCGAAGCCGGTCTCTACAAGAACGAGCGTCTCATCGAGGGTCCCCAGCAGGCTGCCATACAGGTGGCTGGCAAGGAAGTGCTGAACTTCTGTGCTAATAACTATCTGGGCCTCTCCAACAATCCCCGCCTCATTCAGGCAGCCAAGGACGCTATGGACCGTCGCGGCTATGGTATGTCCAGCGTACGCTTTATTTGCGGTACTCAGGATATGCACAAGGAACTTGAGGCTGCCATCAGCCGCTATTTCCACACCGAGGACACCATCCTCTATGCTGCTTGCTTCGATGCTAATGGTGGTGTGTTTGAGCCACTTCTTACCAAGGACGATGCTATCATTTCCGATGCTCTCAACCACGCTTCCATCATCGACGGTGTGCGTCTCTGTAAGGCTCAGCGCTATCGCTATAAGAACGCTGATATGGCCGACCTCGAGGAGCAGCTCAAGGCAGCTCAGGCACAGCGTTTCCGCGTCATTGTGACCGATGGCGTGTTCTCTATGGATGGCAATGTGGCTCCCATGGATCAGATTTGCGACCTCGCAGAGAAGTACGATGCCCTCGTTATGGTAGATGAGAGCCACTCCGCAGGTGTAGTAGGTGCTACAGGTCACGGCGTGAGTGAGTTCTTCAATACCTATGGTCGCGTGGATATCTACACGGGTACCCTCGGTAAGGCCTTTGGTGGTGCAGTCGGTGGCTTTACTACTGGTCGCAAGGAGATTATCGAAATGCTACGTCAGCGTAGCCGTCCTTACCTCTTCTCCAACAGCGTACCTCCCTCAGTAGTAGGTGCTGCCATTGAGACTTTCAAGATTTTGGAGGAGAGCAACGCTATTCACGACAAGCTCGTGGAGAACGTCAACTACTTCCGCGACAAGATGATCGCCGCAGGCTTTGACATCAAGCCCACTCAGAGTGCCATCTGCGCAGTGATGCTCTACGATGCTCCTCTCTCCCAGCGCTATGCTGCCGCTCTGCAGGAGGAAGGCATCTACGTTACCGGTTTCTACTATCCTGTTGTACCCCAGGGTCAGGCTCGCATCCGCGTTCAGATCTCCGCAGGTCACGAGCGCGAGCACCTCGACAAGTGTATCGCTGCCTTCGTCAAGGTTGGTAAGGAGCTGGGTGTTCTAAAGTAATAAAGCCTTGAATATATGAAAAATATCCTTATTATCGGAGCCACTGGTCAGATTGGCAGTGAGCTCACTATGACTCTCCGTGGCATTTATGGCAATGACCACGTAGTTTGCGGCTATATCCGTGGTGCAGAGCGCAAGGGCGCACTGATGGAGAGTGGCCCCGCAGAGATCTGCGACGTGACTGATCCTCAGGCTATTGCTGAGGTAGTAAAGAAGCACAATATCGACACGATCTACAACCTTGCAGCCCTCCTCAGTGTAGTGGCCGAGGGCAAGCCTATGCTCGCCTGGAAGATCGGTATCGATGGCTTGTGGAATGTCCTCGAGGTAGCTCGTGAGAACGGTTGCGCCGTGTTCACTCCTAGCTCTATCGGTAGCTTCGGTCCTGAGACTCCCCGTGAGAAGACTCCTCAGGACACCGTACAGCGTCCTCGTACCATCTATGGCGTGAGCAAGGTGACCACCGAGCTCTTGAGTGACTACTATTTCAATAAGTATGGCGTAGATACCCGCTCAGTTCGCTTCCCCGGTCTGATCAGCTACGTGACCCCTCCTGGAGGTGGTACCACTGACTATGCCGTGGATATCTACTATAGTGCAGTGAAGGGCGAGAAGTTCATCTGTCCTATCCCTAAGGGTGTGTATATGGACATGATGTATATGCCTGATGCCCTCAATGCGTGCGTGCAGCTCATGGAGGCTGATCCTACCAAGCTTGTACACCGTAATGGATTCAATATCGCTGCAATGAGCTTTGATCCCGAGGAGATTTATGCTGCCATCAAGGTGCATAAACCCAACTTTGAGATGGAGTATCAGGTGGATGAACTCAAAAAGAGTATTGCCACCAGTTGGCCCGACAGTCTCGACGACTCCTGCGCTCGTGCAGAGTGGGGATGGAATCCTCAGTACGACCTGGCCAAGATGACCGAACATATGCTACAGCAACTTTCAGTTAAGTTACTCTAAATTTAACGCATAGCAACAGAATTTGCACAATCCAGTAAGCAAATTTATAAAAAAGTGGTCACTTTGGTAGAAAAGTGACCACTTTTTCTGTCGTTACATAAGCAAAATGAAACTTTTTACGTAATTTTGCCCCTGTTTTGGCTCCTATTGGAGACAGATATTTGCGACTTGAATAATAAAACAAAAGTAATTAGAATTTCTAACTATGTACAAAAAACTAGTGCTCCTGCTCGCGTGCCTGCTCGTCGGAATAGGTACAATCTATGCACAGAAGCGCGTATCCGGTACTGTGGTGGATGAGGAAGGTCATCCTGTCATTGGCGCCAATGTCAAGGTGCCTGGTACCAGTAAGGGTGCGCAGACCGACTTGAAGGGCGCCTATGTGATTAACAATGTGCCCGAGTCTGTGAAGAAGCTCAACATTACCTATATCGGTATGGAGGCTACCTCTGCTGCAGCCCGTGAGGGTGTGCGTACCGTGATGAAGATGAGCAACAACACCCTCGGCGAGGCCGTGGCAATGGGTATGCTCAAGATGGACAAGCGACTCGTTACTGGCTCTACCACCAAGGTGGATATGGAGAAGGTTAAGCTCGATGGTGTGCCTGATGTGGCACGCGCTCTCGAAGGCCAGGTGGCTGGTGTGAGCGTGCAGAATGTGAGTGGTACCTTTGGTACAGCCCCCAAGATCCGTGTGCGCGGTGCTACCTCTATTTACGGTTCGTCCAACCCCCTTTGGGTGGTCGATGGCGTAATCCTCGAGAACATTGTCAACGTAAGTGCTGACGATCTCTCCTCTGGTGACGCTGAGACCCTTATCTCCAGTGCTGTGGCAGGTCTGAACGCCGATGACATTGAGTCCTTCCAGGTGCTCAAGGACGGTTCCGCTACCTCTATCTATGGTGCGCGCGCCATGGCTGGTGTGATTGTTATTACCACCAAGAAGGGCCGTGCTGGTCATAGTCAGATTAACTATACTGGTGAGCTCACCTATCGTATGAAGCCCTCCTACAGCGACTACAACGTCTGCAACTCTCAGGAGCAGATGGGTATCTACAAGGAGATGGCTCAGAAGGGTTGGATGGAGTTCTCTAGCCTGGCCAACAGCTCTAGCTCTGGTATCTATGGTCAGATGTACACCCTCATCGACAAGTACAACACCACCAGTGGCCAGTTTGGTCTGCCTTACACCGAGGCTGCCATGAACGCCTATCTCCGTCAGGCTGAGATGCGTAACACCGACTGGTTTGACCTGCTCTATCGCAACACTATCATGCAGAACCACTCCGTCAGCGTCACCACTGGTACTGAGAAGGCTAATGTCTATGCCTCTCTCTCCGTGATGAATGATCCGGGCTGGTCTCTCGGCAACAACGTGCAGCGTTACACTGCCAACGTCAATGCCTCCTACAATCTGCTGAAGAACCTCACTGTTACCCTTCGTACCAGCGATACCTTCCGTAAGCAGAAGGTAAACGGCTCCCTCGATCAGACCACCGACGTTGTGTCTGGTCAGGTGTCACGTGAGTTCGATATCAACCCCTTCAGCTACTGTTTGAACACCTCTCGCACGATGGACCCCAACGCCATCTACAAGCGTAACTATGCTGATTTCAACATCTTCAAGGAGCTCGAGAATAACTACGCTGAGCTCGCTGAGGCTGACATGAAGTTCCAGGCCGAACTCTCCTACAAGCCTATCGCAGGTCTTGACATCCAGGGTCTGGTGTCCTATCGTACCGACCGTACCAACTTTGAGCATTTCGTGCTCAACAACTCCAACTATGCCAATGCTTATCGTGCTGGTGTAGATAACCCCAACATAATGTACTCCAACAAGTACCTCTACACCGACCCCGATCAGCCCAACTCACTCCCCGTCAGCGTAATGCCTGAGGGTGGTATCTACCTTTCAGAGAAGAACGTCCTCAACCACCTCTACACTCGTGGTAGTGTGACCTACAGCCGCGACTGGAATGGCATTCACATCCTCAACGTCTATGGTGGTGTTGAGGCTAATAAGGCTGATCGTGACCGCACCAAGGCCAAGCTCTTCGGTGTCGATTATGACATGGGCCGCGTGGTAGTCATCACTCCTGCCTTCTACAAGCAGGCCAAGGAGGAGGGCGCTGTTCTCAACTCCTTCAATCGTAGTTGGGACAATCGTATGGCCTTCTTTGCCAACGCCAACTACTCCTACAAGGGTCGCTACACCCTTAACCTGACTGGCCGTTTTGACGGTTCCAACCAGCTGGGTAAGGGCGCCAAGAACCGTTGGCTTCCCACTTACAACATTAGCGCCTCCTGGAATATGCACGAGGAGACCTGGTTCCGTGGCTGGGCCAACGAGCACAACCACTGGCTCTCTCACAGCACCCTGCGTGCCAGCTACTCTCTCGTAGGTGAGCAGAACAACGCCTCCAACTACTACTCTATCTTCAACCCCACCATCGTATGGCGTCCCTGGTCCGACCAGCAGCAGACGGGTGTTTATCTCGCACAGAACGGTAATACCGACCTCGACTACGAGAAGAAGCACGAGTACAACTTCGGTATTGACCTCGGTTTCCTTGACAACCGTATCAACCTCGTGACCGACTTCTACTGGCGTCAGAACTTTGACCTCATGGGTTATACCAACACCCAGGGCCTGGGTGGTGAGATTCGCAAGTATGGTAACGTTGCCAAGATGAAGTCTCATGGTGTTGAGGCTACTATCTCCTCCACCAATATCCGCACCAAGGACTGGAGCTGGAACACAGACCTCACCTTCTCTTACTGTGTGACCGAGATTACTGACCTGCTCTCACGTTCACGTGTCATTGACCTCGTGACCAGCAGCGGTTATCCCCTCCAGGGCTATCCCCACCGTGCCATCTTCTCTATTCCCTTCATGGGTCTGAACGACGAGGGTATTCCTCAGGTGCTCAACGAGAACGGCGAGGTGACCACTACCAATATCAACTTCCAGGAGTATGAGAAGCTTGACTTCCTCAAGTACGAGGGTCCCGTAGAGCCTGTCTATACTGGCGGTCTGGGCAATATCGTTCGCTGGAAGAACTGGCGCCTCAACCTCTTCCTTACGTATAGCTTCGGCAACAAGGTACGCCTCCAGCCTGTCTTCAGCGCTGCCTACAGCGATCAGTCTGCTATGCCCAAGGACTTCAAGAACCGCTGGGTAATGCCCGGTGATGAGGCCAAGACTACCGTTCCCACCATCGCCTCTACCCGTCAGTACTCCACCATCAACAGCCTCAACTACGCTTACAATGCTTACAACTATAGCACCGAGCGTGTGGCCAACGGTGGCTTCATCCGCCTCAAGGATATTTCATTGACCTACGAGCTGCCCCAGCGCATTCTGGATAAGGCTAACCTCAAGAACCTCTCCTTCAAGCTTGATGCAACCAACCTCCTGCTGCTCTATTCTGACAAGAAGCTCAACGGTCAGGATCCCGAGTTTATCAACGCTGGTGGTGTGGCTCAGCCTCTCTCCAAGCAGTTCACCTTTACCATCCGCCTTGGTCTCTAATCCAAGCACTATATAATAATATATAAAGGATAAGAAACAATGATTAAGTCTATCAAATATGTAGCCTTTGCACTGGGCCTCATGTCAGTGGCCTCCTGCAGCGACTTCCTTGATCATCCCATTGACGAGCGTATCGACCTGACCATCCAGAGTGAGGATGACGAGTACCTGGTCATCAAGCTCCTCAATACGGCCTACCCCGAGGGCAACTACGCTTGGATTTCCGAGCTCTCTAGTGACAACCTCCTCGACAACCAGTGCCCCCATCTTCCCTCTAGCCCCAACGACAAGCAGGTGACCTCCTTCTCGCCCTGGAACGCTATGGACAAGTATGATGACGAGCTCTATAACTTCGAGGCAGCCAGCACTGCCAACTACTCCGACTGGGACTCCCCCGGCATGGTGTGGGGCGACCTGTTTACCTCTGTAGCAACCTGCAATTATGTGCTTGAGGCCATTGATGACTGGGCTGTGCGCAACCATGGCGTTATCAGCGAGAAGCTCCAGGCAGCGCGTGCTGAGGCCAAGCTCATTCGTGCCTACGACCACTTCATCCTCGGCAACCTCTTCTGTCAGCCCTACAAGAACGATGAGGCCAGCCGTCAGGATATAGGTCTGCCCTATGTCACCAAGCCTGAGACTCAGCTCGTAGTAAACTATGAGCGTGGCAATGTGACCGATCTCTACAAGCACATTCAGAAGGACCTCGAAGAGGGTCTAGCTGAGATTAGCGACATCAACTACGGTGAGGCTGTTAAGTTCCACTTCAACACCAATGCCGCTCATGCCTTTGCTGCTCGCTTCTATCTCTTCACCCGTCAGTATGACAAGGTGATTGAGCACGCCGACTTCGTACTCTCCACCGCAGAGGACCGCACCCGCATGATGCTCCCCGACTTCAGCAAGTTCTCTGAGTGCGCCACCCTGGGTGACTACTCCAACGTTTGGCAGCACCCCACTAACAATAACAACCTCATGCTCTGCTCTACTGCCTCCATCCTGGAGCGCAAGGTGTTCGGCTATCGTTACTCAGTGGCTGGTGAGCGTTGCCGCGAGGTGCTCATGGTTCGTACCAACAGTCCTCTGTGGTCTGGCTACATCTGCCCTGTGCAGAACATCGTAGGCGGTCTCCTCTTCGGTTCCTCCAGCAGTGACTATGGCTTCTTTAGCTCCAAGATTGGTGAGGAGTTCCAATATACTGACAAGCAGGCCGGCATCGGCTATCCCCGTATCATCCAGCGCGCCTTCACCAGCAGCTTGTTGCTCCTGGAGCGTGCCGAGGCCAAGATCATGACGGGCGATATTGCTGGTGGTGCAGCTGATATGATGCTCTACTGGAACTCTAGCTTCGACAGCTTCAGCGAGAAGGACAAGCTTGCCTATAGCAAGTACTTCAAGGCCATGACCGATGAGGCCATCCGCAGCTACTATAGCAAGGAGAGCACCCCCAACTGCTTTATGGACTGGAGCTTCACCAACCAGCTCAGCAGCGAGTTCACTATTCCCTCTGAGGCCATCCCCTATATGAACTGCCTCAACGACCTCCGTCGTTATGAGACCAGCTTCGAGGGTCAGCGATTCTTCGACCTCAAGCGTTGGAACATGCCCTACTACCACAGCATCCCCAACATCGATGCACGTGGCAACGTGACTGCCCAGACTCTCGAGATGCCCTCCAACGATTCCCGTCGTGCCCTTGAGGTACCTTGGGAGAGCATCGCCTCTGGCTTCAGTGCTAGCCGCCCCACGGCAGCTCCCACCGCAACCCGTCAGATGACCATGGATATCAATGGTCTAGTATATCGTCCCGAGAACTCTAATAAGTAAGGACACGCAATCACTCAAAAAGCAAACAAAAGACTTATGAAAGCAACATATCATTTTATGCTTCTGGCTGTCGTGGCCTTGCTGACGGGATTTGCCTCCTGCAGCGACGACGATCTGGGTCCCTCCATCTTCGATACCCGCGAGTACCCCCTCGATCGCACGACCTATACTTTCCCCCTCGACACCTTCGTCAAGGTGAACTTCCTCGAGCCCTACAACGTCCGCTATATGTACAAGATGGAGGACATTGGCTCAGATATGAAGAAGAACCTCGTGCCTGCCCGCTATGAGCAGAGCATGAAGCTCGCCGCCCTCTCCAAGTATCTTTGGTATGACGTATATAAGATGTATGCTGGCGACCTGTTCCTCAAGCAGAACAGCCCCCGTATCATCCACGTTATTGGTTCCAAGAGCTTCAACCCCAGCCAGGGTACCGAGACTCTCGGTGTGGCAGAGGGTGGTGTGAAGATTACACTCTATGGTGCCAACGAGCTAGAGGAGAGCGACATCGCCTTCATGAACAAGTACTTCTTCCATGTGATGCACCATGAGTTTGGTCACATCCTCGATCAGACCAAGATTCATCCCACCAACTTTAACACCATCTCCAACGGTCACTACAACCCTCTCGGCTGGACTGACACCCCCGATAGTGTAAGCAACGGCTCTGGCTTTGTGACCAGCTATGCCTCTAGCTCTTACAGCGAGGATCTTGTTGAGGTAAGTTCCACCTATATTACCGCCGACACCCTACAGTGGATTAACATGCTCAACACTGCCTCCTATGAGTGGGAGATGGTTGATACTGAGTATCGCAGCGAGGATGAGTTTGAGAGCGCCGTGCGTGGTGCTATGCGCGACACCGTAGGCTACTTCAAGGAGTCTGCCAGCGGCGACTGCAAGATTTACCGCAAGGTCTGCAAGCGTGATGGCGATGACCATGTAGTACTCGACGAGGATGGCAACATCCAGTGGGTCCACGATAGTGGTGTCAATGGCAAGGAGATTATTCTGGAGAAGCTCGATATCGTCCGCAAGTGGCTCAACGACAGTTTTGGTTTCAGCATTGACGACATTCGTCGCGAGGTGCAGCAGCGCCAGTACGAGACCGATGGCAAGGGTGACTTCATTATCAAGGATGGTCAGCTTGTCAACCGTCTCACTCGCCCTGTAGAGGGAACAGATTCAACTCTGATGCAGAAGTTGCTCAATGAAATTAACAAGTACTCTGAGCTACAACCCCAATCGCATCAGGCGTCTCAGTCTATCTCCGTGCCCAGCTGCAGATACTGTTCCATGCATTCCTCAACTACCAAATAATACAGACACAGCCCTATGAATAAGATACATATCAATATTCTTTTCATCACCGCTATCATGGCCTTCGTTGGCTGTGTGCGTGAGGAGGACGACATCTTTGACAAGAGCGCCGTGGAGCGTCTTGACGAGATAGGTGCCACCTACTCAGAGCGTCTTACCGCCCAGGGTGGAACGTGGATAGTAGAACTCTATCCCACCAACGGCTTCGGATTCAACAAGCTAGAGATGCAGGAGGGTGGCTACGAGGTGAGCATGCCCACCAGCCAGTACGATGGTGTAGGCTTTTTGCTTGGCCTTCAGTTCAACAACGACGGCACCGTTCGCGTCGGTATGAACAATGCTCTCACAAACCAGGTGGCCTACCAGACCAACCACTATAGCTTCTCGGGTGGAGAGACCTTCAACAGCCTCACCCAGTACAAGGAGATGGTCTCCAACTGGGACATCATCACCGATCTCGGTCCAGTGCTCTCCTTCAGCTCCTATAATGATCTTTTCTCCATCTTCTCTACCCCCGATGAGATCAAGGTGAGCCTCAAGGGTCAGGACAAGTACTCCTACACTGGGAACACTGGCACAGGCTTGGGTGGTGACTACGAGTTCGTAGTAATTGATCTTGGCAAGGACGCCACTACTGCTATGCTCAAGGGTAAGAAGCGTGGCACCTACAACCGCCTCACTCGCCTGCCTGAGGGCACAGACTTCGATGCCTACTTCAAGGATATCGATGCCTTCAAGACTAGCCACTCCCCCTCCAACGCCAAGAATGATCTCTGCCTGACCGTAGATGGTGTTAAGTATCGTGTGCGTGGCATCTCCAGCTACATGCCTAACGTCTATCCCTACAACGGCAACGCCATCCTCAGCGAGGACAACCACTCCTACCTTATCACCAAGCGTGATGGTAAGTATTATATGCGCTTCCGCAGCGCTCTTGGCAAGGGAGAGAACAAAGAACAGGAGTTCGTCTATGACGAGGTCAACGACGAGTTCCATGGCTTGCAGAACAGCCACAACACTATCGTAGGTCTAGATCCTCTCACCTTCTTCGATGAGAGCTTCAAGGAGTTCAATGCTGCGCAGCAGCCTTCTTACACCTGGCGCCTCAATCGTACTAATGCTATGAGCGACTCCTTCAAGGCACTCTACACCGAGTTGCAGAATCAGGTTAAGGGGTTGAGCGGCAAGACTGGCAACATGGGTGAGCTAACCATCACCAGCGACCAGAAGAATCCCGACGTGCTGCACATCAACCTCAACTATAGCTATAAGAATGCCAACAAGCAGACTGTTAACGCAGTGGCTCGCTTCGACTGTAGTTATAGCAACAACGGTACGGAGTTCGTCATGAGCGACCTGCAGCCTGTGGATAACTCTACCACCACCTTCCAGCAGTCGTTGAGCGCAGTTGCCCCCTTCTTCAATGCTCTTCTCGGCGCACATGCCGTGCGCAGCAATGTTACCAAGTTCTATCTCAATCAGCTCCGCCTGACTTCCCCCCAGGATGCTGACTCTTGGTTTGTACTAGAGTGCCGATGATGAGTAAATTGAAAATTAGAATTGACAAATCATAAATGGTATTAATTTAAAACTAAACGTTATGAAGAAAGTTTTACTTACCACAACCGTTGCACTTGCTGCCGTGTCAGCATCTGCACAGCAGAAGGTAGTTCCTGTCAAGAACTACAATGCCCCCGTGGCCGTTGCCAAGAACACCCAGGCTCTTGAGCGTGTTCAGCGTCCTGCCATGCAGTATGGCACCAAGGCTCTCGTTGCTACCTCCGCAGAGAAGACCTTTGCTCCCCGCAAGACCAAGGCTACTGGCCTCTACTACACCAAGCCCGCAGGCACCATGTTTGCTGGCTGGAATATTGATGGAAATGGTTTTGGTCCCCAGGTGGTTGTGATGCCTTCTATGCAGAACCTCACCTTTGTGAACCACAGTAACAATGCCGCCTCTACCCAGTGGGTGATGAATGGCCAGGATATGACCCAGTATGCTGATGAGGCTCGCAACATGCCCTGGGCTTGTGAGCCCGGTAGCATGTACTACCCCCTCACTCTGACCAACGCTGCAGGTTCCGAAAGTTATACCCTTGGTGAGTTCTCTAACTACTATTATGTAGAGAAGTTGACTCCGACCCCCTCTCTCATTACTACTTTCCCCTCTAAGAACGAGGATGGCAGCTATGACTTTGCACCCATGTACATGGGTTTCTTTAACGACCACACCACTCAGCAGTATGCCTTTGGCGGTATGGACAAGCACGCTTCCAGTCCAGAAAATGGCTACCTCTTTGGTACAGGTACTGTAACATTCAGCGGTGGCACACCTATGCCGATGGCTGGTGTGTTTCAGGAGTATGAGAAGCCCGTTTCTCCTCTCTATGTCGAAGATTTCTACTGTCAGTTCATCTCTCTTGAGCCCAATGGCACCCCCATCGCTGATGGCAAGGAGGTCAAGGCTTATGTTTTCAACGCAGAGACGGGTGATGAGATTGCAACCCTCGTAGCTACCAAGGACGATGTCTTTGGTATTGAAAGTGAGGGTGGTCGTACCTATGGTATGCTTCGCTTTACTCAGTACACCGAGGGTATCTTTGGTGGCGATCCCGTGGCTACTCCTTTCGTAATTGATTGCCCCTTTGCAGTTGAGATTACTGGTTTCACTCAGGAGGGTGTTGACCTTGGCTTCATGGGCGGTAAGAATGGCAGCAAGGACAATGGCTACGGAGAATTCGAGGAGTCTGAGGAAGAACTCAACGACACCTACGCAGTTCTCTATGATCCCACTGCTGAGACCGAAGAGCAGCGCTACACCTACCAGCCTCTCTATGGTTCTGGCAAGGATGGCGTGAGCATCAACATCCAGTTCAATGCTCTCTTCGACGTCATCGACGTTATGCAGTTCGGCCGGCTCGAGAGCGGTGAGGTTGTACGTGCCAACGACGTATGCGTGAACAACGAGGGCGATGCCTGCTACAACCGTGCCGACGAGAACATGCCCGGTGCCATTGTTTACACCGCATTCCCCTGGTTCGATAGCGAGGACAACTCTTACTATAGCATGGAGCTCCCCGAGTGGGTCGTAACCGCTGAGGTTGACGGCAGCCAGTGGGAGGAGCAGTCTGGCTTTAACCTTGTTGGCTTCCAGGCCGAGCCTTTGCCCGTAGGTGTAGAGGGCCGTGGTGCTCTCGTGACCATCGAGGGTCGTGGTGTGACCTCTCCCTGCCCCATCTTCGTATATCAGGGTAGCTACGAGGCAGCTCTCAAGGACATCCCCGAGGGCATCCGCGAGACCATCACCAACAAGACCAACACCAGCAACACCATCTACGATCTCGCTGGCCGTCGCGTTATCCGCAACACCCGTGGCGTGGTTGTTGCCAATGGTCAGAAGATCCTGAAGTAACCAACACAATCAACTATATTTCCCTAAAGCGCCCCGCCTCCTCCCCTGTGAGAGCGGGGCGTTTTTCCCTTTTCTCTTATCCCACTCCGTAGCCTACACCTACACTCACACCCCTATGACGCAGCCCGACTATCATTCCACTCTCCAGGAACTCCTCCAGGAGCTCCACGACGACAGCACTCAGCCCGATGTGCGCCGCTCCTATCGTGTTATGATGAGCGTGTTGCGTCGTGGCGTGGAACCCTTAACGAGCCACACCCATCTGCAGCATCCCTCCCTTTCGGCCAAGCTTCACTACCTGCTCTCTGAGCGCCGAGCCCCCTCCGTCCTGCGCCACCGCATCAACGATGCCCGCCAGCGCATGCGTCAGGCCTCCGTGCTGCCACCCGCTGAGCTCACCCTCCATCGCTCCACTGACCGCCAGGCTCTGGAGGAGGCTCTGCAGCTGTTCTATAGTCCCGCTGCCCCCGCTGCTCCTGCCGTCAACGGCGGGGAAGGCGACCCTGCTCGACTATCCCTCCCCTTAAGAGGGGGAGGTGTCAGCGGCTCTGCCGCTGACGGAGGGGATCTTTTCCTCCGCCTCTCCGTCCTCTCCTTCACCCCCACGACCCTCACGGGCCGTACCGACGACGGCAGCGTCCTCACCTGCGACTACTCCTCCGCCAACCCCTATCTCTATGACCGTGACTGGAGCTATCTCACCAAGCTCCTGCGCCCTGGTGCCCAAATCAACATCGTCCGCCCCCACGTGAGAGAGGGCAACCCCCATGTGCTACCAGAGCTCTTCATTGTAGAGCCCGACCTCCTGATGGATATCACCGCTGTGGCGGGCTGCATAGAGAGCTATGCCGAGTCGCCCCTTGTGCATCTGCTCAACCGCCTTGCCCCCAACGAGACCACAGCCCCCATCCTCCTCGGCAACCTGGCCTCGCAGCTCCTCGATGAGGCTCTCCATGGCCAGAGGCGCCCCTATGTGGAGAGTGCCCGTGAGTTCCTGCGCCACAATGCCCTCCTCCTGGCCACCACTGACCTGCCTGCTGACTTCCATGCTGAGGCCCAGCGCCAGGCTGACAACATCCGCCATGCCGTCGATGAGGGACTAGGTCAGCATCTCTCAGGGTTCCGCCGTGACGATGTGGTGTTGGAGCCCACCTTCTTCTGCGAACCACTCGGACTACAGGGACGTATGGACATGCTCCAGCTCGATGGCCACATTCTCGTGGAGCAAAAGAGCGGCAAGGGCGGCTGGCCCCCACCTCCCGATCCCGAGCAACCAGTGCAGCAGCAAAAGCACTATGCGCAGATGCTCCTCTATATGGCCGTCCTCCACTATGGATTGGGCATCGCCAACGACCAGATAGCCCCCTTCCTCCTCTATAGCAAGTACGCCAAGGGTCTGCTCAACCTCGGTCCCGCTCCCCAGTTGCTCCATCTCGCCCTGCGCCTGCGCAACCAGATGGCCCGCTGCGAGCAGATTTATGCTGAGGAGGGCTATGGCGTCCTGCTCAGCCTCACCCCCGAGCGCCTGCGACTCAAGCCCGGCAGTGACAAGCTCTGGCAACAGTACAAGCTCCCCCAACTCCGCGCTCTCCTCCGTCCCATCAGCGAGGCCTCGCCGCTGGAGCAGGCCTACTATCTGAGGTATCTCCGCTTTGTGAGTACCGAACATCTGCTCTCCAAGGTCGGCAATGGCCAGAAGGACGGCTCTGGCTTCAGTGCCAAGTGGCAGTGCTCTCTCGACGAGAAGCGCGTGGCAGGCAACATCCTCGATGGTCTCCGCCTCCTCTCTCCCTCCTCCCCCGATGAGCGCAACATAGAGGAGGTTGTGCTCTCCTTGGCGCAGCCCACGGAGGACTATCTCGGCAGCTCGGGTGCACAGGCCCCCAACTTCAGGCGTGGCGACATCGTCGTGCTCTATCCCTACGAGGAGGGCACGGAGCCCGATGTGCGCCGCACCCCATGCCTGCGTGGCTCCTTGGCCGAGCGCACCACGGAGTCCGTCACCATCCGCCTCCGTGCCCCCCAGAGCACGGCTGCGTTCTTCTGTGCCCCTCCTTCAAAGGAGGGGAAGAGTTGGGCCATAGAGCATGACTTCTATGAGGCCTCCTCTGCGGGACTCTTCCGTGGGCTTCATGCCTTCCTGTCTGCTCCCCGTGAGCGTCGCGACCTGTTGCTCTGCCAGCGCCGTCCCCGCGTGGATGAGAGCCTCAGACTCAGGGGAGAGTATGGTGCCTTTGACGACCTTGCCCTCAGGGTGCGTCAGGCCCAGGACCTCTTTCTCATCATTGGGCCTCCCGGCACGGGCAAGACCTCCTTTGGCCTCATGACCACCCTGCAGGAGGAACTCCTCACACCCCAGAGCAGCGTGCTCATCCTCAGCTATACCAATCGAGCCGTGGATGAGGCGTGCAGCAAACTCGTGGAGGTCGGTATCGACTTTGTGCGTATAGGCGGCAGCCTCAGTTGTAGTGACGAGTGCCGTCCCCATCTGCTGGAGGAGCGCACCACTGCTCTCAACAGTGCCAATGAGATACGTCAGCTCATTGCCAGTACTCGCGTCTTTGCTGCTACTACCGCTGCCCTGTGTGGCCACCTGGAACTGTTCCGCCTCAAGTCGTTCTCCCTTGCCATCATCGACGAGGCCTCCCAGATACTCGAGCCCCAGCTCCTGCCTCTCCTGAGCGCGCAGACCGCCGACCAGCGTCCTGCCATCGCCAAGATCGTCATGATTGGCGACCACAAGCAGTTGCCCGCCGTCGTTCAGCAGAGCGAGCAGGAGGCCGCCGTCACCTCGCCCCAGTTGCAGGCTATAGGACTCCGGGACTGCCGCAGTAGCCTCTTTGAGCGTCTGCTGCGTGCCTACCGCGAGGATCCCTCGGTGGTCTATATGCTCACGCGCCAGGGCCGCATGCACCCCAAGGTGGCCAGTTTCCCCAACCAGGCCTTCTATGCCGGTCGCCTCACCGATGCTGGTCGTCCGCACCAGCAGGAGGAGGGTGGGGGAGCACGCGTCCACTATATCGATGTACCTACGCCCGAGCACTCCCCTTCCGACAAGGTGAACCTCGCCGAGGCCGATGTCATCGCCCAGCAGGTCAGTCACTATCTCAGCCAGGGATACAGTATCGCCGAGATAGGCATCATCGTGCCCTATCGCAACCAGATAGCCGCCGTGCGCCGTGCGCTGAGTGAGCAGGCTGGAGTGGCCGATACCGAGCTGAGCCGTATGGTCATCGACACGGTGGAGCGTCTGCAGGGGTCGCAGCGCAGGGTGATCATCTATGGCGTGACCATCCAACGACGTTACCAGCTGCAGTTCCTCACGTCGCACACCTTTGAGGAGGATGGCCAGCTCATTGACCGCAAGCTCAATGTGGCCATGACTCGTGCCATGGACCATCTCCTCATCGTAGGCAACGCCGCCCTCCTGCGCCACTCGCCCGTCTATAGTGCCCTACTCGATGCGCTGGCGTAGTGCACAGGGGGGGGGACTCACCAGCAAAAGCCTGTGTGAGATCTGTGAGATCTGTGGAATCTGTGGGAGGTTTGTGGCCCACAGATTCCACAGATTGCACAGATTGTCACAGAATCGATTCTTTGACTTGAACACAAATTGTCACGAATTGAACGCAAATTATCAGAAATTATTTTTGGCAGCCGAGCCGAACAAATGTGGTCAAAACCCGTGCACTTGTGCACTAATGCTGTAATATCCTGTTATAGAGCTTGTTGCGAGTGTACAAGCCCTACATCGTTGTGCACACTGTGCACAACTGTGTACGGCTGTACACTATGTAACGCAATGAAGCATCGGCAGTTACGCGCTAGTGTACAAAAACTGGGGAAAAACTTTTTTTGACCCCAACGACAGCAGCACACGGAGTCGTTCTCCCCTAGAGTACAGACTAGTTTTTCCTGGAGTATAGAGTAGTTCTTCTTAGTGTGGGGTGTAGTTTTGTCCAAAGTCGGGCGCACTCAGAGTCAGAATGTGGCCTATTTTTGCGCATAATGCAAAAAATGCAGTCTCTGGGCATACACCCAACGTGGTTTTTTTGTAATTTTGCAAACGATAGCCCAAATATAGTAACACCTATGGAAGTGCAAGAGCCCATGGCAGCCTACGGCACTGCCGACATACAAGAACTTCGCCAGCAGGCCATTCGCCTTGTTGAGGAATCCCAGGACGAGGACGAACTCCGCATGTGCATATCCCTCATGCAGCACGAACCCATGCCCTGCTGCTTCAGCGAGGAGGAACTCGACGAGGAGATCCGCCTCAGCGAGGCCTCGGGGTATGCCACAGACGAAGAAGTCAGACACATGTATGAACAATGGGGCATCGCACTGTAAAATGGAATAAGTCCGCGGTTAAGCGAAGCCGTGAGATAGGTGAGTGGTATTGTCATAGTGGCTGTCATCAGCACTCGCATGAATTACTATATGGTTTAGATAATATCAAAATCACAATTTTAATATGAAACACAATTACATAACGAAGTCCCTCCTCCTCATCTTCGCCATGATTATGAGTGTGTGCGGAGCGTGGGCAGAGGAGTATTCGTTTACAATCGGTACGAGTGACTTTAGTACGACAAGCTATGCCGCAAATAATACAAGTCATGAATTTACGGCCACTTGTACCACTGATGCCAGTAAGATTATGACTGTCTCATGTACCTCTAACCAGGTTATGCAGTCCTCTGGAGTTATGCAGTGGCAGAAAAGTAACGGTTACATATACAACACAACAGACTTAGGCACGATTAAGTCAGTGACTGTAAATAGTTCTGCTGGAAGTTTCACAACTTACTACGGTACTGCAGAACATCCGACATCGGGCACAACTGTAGGTAATGGCTTCTTTACGGTGGTGGTAGGAGGCGCAACAGGCAGAACGTCTTCTATCGTAGTTGTATTTGAGAAGGGCAATACCCCCAGCAAGCCCCTCTCTTCCATCGCAGTATCTGGTACTCCCACCAAGACTACCTATTATGATGGTGACAAGTTTAGCACCGATGGTCTGACCGTGACCGGTACCTACAGCGACAACACTACCGAGACCCTTACGTCTGGCGTCACCTGGAACGTAACCCCCGAGACCCTCACCACAGGTACTACCTCCGTGAGTGTGACTGCTATGGTAGGTGAGAAGACCTCCGCCTCTTACACTGTCAATGGTCTGACCGTAAATGCTATTCCCGAGAAGACCATTGCGGAGTTTATCGCTGCAGAAGGTGGTAAGTGCTATCTCACTGGTGTTGTGAGCAATATCAAGAATACTACTTATGGCAACTATGATCTGACTGACGAGAGTGGTACAATCTATGTATATGGTACCCTGACCTCCGCAGGCGTTTCTGCCCAGTTTGCAAGTCTCGACGTCGAAGAGAACGATCGCATCAAGGTGCTTGCAGAGAGCTATGAACTCTATGGTAGCACACCCGAAGCTAAAAATGTTATCTTTGTAGAGAACTTGGGCTCAGTTGGTCCCAGCCTTTCTTCTATCGCCGTCAGCGGCACTCCTGACAAGACTGCATACTACGAGGGCGATCTCTTCAGCCCTGCTGGACTTGTAGTAACAGGTACGTATAGCGATGCCTCTACCAAGGATCTCACCGGCAAGGCCGAGTGGACTATAACACCCTCCACTGGCCTCACTCTGGGCATGACCTCCGTGAGCGTAGTGGCCACAGTGGACGAAGTCTCTTCTGCTGCATTTACTGTTGAGGGCTTGGTTGTTAGCGAGAAGCCTCTTATGTACGAGGTTGACTTTGAGTCTGCTACTGATGATTACACTGATTGGGTGTTTACCAACTTTACGAGCAAAGCAACTCATAGCAGCGTTACTGCTCATGGGGGTAGCAACTTTGGAACTACTGGCGGTAAGGCCACAGGTTCTTTGCAGACGAAGAACAAGGTGGCATTCCCCAATGAACTTACGTTCTATGTGTCGAAGCAGACGAGCAACAACACTGCCAGCATATGGAAGGTAGAGGTGTCAGCTAATGGCACTGACTGGACTTCGGTTAAGGAGCAGAGCGCAATAAGCATGAATGCAGGCACATGGGTAAAGGTGTCCCAGGATCTAAGTAGCTATAAGGATGTTTATGTGCGTATCTATTATACTGGTACTACAGCCGTTCGCTGCATTGACGATGTCACGCTGACCTACAGCAAGCCCTTCCCCGTCACCTTCCGCAAGGCAGGCAATGGCTATAGCACCCTCTATACCAGTGAGACTGCGCTGACCATCCCCGAGGGCGTTGAGGCCTACTACTGCACACTGAAGGATAATGGCAACATGGACGCCCACGAGCTGACTGACGTGATTCCCGCTTCTACCCCCGTTGTGCTCCACTACACTGGTGAGCTCACTGACGACAAGACCATCAACTTTGCCCACTCCATCGAGGAGGGTGAGGATGCCAGCGCCAATGTCCTCAAGGGTACCGACGATGCTCTGGATATTACTTCTATTACTGACAACGACTTCTATGTGCTCTCCATTGTGGATGGCCAGGTAGGCTTCTACAAGTTCGGTGGCGACGCACTCGCTGCTGGTAAGGCCTACTACATGACCGCCAAGGCTCCCGCAGGTGGTGAGACTCGTGGCTTCATCCTCGACTTTGGCTTTGACGAGGGTAATACCACTGGCGTATGCAACGTGCAGACCATTGCTCCTGCTGCCAAGGCTAGCTTTGACCTGCAGGGTCGCCGCGTGATGGGTGCTACCAAGGGCCTCGTCATCAAGAACGGTCGCGTCATGCTCAACCGCTAATAACTAGAAATTACTCAGCCAAAATCCCGCAAGTTCTACACCACTCTCTCTGGGTGTAGGACTTGCGGGATTTTGTGTTAGTGCTACTGGTGTTTTACCAGCGACGGCTCGTGACTACTTGCGCTCCAGCTCCTGCAACTCCTCCATCTTCTTGGTCTGCAGGAACTCATAGACACCGCAGAGGTGCTCGCGTACACGCTGGTGGCCGAACTCATATACCTTGGTGCAGAGACCATCGAGGAAGTCGCGGTCGTGGCTCACGCAGATGAGCGTGCCGTCAAAGTCCTGAAGGGCCTGCTTCAGGACGTCCTTGGTCTTAAGGTCCAGATGGTTGGTGGGCTCGTCGAGGATGAGCAGGTTGACGGGCTCCAGCAGGAGCTTGAGAATGGCCAGACGAGTACGCTCGCCACCGGAGAGTACCTTCACCTTCTTGGTAGAGGCCTCGCCGCCGAACATAAAGGCACCTAGGAGGTCGCGTATCTTGAGGCGCACATCGCCCTTGGCTACGTCGTCGATGGTCTGGAACACGGTGAGTTCGCCATCGAGGAGTGAGGCTTGGTTCTGGGCAAAATAGCCTATCTGCACGTTATGCCCCAGCTGTATGCTGCCCTCGTGCTCCAGTTGGCCCATGATGCACTTGACCATCGTGGACTTACCCTCACCATTGCGACCTACAAAGGCAATCTTGTCACCGCGCTCCACCGTGAGGCTGGCACCCTGGAAGATGCGCTTGCCGTCGAACGTCTTGCCCACGCCCTCCATGATGACGGGGTACTGACCTGAGCGGGGAGAGGGAGGGAACTTGAGGCGCAGGTGGCTGGTGTCCTCCTCATCGACTTCAATGAGCTCCAGCTTCTCCAGCATCTTGACGCGCGACTGCACCTGGAAGGTCTTGGAGTATGTGCCCTTGAAGCGCTCGATGAAGTCCTTGGTCTCCTGGATCATCTTCTGCTGTTCCTCGTACTGCTTCTGCTGCTGCTCGCGGCGCTCCTTGCGAAGTTCCAGATACTGCGTGTAGGGCACCTTGTAGTCGTATATGCGACCCATCGTCACCTCGATGGTGCGGGTCGTGATGTTGTCCACAAACTTGCGGTCGTGGCTGATGACCACTACTGCCTTGCCGTTCTGAACGAGGAAGTCCTCCAGCCAGCCGATGGACTCGATGTCCAGGTGGTTGGTGGGCTCGTCCAGGAGGAGCACGTCGGGGTTCTTGAGCAGGAGCTTGGCCAGCTCTATACGCATACGCCAGCCACCAGAGAACTCGCTCGTCTGACGCTGGAAGTCAGAGCGCTCAAAGCCCAGGCCGAGGAGCGTCTTCTCTACGTCCTCCTCAAAGTGGGTCATGTCGATAGCATAGAACTTCTCGCTCATCGAGGCCACCTTTTCGATGAGCCCCATATACTCCTCGCTCTCGTAGTCGGTACGGGTGGCAAGTTCGTTGTTCAGCGCATCGATCTCTGCCTCCATCTCGCGCAGATGAGCAAAGGCCTGGCTGGTCTCCTCGAACACCGTGCGGCCGTCCTCCGTCATCAGATGCTGTGGGAGGTAGGCTATCACCGTGTCCTTGGGAGCGCTGACCGAGCCGCGTGTGGCCTGGCGCACGCCTGCCAGAATCTTGAGCAGGGTGCTCTTGCCGGCACCGTTCTTGCCCATGAGGGCGATGCGGTCCTTCTCGTTAATAACAAAACTGATATCGGAGAAGAGAGCCTCTCCGCCAAATTCTACTGTGAGTCCGTCTATTGATACCATAAATAAGAGGCCCCACCCTCCGAAGCTGGCTACGCCACTTCGGTATCCCTCCCCGAAGGGGGAGGGCTGGATACACCTGAGGGGTGGGAGGTGGTTTAGTTAAAGAATTGTTTCCAGTCGTCTTGTGAGAACTGCTTGGCGCGGCGGTTCTCGTCCTTAGCCTTCTTGGCTTTTTTGCGGTCAGAGTTGCGCTGCCTGCGCACCTCCTTCTTGCTCATCTCGCGACCCGCGTGTTCACCGTCCACCTTCACAATAACTCTCCGGTCGCCGGCCTTGGCCTTGGCCATAAGGTTGACCACCATGCGGGCATCCTCGTTGGGCACCTCAAAGAGGGAGTAGCGGTCCTGCAGTTCGATGTGGCCGATATCTACGCGACCACGCACAAAGCGGTTGACCAGCGAGATGACATCGCGGGCATAGAACTTGTCCTTCTTGCCCAGATTGAGATAGAGGCGGGTGTAGCCCAGCTCTACCCCCCTTGGCTCCCTTGAACGGGAGGACTGGGTGTCGGAGTTGTCTCCCTTCTTTCTCCGTGAACGAGTGGAGTCATTCTTTTCTCCGCGTTCGGGGCTTCCGATTGGTGCCTCCTTGGCATAGTAGGCCACGAAGCGGCCAAACTCCTGCTGCACGAGGCGCTTGACGATGTCCTCCTTGGAGAGCCACTCCAACTTGGCCATTACCTCGCGGATGAAGGGGGCAATCTGCTCCTCATCCACCTCGGTCTTTTCCAGTTGGTCGATGACGCGGAAGAGCTGGCGCTGGCAGATGTCCTGAGGGTCGGGGAGCGTGCCCCACTCAAAGTCCTTGCCGATGGTGCGCTCTATCATGCGCACCTTGCCCTTCTCCTTGACGTGGATAATGCTCAGTGAGGTGCCACGCTTACCGGCACGGCCTGTACGGCCTGAGCGGTGGGTGTAGTTCTCTACATCGTCGGGCAGACCATAGTTGATCACATGTGTGAGGTCATCCACATCCAGGCCACGGGCCGCCACATCGGTGGCCACAAGGAGCTGGGTGCGGTGCTCGCGGAACTTGAGCATGGTCTGGTCGCGCTGTGTCTGCGACAGGTCGCCGTGCAGAGCCTCGGCATTGTAGCCGTCGCGTATGAGTTGCTCTGCCACCTCGCCAGTCTCGCGGCGGGTACGGCAGAAGATGATGGCAAATATCTGGGGGTGGAAATCTACCAGACGCTTGAGAGCGCGGTACTTGTCCGCCGCCTTGACCACGTAGGCGATATGGTTGACACGCTCAGCTCCCTCGTTGCGTGAACCCACCACGATCTCGCGGTGACCCTGGAGGTAGCGGCGGGCTATCTTCTCCACCTCCTTGCTCATCGTAGCGGAGAACAGCCAGGTGGTGCGGGTCTCGGGGACCTCCTCCAGGATGCGGTCGATGCTCTCCGAGAAGCCCATATTGAGCATCTCGTCGGCCTCGTCCAGCACCACGGTGCTGATATCAGAGAGGTCAGCGGCCCCACGCTCTATGAGGTCGATGAGGCGGCCAGGGGTGGCTACGATGATGTCGGCGCCGCGCTCCAGTTCCTTGATCTGGGGATAGATGTTGGCACCGCCATACACGCAGACTATGCGGCGCTCCTCCATGTACTTGCCGTACGTCTGGAGGTCGCTGGCTATCTGCACGCAGAGTTCGCGGGTAGGAGAGAGCACCACGGCACGTCCGCCGCGCTGCAGGAGGGGTAGGCCAAAGGTGGCAGTCTTGCCAGTGCCCGTCTGGGCCAGTGCAATAATGTCGTGTCCGTCATTGAGGAGGACGGGGATGACCTCCTCTTGTACGGGCATGGGGGCTTCGAAACCCAGTTCTTCGATGGCGCTGCGCAGTTCGGGGCAGAGGCCAAGTTCTTCAAAAGTCTTCATTGATAGTGCAAAAGTACGAAAAAAGGGGCAGACAATGTACAAAAGCTGGGGTAAAAAGGCGAAAAACATAGGATTGGCAGTCGGTATGCTTTGTCGGTTTGCAAAAAAGTCTTACCTTTGTCGGTTTATTTCAAATATGGACGCGCTGATGGAACAACTGCTACAGTACGTATGGAAGCACCGTATGTTTCCGCTCACACCGCTCACCACCACAGAGGGAGAGCGGGTCGAAGTGCTCGATCCTGGTCTATGGAACCACGACGCAGGGCCGGATTTCTTTAACGCTAAGCTCCGCATAGGAACCCAGGACTGGGTGGGCAATGTGGAGGTACACCTCCGCTCCAGTGACTGGTATCGCCATGGGCACGAGGATGATCTGGCCTATGAGAATGTTGTGCTCCATGTGGTGGGCGAGGCCGACCGCGAGGTGACCACACCTGGCGGGCGTCTTCTGCCGCAGATTGAGCTGACTGTGCCTGCTGAGGTAGAGGCTAACTTCAAGCAACTTATGGCTGAGGAGTCCTTTCCGCCCTGCTATCGTGTCATCCCCACGCTGCCCTCCGTCAAGGTGCGCTCCTGGCTCAACGCTCTCACAGTGGAGAGGCTGGAACAGAAGATAGAACGCATCGATGCACTGCTGCAGCGCACAAGGGGCGACTGGGAGCAGGTACTCTTTGTCACACTGGCGCGAACGTTGGGTTTCGGTGTGAACAGTGATCCCTTTGAGCAGTGGGCCTTGGGCATAGACCTCAGTCAGGTGGGCAAGCACCGCGACCAGTTGGAGCAGGTGGAGGCCTTCTTCCTTGGTACGGCGGGTCTGCTGGACCGGGCCCAGGGAGAGGGTATAGACGAGGCGCGTAGGGCGCTATGGGAGAGAGAGTGGCGCTTCTTGAGTAGCAAGTTTGGCCTGAAGTCCATGGAGAGTCAGCAGTGGAAGTACATGCGCATGCGTCCACAGAACTTTCCCCATGTACGCCTGCTCCAGTTGGCCCGCATGTACCATGAGGGGCAGGCCTCGCTCTCACGTCTGGTGGGAGCTACGGATGTGGCGGCCATACGCGCAATGTTCCACGAGGCTCTGCCTCAGTTGCAGGCTGCCTCACTCGATTTGCTGCTTATCAACACCGCTGCCCCCGTGCTCTTTGCTCATGGTCGGCAGCATGGCTGTGAGGAACGTATGGACCAGGCCTTCCAACTCCTGGAGAGCATCAAGGCCGAGAGCAACTACATCACCCGTGCCTGGCGGCAGGCAGGCCTCGTCGTAGGTACGGCCGCCGACTCCCAGGCCCTCATCCAACTCCGCAAACGCTACTGCGACCGTCGCGACTGCCTCCGTTGCCGCTTCGGCGCTGAATACCTGAGAAAACAATGACAGACGCCTTATATATATACCTGCGCGGGGAACAGGCCCTCGCTACCCTTCCTCCTCATCTGGCAGAGCGTGCCAGTCGCCAGTGGACTACGTACAGCCAGCAGACTGCACTGATGGATCGTGAACTCAAGTTCTGTAGCGATCATGGCATACAGGTCATCTGCTATGGCGATGAGGCCTACCCTCAGCGTTTGATGGTGTGCAGGGATGCCCCACTTGTGCTCTTCTATCTGGGCAACGCTCCCCTCAATGCCCGCCACATCATCTCCATCGTAGGCACCCGTCACCTCTCTCCCTATGGCCGTGATCTTTGCGAGCGCATCACGGCAGACCTGGGCAGGCTATTGCCTGATGCTCTCGTGGTGAGTGGGCTGGCCTATGGGGCTGATATCAATGCGCATCGTGGTGCGCTGGCCAACAACCTGTCAACCGTGGCCGTTGTAGCACATGGCCTGGACCGCATCTACCCTTATACCCACAAGGCCACGGCGGCGCAGATGACGCGCCAGGGCGGTCTGCTGACGGAGTACCCAATGGGCACAGAGCCAGAGCGCTACAACTTTGTTCACCGCAACCGCATCGTGGCGGCTCTGGCCGACTGTACCATCGTTATAGAGAGTGCCCGTCGGGGTGGCAGCATGATTACGGCGGAGCGTGCCAGAGAGTTCGGCCGTCCCGTACTGGCCTGCCCTGGCCGACTGACGGATGCTACCTCCGAGGGCTGCAATCGTGCTATAGCCGAGGGCAAGGCCTTTGCCTTTACTGACGTAGCAGACCTCATTGTGCGGATGGGGTGGGAGAGTGCGGGCTCGCAGGATGCCGTGCAGCAACCCCTCTTTGCTGAGAGCCTATCACTCTCAGCCGAGGGACAGCAGCTGGTCAGTGCGCTGCGTGGCACCGAAGGCCTGACAGCCGACCAGTTGGCCCTGGCCACGCAGATGCCAGCCTTCCAGGTGGGTGCCATACTGACTGATATGGAGATGCAGGGCCTTCTTGCCCTCATGCCCGGTGGTCTATATCGCCTGAAGGGCTAAATGAGCTGGTAGCCCAGCCAGCAGTAGTAAGCGAGTGCTACGAGTGTGAGGAGGATACCCTCGGTGCGGCTGAGAGTGAAACGCGCCTTGCCGTAGCGACAGAAGATCCATAGCAGGGCCGATGCGGCAATGAGCGTCCCGAAGTCGATCATCCCCAGACCGCTGATGATGAGGGGCTGTACAGTGGCCGCTGTACCCAGTACAAAGAATACGTTGAACACCATGCTACCCACGACGTTGCCCAGAGCCATGCCGTGGTCACCCTTGCGTGCAGCCATAAGTGAGGCTGCCAGCTCAGGTGCAGAGGTGCCTATGCTGATAAAGGTGAGTGCCACCAGGCTCTCCGGCATGCCCAGCAGTCGGGCAGTACCTGCACCGCCATCCACCAGCATATTGCCGCCAACGAGCAGCAAGGCCAGACCGCCCACACACATCACGATGCTCTTGAACGTGCCCATGGGCTTCTCCTCTGGGGCCTCCGTAGCTTCAGTGGCGTCCACCTTTGTCTGCTGGGGGGTGCCCGACTTGGCGTAGGAGAAGGTATAGCTCAGGAAGATGGCAAACATGCACAGCAGCAGCAAGCCCTCCGTGCGGGCCATGGTGCCGTCCCACGCCACGAGCAGCACAACTATAGAGCTCAGCAGGGCAAAGGGCACGTCGTTGCGGATGTTCGTCCAGTTCACGCTGATAGGCGCAACTGTAGCTGTGAGGCCCATGATGCCCAGTATATTGAAGATGTTACTGCCCACTATGTTGCCCACGGCCATGTCGGTGCTCCCCTTGAAGGCCGAGAACACGCTGACCACAAACTCTGGCAGACTGCTGCCCATGGCCACGATGGTCAGGCCCACAACGATAGAGGGAATGCCCAGCTGGCGGGCAATGGCTGCGGCACCGTCGGTCAAGAAGTCGGCACCCTTGATGATGGCTACGAGGCCACCGAGGAACATAGCGATAAAGATGAGGAGAGACATGGCAGAGCTGAGATGCAGGGGGTGAAACATATGCAGTCTTGAAACAAAAAAGAGAGAAGACCTTGCGGCATTCTCTCTTTTCGCGCTTCAGGATGGGCTTGAACCAACGACCCCCTGATTAACAGTCAGGTGCTCTAACCAACTGAGCTACTGAAGCAGTGTTTCAAGTTTTTTTCGCGTTTCTTTCGAATTGCGATGCAAAAGTAGTGATTATTTCCGAAAAAAGCAATAACTTTGCACAAAAATTTACGCAAATCACCGAAAAAAGTACTTTTTATGCCTCAAATTGCAACCTTGGGTAACGCTTTAGTGGATGTTTTGACCAAAATGGACTCCGATGAGCCCCTCTGCGCGCTTGGCCTCCTCAAAGGCGGAATGACCCACATTAGCGAAGAAAAATACGCCTCTCTCTATAAAAAAATGCAGGAACTCCCCCTCCAGGAGGCCACAGGCGGCAGTGCAGCCAACACGGCCCTATGTCTTGCGCACCTGATGGAGCCTGGCGAGGTGAAGTATGTGGGCAAGCTCAATCCCACAGACCACTTCGGTCAGTTCTTTGCTCGGAGTCTGCACGCGGCGGGCGTAGATATAAACGTCATCACGGCGGGCGAAAAATCATCTGGCGTGTGCTGCGCCTTTGTCTCGCCCGATGGCGAACGCACCTTTGCTACCTATCTCGGTGCAGCGGCGGACATGCAGGCAGAGGAGCTCAGTGAGGATATGTTCCAGGGTGTGCGCATCGTGCATCTGGAGGGCTACCTCGTGCAGAACCATGCACTCGTCCTGCGGGCCGTCGAGATGGCCCATACCGCAGGAGCACTGGTGAGCCTGGACATGGCCAGCTACAATATAGTGGAGGCCGACCATGCCTTCTTTGAGCATTTGCTGCCGCAGGTAGATATCGTCTTTGCCAACGAGAAGGAGGCCAATGCCTGGCAGGCGGGCACTCCCGAGCAGTCCTTGGCCTCTCTGGCCGCCCTCTGCCAGACAGCTGTGGTCAAGCTCGGAGCCCGTGGTGCCTGGGCGCAACGAGGCGACGAGCAGGTGTTCGGGGCTGCGGAGAGCATAGCCCATGTTGTGGATACGACAGCCGCAGGCGACTTCTTTGCCGCAGGTTTCCTCTATGCTCTGCTCTGCCAGCGTTCGCTCGCTGACTGCCTCCATGCCGGAGCCTACTGTGCCAGCCGCGTCATCCAGGTACTGGGCACGCAGCTCACGCCCAGCATGTGGCAGGACATCAAGACTACCCTCAACCCCTGACATCGTTAAACCCTGCGTTAACGTTGACGTTAACGAACAGTCCTTTCTACTCAATGAAACACACTCTCTATATATTAATAATGTGTGCCGTGGTAGCTGTGAGTGCCTCGGCCCAGCGCAACCACAACTTTGAGACAGCTAAGCAGCTGGACATCTTCAACTCCCTCTATCGGGCCCTCGATCTCAACTACGTCGATACCCTCGATGCCAAAAAGCGTATAGGCGATGCCATCGACTACATGCTCGGCGAGATAGATCCCTACACCGAGTACTACCGCGAGGAGGATACCGACAATCTCAAGACCCTCACCACTGGCAAGTACGCTGGCATTGGTTCCCCCATCGTGTATCGTCGTGATCTGGATTGTGCGGTGTTCTCAGCTCCCTATCCCGACATGCCCGCCTACCGCTTTGGCGTGCGCTCTGGCGACAGAATCAGGCGAGTGGACGGCACTCTGGTGAGCGGTGAGCATCCCGAGGACACACAGAAGTACCTCTCCGACATTACCGAGAAGTTGCGTGGCGAGCCTGGCACGACAGTCGAGGTGGAGCTTGAGCGTCCCCTCTCTGCACCTACATCACAGGGTGACACGGTGCAGCAGTTGACTCTCCGCATAGTGCGCGAGCAGATACGCCGCCCCAACGTTGTACTGGCCAAAATGCTCGATGAAAACGTCGGTTATGTCTATCTCGCAGGCTATACAGAGAATGCCGCCGACGAGCTCAAGTTGTCCCTCCAGTCTCTCAAGACGCAGGGCATGAGGTCCCTCGTCTTTGATCTCCGTGGCAACGGTGGTGGTCTCTTGCAGGAGGCCGTCAAGATGGTGGGTCTCTTCGTCAAGCGTGGCTCTGAGGTTGTCAGCGTGCGCGGTCGTAGTGAGCGCGTCAACGAGGAGTACCGCACACCCATCGAACCCCTCGACCGCAAGATGCCCATCGTTGTGCTCACTGACTATGGTACGGCCTCGGCTGCCGAGATTACGAGCGGAGCCCTGCAGGACCTGGACCGCGCGGTGATAGTCGGCAACCGCACTTACGGCAAGGGTCTTGTGCAGCAGAGCGTGTCGCTGCCCTACGATGGTGCGCTCAAGTTCACTGCAGCCAAGTACTACATACCCTCCGGTCGTTGCATTCAGGCCCTAGACTATGCCCACCGAGGAGAGAACGGCCAGCCCCTGCATCTGGCTGACTCGCTCTGCAAAATCTTCCATACCGCAGCCGGCCGTCCCGTGCGCGATGGTGGTGGCATTACCCCCGACGTGGTGGTAGAGCAGGACACGTTGCCCTCGCTCATAGGCTACCTGCGCCTGAGCACGCAACTCTTTGATTGGGCTGTGAAATATCAGAACGCCCATCCCACGATTGCACCCGCCTCAGAGTTCCAACTTTCTGCCGATGAAATGGCCGAATTTCGTCAGTATCTCCATGAACACGGCTTCAGGTACGACAACCAGAGCAAGCGCAAGCTCCAGGAGCTCCGCGACTGGGCCCGCGTAGAGGGATATAGTGCGGACTCATCGGAACTTTTCGACAAGCTCGAAGCAACGCTCACACACAATCTTGACCACGACTTTGAGCGCTGGTACGAGGAACTGCGCTCCGTGGCCGAGAGCGAGGTGCTGGGCAACTACTATGGCGATGCTGGTCCTACCGAGCGTATGCTGCGCGATGATCCCGTCGTCAGGGAGGCCTGCGACATACTCCACGACAGTGCGCGCTATGCGCAGATACTCTCGTCGCAGAAAAAGTAGGGAAAAGTCGTGCACTTGTGCACTTTCTTTGTAACAGTTTGGTATAGAGTATGTTATGAGTGTACAGGCCGTACATTTTTGTGCACAGCTGTGCACAAAAATGTACGGCCTGTACACTACCAAATATGTAGAGTATCAATGCGTTACAAGGCAAGTGTACAAGTGCACGGGTTTTTCTCAAAATATTTTTGAGTCTTGCTAGCAAAAGCAAATTACCCCCTACGATAGTTTTTCTTATCGTAGGGGGTAGTGCTTCCTAGTGTAGGGAGTAGTTTTCCCTGGAGTAGGGGGGTAGGGCGGTGGTGCGCAGGCTGTGCGTGTTATTTTGTCTCTGGACGGAATACGACATAGTAGGGGTGGACGCCCGTCTGGTATGTATGCAGGAGTTCGTTCCTGGAGCTGTACTCATGGAGAGTGCCGAGACTGCTGTAGGCACTGGCAGCCCCATCGCTTGTGACGAAGAGATGCCCGTTCTCAGGGTTGATAAAGGCTGCAATGGGGGCGGCCGGTTGGCTCTCACCCTGGAGCGCGATGTCCTGGGCCTTGCCCGTGCGCGTATCTATGATACTATAGCTTGACTTGGTGCTGACTTCGGGGTAGTTGCTATAGTCCGATTCAGTCTTGATGACATAGAGGACATTGAGCAGAGGAGAGGTGGCGATGATGCTGCCGTCGGCGTACTTTTTAGCCTTTCCATCGGAAGAAATCTGCCATACTTCGGGCTGAATATCGGCAAAGTTGCCGCTGCATACGGTGTAGATGCATCCTGAGGCATCCACACCCATCTGGTCGTACGGGTTGAGCCCTACCTCGATGTCCTCGACCTTGGTGTAGGACTTGGTATCGACCACTGCCACGCTGCGACCGAGAGGGGCGGAATAGTCGGGTGTCCAAGGAGCGCAGTTGACATAGACTCTGCCTGCGGAGTAGAGACAAGCATAGGGACTCGGGCCAACGTAGGTGCGGACAATCTCCTGAGTGGCTGCGCTGATACGTGCCAACTGACCATCGCTCTCGGTGACGTAGATGTAGGTGCCATCCGTGCAGGCATACTGGGGAAAGTTGAGCTGAATGCGGCCAACGATAGAGTGGGTGTCCATATCGATGATGGTCAGACTGCTGGAGGCGTTGCAGGGTACATAGAGATGGTGGCCTACGATGACACCATTTTCAGGCGTGTCGCCCAGGGTACCATTGCCCAGTTGGAGCTCCGGAAAAAACTCGGTGAAATCGCCGAAAGAGAGCGTTCCCGTGATGTTGTCGTAGTAGTTGCCCTGGTTGATCACATAGTAGCCAGAGCAGCTGACGCTTGGAAAATGGGGAGGTTCGGGACTATCCTCTGAGCAGGATGTGACGAAGAGGCAGCCGACGGCTGCCAGGAGCGATAAGAATTTTTTCATTAGTGTATTTTTATGGTTAGAGTTAGTCGGTAGGAGATGCCCGGCATGGGATAGCGGGCAATCACAAAGTAGTGCTGGTTGGTGAGGTTGAGTGCATCGGCACGCAGGACGAGTGAACAGGGCCTGCGTGTGAACGCAAAGCGGTGCCACAGACTGAGGTTCATCTCGTGATAGCGTGGCAGGATGGTCGATGGGACACTCGGCGTGAGAGTCGTCGTGCGCTGAGCAGCCGCCGTCAGGGAGAGAGTGGCGTTGACCCAGGGATTCTCCCAGCCGAGCGAGACGGCTCCACTGTGCAGGGGGGAGTAGGGTAGCTGGTGCCCCTCGGCCTGTGCACGCTGATAGCTGTAGTTGCCAGCCAGACTGAGGATGTGGCGCCGGAGTGTGAGAGTGCTCCGTACGATAGCGTCCAGTCCAGCAGTGCGAACGTGGTCCTTGTTGACGGTACGCCAGACAAAGAGGTTGTAGGGAATACTCACGATGCGGTCGCGGACACGCCCCACGTAGGCGTCAGCAGAGGCCGTCAGGTCCAGATGCTGATAGTGCCGGGAGAAGACAATCCCTGTGCCGAACTGCCGGGTGAGCTCTGGACGCAACTGCGTGGAGCCCAGATGATAGTAGTAGTTCTCCGTAAAAGTGGGGGAGCGGAAAGCCTCCTTGTAGTGCGCCCTCAGTTGGACTGCCGGACAGGGACGGTAGGAGAGGGCTAGAGAGGGGGTGAGGCGGTGGATGTCTCGCGCCGTCTGTCCCTGCGTAGTTGAGTGGCTTGCCCCTGTGTGGTTGTGGACGTAGTGGTCTATCAGTCTCAGTGTGGCCTGTAGCCCAGCCCATCGGTACTGCATGGAGAGAGCCTGCTGGAGGTAGTGGCGCACGGCGTTGTTGTCGGTGGGGAGGTTGGAGTGCAGCGTCTGTAGTGTGTAGTCGGCGGAGTAGGCCAGCCCCAAGCGTGGAGTGGGCTGGTAGGACAGTCCCGCTGTGGTGTAGGCCTCCTGCTGATCGTAGTTCTGACGTTGGGGACCTGTGGGTGTGGGACTGTTGTTGCGGTAGTGACTCTGCTGCCATGCGTAGCGCCCTGCCGCCTGCCACTGCACGGGGTGGGGCAGACGGCTTCTCCACTGCAGTGATGCCAAGGCCTCCTGCTCGTGCAGTCGTTCCGTGCCCGCCGTGGGGTTGTAGTAGATGACGGGCCCAGGTAGATGGCGGTTGGCTCCCCAATAGTGGATCGCGCCGTCCAGCTGTCCCCGCAGTAGCGTAGAGCGGCAGGCCAGCTGCCCCCGACCTGAACTGAACTGGGAGTTGTGACGGCGCAGATGTTCTCCCCCAAATACGTAGGGGTAGTCGTTGTCGGCCATCTCGCCGCGCAGACTCTCGCAGAACTGGGTGCGGGGGCCTGCCTTCTGCGTGGCGGAGAGGCGGGCTTGCCAGGCATTCCATGAGGAGTGGGTGAGGGTGATTTCCTCCGATGAATACGGACGAAACCTGTGCGACTGGAGTGAGAGCGTGGCTGCCGACATGGTGCGTACTGGGCAGAGGAGATCGGACTGCTCGCCTATGGTGAGAGAGAGGGCACTGAGGTCTCCCAGATCGTAGCGGGAGAGGTCCACGGCACCCTGCTGTGCGTTGCTCGTGGGCAGGCCGTCGAGCACAATCTGTGTGTGGGCTGCTCCCATGCCACGGACGCTGACCGTCTTGAGGCCACCGGCGCCACCATAGTCGCGCAAGTTGATGCCGGGCAGCCGACGCAGGGCATCGGAGAGCGAGGTCGTCCCCTGCCGCATGAGGGCCATGGAGTCGAGACTATAACTGGGCACATCGGTAGGCTGTCGCAGCCGGTGGGCTGCGACCTGTGCCTCGCGGAGTGTATCTACACGTTCCGCTTCTGCGGCGAGTGGCCGCAGTGTAATCAGTAACAGAAATAGTCTGTTCATAGGCGTCCTCCCGTGTCCTCCTCGGGGCAGTTGTGGGAAATCTTCAGTGCGGCAGGTCTCCTGGCTCGTTGCCGTGATAGCGCCTTCTCAACCCCGTCGGCAGATGCAGCCAACTCGGGCCAATGGCTTCAGGCTATCACGATGAGCAACATACAGTTGCGGGACAGCGCCGGACTCACACCGGCTTCCCTATTATCCGAACTCCACCTCGGCTTGTCCCTCCGTGAAGGGGGCTGAAAATGTAATTCGGCACCGCAAGCGAGTGCAAAAGTACAAAAAAAACTGCAAATAGTGTTTGCAATCCAAAAGTTTTGAGTAATTTTGTCGCGAAAATATACATTATACTATGAAAAATATCCTACGCGTATGTGCAGTATCGGCCTTGATGGCCGTCTGCAGCGGTGCTACGGCACAAGACTGGGACCAGGAAAAGTTCCCCGACTATCGTCCTGGCAACTTCAATCCAGACCCCCAGAGTATAGCCTTCGGTCAGCAGTTCACGGAGGCAGAGCGTACGGGCCTTTGCCCTGAACTCCGCATGAAGCGCGATGCGGCCCGCCGTGCCAAGCGCCGTGCTGAGGGCGAACAGAGTGTCCGTCCTGACCATGTGCACAATGGGGCTACCAAGTATTTTGCTCCAGTATTCAACCAGGATGGTGGCTCCTGCGGCAGCGCCTCGCGTATAGGCTATATGTTTACGCATGAGATCAACGCCTTCCGCGACCTCGATGGTAGCAAGCCTGAGAACTACTATCCCACCCACTTTGTGTGGCTGCACACCTATGGCCAGTCTGGCAAGGACGAGTTCGTGGAGTATGTAGGCGTGCCCAATGCCAAGACTTATGGCGGACAGACTTACAGCAAGCTCTTTGGCTACAACGATGAGAGCGACCCTGACTTTGGTTGGATGAACGGCTACGACAAGTGGTACTCCGCCTTCTCCAATCGTATGCTCAAGCCTACGACCAATGCCTATAGCCTGGCCACTGAGGCTGGACGTGAGTGGGCCAAGAACTGGCTGTGGAACCACTGCGGCGATACCGACTTCAAGGCTGGTGGCCTGATAGGTCTCGGTGTGGCCTCTGGTGGTCAGTGGCATGACATCCCCAAGACCGAGGCCAACGACAAGGCTGGCGTCACGGGCAAGAAGTACGTGCACGAGTGGGGCGTAAGCGTTGACCACGCCCTCACGATGGTGGGCTACGACGACCGTATTGAGTTCGACCTCGACGGCAATGGTGTCTATGGCGAGATCGACAAGGACGAGGTAGGTGCCTGGATTATCGTCAACAGCTGGGGTCAGTGGTGCAATGGTGGCTTTATCTATTGCCCCTATGCCTTTGCAGGTTCCATGTTCAACAACGATGCCTCTGCAGGCAGCCGCACCTTCAACCAGAACTCCTGGTGGTACGGTGAGCTCTATCGTGTCCGCAAGAACTACAAGCCTCTGCGCACCATCAAGGTCAAGATGGACTACTCCCACCGCTCCGAGCTCTGCCTCAGCGTAGGCGTGAGCGACGACCTCAGTGCCACCAAGCCCGACAAGAGCATGCAGCTCCACCACTTTATCTGGGCTGGTGATGGCAACTACGGCAACGGCATAAAGGAGCAGACGGGCACCGATGCCAACGGCAAGCCGACCTACAAGAACACCAACTATGCTCCCGAGGTGCCCATGCTCGGTAAGTGGGCTGACGGCAAGATGCACGATGAGCCCATGGAGTTCGGCTACGACCTGACCGACCTTTGCGCTGGCTACGACCAGAGCAAGCCTCTCAAACTCTTCTTCATGATCGACTCCCGCACCAAGAACGGCTCTACCTATGCCAAGGGCTCTGGCCATATCTACCACCTCTCCATCGTGGACTATAGTGAGAACGAAGGTGGCGTAGAAACTCTCTTCGATTTGGGTGAGACTGGCGTGGCTGATGTGCCATGCAAGAAGCAACTCACCTGGAGCACCGTGGTCTATGGTGACCAGCTCTTTGCTCCTCTCAATCCCAGCATCCACGACAACACCCTCTCTTGGCAGGCTCCTCAGCAGAACGGCCGCACCCTCACGGGCTACAATGTCTATCTCGATGGCAAGCTCCTCGGTACCACTACCTCACTGACTTATGCCCTCGCAGGTGATGGTACCTATGGCATTTCTGCACTCTATGGCAACAAGGAGAGCAGCCAGGTGACTGTGGCTACGGCTATCCGCAAGCAGGAGAAGAACGTCTGTCTCGATCTGAGCGAGGGCAATGGCTTCACCATCCCCGACGTATTTGCCTCTAAGTACCCCAAGGCTACTATGGAGTACTGGATCAAGCCCAAGAGCCTCAAGAACTGGAACAACGCCGCAGGTGCGTGGGGCAGCTTCATGTTCCACTGCAACAGCAACGGCCATCTCACCGCAGGCTGGAATACCAGCAACCGCTGCGAGACCAGTACAGCCCTCAAGGTCAACCAGTGGAACCACGTGGCTATGACCGTGAATGGCTCAAGCTTTACGTCCTACATCAGCGGTGCTTGTTGTGGTACGGTCTCTGGTGGCTCTACATATTGCCGCCTGGTTCGCTTTGGCAATCTGACCTTCTCTAATAGCGGCAACGGCGCACAGGATTGTGCCTACGACGAAATCCGTATATGGGATACCAACCACACTGCCACCGTCATCAAGAACGAGAAGGATGTAGAGTTCAGTGGCGAGCTCATCCCCGCAGGTCTGCTGGCCTACTACAAGGGAGACATTATATATATAGATGGATGGCCCTACCTCCGCGACTGCGTGGGAGGTCACCATGCTCGTCTCACTACCGACGACAAGAATACCTACGCTGAACTGGAGAGTGACAAGGTCTTTGCTGATGAGGTAACCTCTGGCACCTTCAACTCCACCACCGTCAAGATTACCGCTCCCACTGGCACCATCTATGCTGGCGTTCCTGCCAAGTTTGAGGGCGTCTATCCCGATGCCGCCAAGACCATCGCATGGAACTGCGAGGCCATCGGAGTGAAGGGTGTTGCTGCCAAGCAAATCAGTGCAATCTTCCCCGCCGCTGGTACTTACGAACTCTCTTTCACTGCAAGCAGTGCTGATGGGACCAAGACCTACACGGCTACCAAGGAGGTGACCGTAGAGGAAGCTCCCGCTCCCGAGGCTGAGTTCGTGGCCTCCTCCACCAGCGTGGCAGCTGGTCAGAATGTCAGCTTTATGCCTGCTAAGCCCATGACCGACCACATCTACGAGTGGAGCATGCCGGGTGCTATGGTGACGAAGGCCAACACCATCGCTGCTGCCGCTGCCTATGAGCACAAGGGTACCTACACCGTGACCCTCACCGTGAGTGACATGCAAGGCCACAAGGCTACGAGCAGTCAGCAAATCACAGTGGAAGAAGTGGCTCCCGAGGCTGCCTTTATCGTGAGCAAGCCCGTCGTGATGAAGGGTGAGAAGGTGGTGCTCGAGAATGTATCCAAGTATAATCCCACTACCCTCCAGTGGGTACTGAAGGGCTCGGCCAACTGCTCTGTAATCAATGGTGGTACCACCTACTTTAGTTCCGAACATCCAGGTGTGTTCGATGTGACTCTCGCTGCTACCAACGAGGCTGGTACTGGCAAGACAACCCAGGAGCGAGCTCTCATCGTTGTGAACGCCGATAGCAAGAACGGCCTCACCTTCTCCCAACAGTCTGCCAAGGTGACCACTACCAGCGTGCCCCTCCCCGCCGATCAGACGGCCTATACCATCGAGTGGTGGATGAACCCCTCCAAGCTCTCTGGCTCCTGCCTGGGCATAGGTGATAACGACGGCACCTTCCAGGTACGCGTAGTGGACAAGGGTTGCCTCACCCTCAGCAACAAGGGCAAGGTGGCTACCAGTAACGAAAACATGGTAGTGGCTGGCCAGTGGCATCACTACGCAGTGGTTGTCAATGGCACCAGCGTCAAGTTCTACTGCGATGGCGTTCAGTGCGGCTCCAAGACTACGACCTCCAAGCTGGCTGCTCTCGACAAGTTCAGCCTCGGTACCACCGCAGCCGATATGAACGGCAGCGTTGACGAGTTCCGCGTCTGGAATAAGGCCCTCACCGTGACCGAGCTCCAGGAGTATGCCAACGCTCCCATAGAGAACCCCGCCTCCCTTGAGAACCTCGTGCTCTACTATGACTTCAACCAGAGTGGTGGCAACGTGCAGGACCGTTCCAGCATGGGCAACACTGGCGTGCGCAGCGGTTTTGGTCCCGACGGCGACGCCTGGGGCCTGAGCCAGGGTGTGTTCTGCCTCAACTTTGACAAGGCAGGTGCCGCTACCGACGTTACCGCCGCCACCCTGACCAACTACAAGCGCTCCTTTGCCAAGACTACTACTCAGGTGAACAAGAGCACCGCCTCACGCTTCTATCAGATCAAGAACTGGACACTGGAGAATACCACCGTCAGCGGCACTACCACCACTGGTGTGCACGTGGATACGCAGAAGAGCAGCGACTTCACCTGTACCACAGGCTGGGATGGCTTTGGCTCTCTGAGCAACCACAAGGCCTTCCAGACCGTAGAGCTGGAGCCTGGTCTCTATACTCTCTCCGTTACCTTCGGTCAGCATGGTGCAGCCGGCAACTCCTATCTCATGGCCACCGCTGGCAGTACGCTGTCCGATGGTGAGCATCTGGATGAGGCCCTGGGTTATGCTCCTTTGGCCGATGGTACCATGACCTTCATCGTACCCGAGAAGACCACAGTCAGCCTCGGCGTGCTCGTGGCCTCTATGAGTGGCAACAGCATCTTTACCATCCAGAAGTTTACCCTCACGCGAGCCGCTCTCGACATCCGTTGGGTGGATGTTCCCGAAGGCATTGACACCGTTGCAGAGGACGCTGCTGCTAGCCAGGGCGTTTATGACCTGCAGGGCCGCACCGGCCAGAAGGCTCTCCGCCCCGGCCTCTACATCATCAATGGTCAGAAGACCCTTATCAAGTAAGTTACAGTAACATAGCTTATACTGAAGAGTCCACTCCCGTAGTGGGCTCTTCTTTTTGCTACTCCTGAGTGACAAAACAAAGCTTTCGGGGGGGGTAAATGCGCTTTTTGGCAATTTTGTTACAGACTTTCGGCCTTTTTGTGTAAATTTGCTACGGAAAAGTTTCGATATGTTCTATTCGCCCCTTCAAATTATCGATAAATAGAGTTGTCAAGCAATCGATATCTCGAATACTCGAGTGCTCTAACAATCGACTAATCATATAACCTTAACCTTATAATACACAAAACCCAAAACCTATGAAGAAACACACTTTCCTCTTGGCTCTTGGATTGCTGATGGCTGCTCCTATGGCAGCTCAGCTTGACCTCATCACTGAGGCTCCCGCTAATCCCGAGAATGAGCCTGCACCCGTGCACCCTCTTCCTCACCCCCGTCAGGTCAAGTGGATGCAGACCGAGTTCTACGCCTTCTTCCACTACGGTATGAATACCTATACCGGCAAAGAGTGGGGTAACGGCGATGAGGCCAATACTCTCTACGCTCCTAAGGGACAGCCTAATCCCAAGCAGTGGCTCGAAACTGCTCAGGCAGCTGGCATGAAGGGCGGTATCGCCGTGGTGAAGCACCACGACGGCTTCTGCCTCTGGCCCACCGAGACGACTGATCACAGTATTAAGAATCTGCCCGCTCCTGGCAACTACAACATCGCCAAGGGCTTTGCCGATGCTGCTCATGACCTTGGTATGAAGTTTGGCTTCTATATCTCGCCCTGGGATCGTAACAGCCAGTACTATGGTGACGGCACCGACCGCTATGTGACCAATGTGTTCCTCAAGCAGTGTCAGGAACTTGCTGAGTATGGCAAGGGCCAGTTTGAGATGTGGTTCGACGGCGCCAATGGTGGCTCTGGCTACTATGGCGGTGCAGGTGGTAGCCGCAGCATCGACCGCGCCACCTATTACGACACCCCCAACCTCCGCGACATGGTTCACTCCATCCACGCTGACTGCGTGCTTTGGGGCGTAGGTGGTGAGGCCCGCTGGATCGGCAACGAGGCTGGTTGGGCTGGTACTACCAACTGGTGTACCGACAACCGTGAGGAAGGCAAGGACCAGTCAAACGCTTCCGAGGGTAACGAGAATGGCTGGATGTGGCTCCCTGGCGAGAGCGATGCCAAGGCTACCACTGGTGGCTGGTTTTGGCACTCTGGTGAGCAAGTGCTCGGTTTGAATCCTGAGAATAATAGGAGTGGTCTTATGCAGATGTATCTTGAGACCGTGGGCCGCAATGCCACCTGGATTCTCAATCTCCCCCCCAACGACTATGGCGTACTCCCCACAGCTACCGTAAATCGTATGAAGGAGTTCGGTCAGATGCTGAAGGAGCACTTCGGCACCAATCTTGCTGCAGCCGAGGGCGTGAAGGTCACTGCCGACAACACTCGCCCCGCTGGCACTACCCGTACTTATGATGCTAAGAACGTGGTTGACGGTTCACTCGATACCTACTATGCTACTGAGGATGGTGTGAACTCCGCCACCATAACTATCGAACTGCCTGAAGCCAAGAGCCTGCGCTATGTGGTGCTTCAGGAGCACATCCAGCTTGGTCAGCGTGTGAAGGCCTTCAAGATTGAGACCTCAAGCAATGGTACTACCTGGACCAAGTTTGGCGGCTCTATGCCCACCACTACTATCGGCTACAAGCGTATCATTACCAATAGCGGCAACACGACCAGCTATACCTCTAGATCTGGTGTGAAATACGTGCGCGTGACCATCAGCGACTGCAAGTCATGCCCCGTTATCGAGAATATTGCACTTTATTAATCCTAAAACCCGACGCACACACTATGAAACTCTTTAAGAAACTCATTCTCTCTGCTGCCTGGGTTTTACCCGTTGCAGCTAATGCTGAGGTGAACATCACCTTCCAGTCTGCTGATGAATATCAGAAGGTAGGCGTATATGACTGGTGGGAGGGCTCTCCCTTCCGCACCGGCGAACTCAAAGGCAACTGTAAGGTTGTAAACAATCCTTATGTCGACGAAGAGGAGGCCGTGGTAACTAACGAAAAGGTACTCGGCTTCCAGCGCTCAATACATGGCTCTAATATGTACGGTGCCCGTATTGATCTCAAAGAAGACCAGCGCTTCGTGCTGACACCTCAGGCCCAGTACGTTCACGTGCTGATGCGCAAGCCTGTGGCAGGCCGCTCTATGCTTATCACCCTCGGTCGCCACAACGAGAAGACCGCTGGCTACGAAACTACTTGGAAGGACCAGAGCCCCGAGGTAGTGCAGAGTACCAATACCGGTAACAATAAGGCTCTTGCCGACACCTGGACCGACGTGGTATTCCCCATCAAGGGTGCTGGCAATATCGACATCTACTCTCTTGTTGTTGTTGTTGACTGTGAGCCCAGCCATACTCGTACCGAGGACTTCGCTGCCTATATTGCCAGCGTGAAGATTAACAATAATAGCGCTCCCGAAATTGCCCTAGTAGGTGACTATCCTATTTGCTTTGAAAAGGATCAGGCCTATAGCAAGACCGACCGTAAGCTCAACAGCGTAACCGTGACGACCGAGGCTGGTACCTTCAATATGCAGGCTGGTAATAAAATGTACACCGAGGCTTTCGGCCAGTTTATACCCGTAAAGGCAGGTGAGACCATCACTGCCCAGTGTAACTATAATGGTTCTTGGATGCACTCGTTCTTTTATCTTGACGCGAACGACAATGGTAAGTTTGAACTTGATGCCGATGAGCTCGTGGCCTATAAGAACGCTGGTAGCAACGACTTCAGTGCAAAGCACAGCTTCAAGATTCCTGAAGGTTTGACGCCTGGCATATATCGCCTCCGCGGTAAGGTGGACTGGGAGAGCACCGATCCTGCTGGTAACAATGGTGCCAATGGCAACTTTATCGTGGACAACCGCGGTGCCATTATGGATATGCTCCTCAATGTGTATGATCCCGCTGTGACCACTGTGACCGTAAACAATGACCAGCGTAATGGTGACATCCTCTTGGCTGATGGTGGCAAGATTGAAAACTACAGCCATCAGCGTCTCACCTCCCTCAAGGTTAAGGCACAGCCAGAAAAAGGCTTTGACTATGCGGGTATGATTATCCGTACGGGTTATAACATGGCTGGCGACAGCCTTGTGCACAGCAACCCCCAGTGGACTTACAAGGTGATTAACTACAGCCAGTTTGCTGAGGACGACACCTACACTATTCCTGCCTCTGACTTTAGCGCCGATGTGCGTATCGAGGGTTTGATGGTCGAGAAGGGTACACTGCCCCCCGCTCCTCTGGAGGGTGTAACCTTTCCCTATGCCAGCCCCGCTCCCAGCGCCAACGGTTGGACAGCAGGTAGCAAGGCATACTACGTGCAGAACTGTGCCAACGAGAATGCTTGGATCAGCACTGCAGTGGATTACACCGACCTGGAGGGAAACCTCAAGCTCTCTAACGGCACTATGCCCGAGGATGAAGCTGGTCAGTGGGTTGTGTGTGGCACTGATGAGGAGGGCTACCAGTTCTATAATGTAGCTGCTGGTCCTGGTATGGTGCTTGGTGTTACTGGTAGTGAGGCTGGTGCTCGTTGCAAGATGTACAAGACGACTTCCGTTACCAACGATGTAACCACTCGCTTTGACTTCCATGAGAACGGTGAGGGTTTTTCCTTTCGTAAGCATGGCACAGAGTACGACTGCTTCAACAGTCGTGGTCAGTACCTTGCTCTCTGGAATAACAGCGACGCCTTTTCTTCAGACAAGGGTAGTCGTCTCCTCTTTGTGGAGGCGGAGAATTCCACTGTTGGTGTGAACTCTGTAGCAGGCGCGACTGTTGTAGGTACTACCTACGATCTCTCTGGTCGCTTGTACGCTACGAGTAAGCTCCCTGCAGGAATCTACCTGGTTGAGGGCAAAAAGCGTCTCGTAAAGTAAACGAAATCCCTTAGGCTGAGGCCTAAAGTCCAAATAATCCCCGCGCGGCTTGGCCGTGTGGGGATTTATTTGTATCTTTGCCACGCAATAAAAATATACACACGCTATGAAAAACGCGCGACATCTATTTACTGCAGTACTGTTTGTCCTCTGCGCCTTTAGTGTTTGTGCCGAAAATGTATTTGGCAATGGTACGCTCTATCGCATTGTCAACAAGACCAATGGTGGCAATAAGGTAAGCAACACGTCCCTCGGTGCAACGCCCGATGGAAAACTCCTGCTCGCCACTACCAACGAGAGTGATCCTGCTCAGCATTGGACTTTCTCCGAGTTGAGTGGCTCGTATCGCATCATCTGTCCCTTTAATAATCTCGCTATTCGTGTCAATGGCAACAGCATTGAACTCGGTGAGAACAATGGCTCCGACGAGGCGCAGCTCTGGAAGGTGGGCGATGGTGCAACTCTTGAGCCTGCCAACAAGCCTGGCTACTATCTCACCTGTAAGGGAGGCAAGTTCGCCCTCGTGGAGAAGGAGAAGGCGCTGAAGGCTGGCGACTGCTACTTCATTATTCCTCGCACCCAGCGTCAGGGTTTTGATGCCAACGAGACCTACCAGTTGCGCCCCTTCACCCAGACTTCATTGGTAATCGGCAATAAGGACGATGGCGGCGATGGTGCCCACATCGTGGCTGAGCAGCCCAGCAAGGAGAACCGCGGCCAGTACTGGCAGGTGAAGATGCTGGACTTCAAGCAGCGCGTTGTGACGGGCTCCTTCTATAGCGCAGCCTTCGACGATGGTGGCAACAACCACTCCATCGACTTTCTCCTGCAGTGGGGACCTTCTGGCAACTACGCCAACAACAAGTTTGAGTTCGTTCCCACCACGCCCGAGTGGGTCAAGGTGGACGAGGCCGGCGAAACCAAGTGGGTTATGCCCTTCGCCATCGTGAGTGTAAACCGCCAGCAGATGTACGTGCTACGTGACGGCGAACTCAAGCAGACTGCCATCGACCTCAAGGATAAGGACGCCTGGTTCTATGCTCAGCAGGTGGAGAAGCCCAAACTCGCCGCCCCCATCTGGGAGGACGAGACCATCTTCGGTATCAACAAGCTTCCCGGTCATGCCACCCTTATGCCTTATGCCTCCGAGCAGGAAATGCTCGCCGACAAGGCCTACTACGATACCCCCTGGACGGAACCCAAGAGCAGCCTCTACCAGAGCCTGAATGGTGATTGGCTCTTCAATCTAGTGAGTGAACCCAGTCAGCGCCCTGACATCAGCGAGATTACCGCCTCACAGATACACGATGGACTTGCCTCTAATTCTTCTTTCTTAATTCATAATTCATCATTCGCTCCGATTCCCGTGCCCTCCAATTGGGAGATGCAGGGCTACGACAGGCCCCTCTATTGCAACGTGGAATATCCCCACGCCAATACGCCTCCTTATATCAAGGCGCGCCCCGGCTTCAATGATGGTGGCAAGAACTACGGCATCAACCCCGTGGGCTCTTATCTGCGCACCTTCACAGTACCCGCCGAGTGGCGCCAGCAGGGCCGTAGTACCATCCTGCACTTCGGCGGTATCTATTCTGCTGCCAATGTGTGGGTGAATGGCCAGTATGTGGGCTACACCCAGGGTGCCAACAACGACCACGAGTTTGACATCGCTCCCTACCTCTGCGATGGTGAGAATACCCTTGCTGTGCAGGTGTTCCGCTGGTGCGATGGCTCCTATCTGGAGTGTCAGGATATGTGGCGCATGAGCGGCATCTACCGCGATGTGTATCTCTACAACATGCCCAAGGGCGCTGTGTATGACCATATCATCACTACCACCCTCAACAAGGACTACACAGAGGCTACTGTGAATATCAAACTCGCCGACATCCACGGTAACTCCGTCACCAACGCCTCCATCTCCCTTTACGATCCGCAGGGCCTCCCCATAAAGGGGGAGGTGGCGCATAGCGCCGGAGGGGGTAGTGAGGTTGTAGTGAATAGTGCTCAATTATGGAACGCTGAGCAGCCCAACCTCTACACCCTCCGTGTGGTGCAGGATGGCTATGCCTTCTCCACTAAGGTGGGTATTCGCGAGGTTAAGATTGAGGGCACCAAGTTGCTGGTCAACGGCCAGCCCGTGCTCCTTAAGGGTGCCAACCGCCACGATACCGACCCCGAGCGTGGTCGTGCTGTGACCAACGAGACCATGCTCCGCGACGTGCTGCTCATGTAGCAGAACAACCTCAACTGTATCCGCACCTCCCACTATCCCAACCCCGCCCGCATGTATGCCATGTTCGACCACTACGGTCTCTACACCTGCTGCGAGGCAGACAACGAGGACCATGCCAACCAGACCCTCTCCAGCAAGGAGAGCTGGGTGCCTGCCATGGTGGATCGTATCGACCGCATGGTACTCCGCGATCGCAACCACGCTTCCGTCATCATGTGGAGCCTCGGCAATGAGGCTGGCAACGGCGAGAACTTCGGTCCCTGCTACAATGCCGCCAAGAAGCTCGACCCCACGCGCCCCGTTCACTACGAGGGCACACGCTCCAATGGTGAGTACGGCGGTGGCCGCTTCTCCGACTTCTACAGCAAGATGTACCCCGGCCAGGCCTGGATGCGCAAGAATACCTCTGGCCTGGACAAGCCCATGTTCCTCTGCGAGTACGCCCACGCTATGGGTAATGCCATCGGCAATCTCCGTGAGTACTGGGACATCATCGAGAGCAGCGATGCCTGCATCGGTGGTTGCATCTGGGACTGGGTGGATCAGGCCATCTACGATCCTCAGGAACTGAAGCAGGGCATCCGTCGCCTCCACACGGGTTATGACTATCCCGGCCCCCATCAGGGCAACTTCTGCTCCAATGGTATTCTGCTCGCCACTCGCGAGGAGAGCCCCAAGCTGAAGGAAGTCAAGGCAGCCTATGCTTATGTCAAGCTCGCCCTCGTTCCCGAGAGCGCTATGAATGGCACGCTGACCAGCGTCAAGTGTCAGGTTAAGAACGGCTACGCCTTCGACAACCTCCAGGGCTACGACCTCATCGCCGAACTCGTGAAGGACGGCACCGTAGTGGGTCGCCGCCTGCAGGCTCTGCCCGCCATCGCTCCCGGTGAGGCTGAGGTTATCGATATCAAACTGCCCAAGAAGGTGGCCGCAGGTGTAGATGCCAAGAACGAATACCTCCTCACTCTCCGCGTGCAGAAGCGCTCCGCCACCACCTGGGCCGATGCCCACCACGAGGTGTCTGTGGAGCAGTTTGCGCTGACGGGTCGTCCCGCTCTGCCCGCCGTCAAGGCCAAGGGCACCAGTTGGGCAAAGGTGCCTCACACTCTTGCTCTGCTCCCCAGCGAGACCTTCCAGAACGAGAACGTCACCATCGCCGTGGACAACACCACAGGCGTGCTCACCTCTCTCAAATTCAAGGGCCGCGAGGTACTCACTGGCGGTTTCGGCTTTGACTATACCAACCACCGCTGGATTGAGAACGACCGCTTCGGTCGCACCGAGACGGGTATGAATGCTGAGGCTACTATTGAGCACTCCGTCGATGAGGCCGGCAATCTCATTATCCATACCCATCGCGGCGGCAAGCTCTGCCAGCTCGATGCCGAATACACAGTATATCCCCAGGGCATCGTGGATGCTCAGCTGACCTTCACGCCCCACACCGCCGACCTGCGCCGTGCAGGTATTGTCTGTGGCATCGATAGCACGCTCAATCATGTCAGCTACTACGCTCTCGGACCCTGGGAGAACAGCGTGGATCGTCACGATGGTCAGGTGGCACAGTGGTGGACTTCCACCGTTGACGGCCTCGGCGAGCCCTACATTAAGCCCCAGACCAACGGTGAGCGCACCCAGCTTCGTGACCTCGTGCTGACGGACAAGGGCGGCCGTGGCATCCGCATCCAGACAGAGGGCAATGTGAGCTTCTCCCTCAATCGCAACACCGATGCTGAGCTCATGAATGCCCAGCACCAGTGGGTACTCCAACCCCTGGGCTACAACATCCTGCACCTCGATGCTTGGCATCGTGGTATCGGCAATGCCTCTTGCGGCCACGACGTAGGCACTCTGCCCCAGTACTGCGTGCCCAATGAGCCGATGACATTTAAGGTACGCATCACATCTGTAAAATAATATTATATAAATATGAATCTACAACAACAAAAGATTAAGGCCCTCGTCGAGATGCGTGAGAAAGCACGCCTCGGCGGTGGCGAAGTAGCCATCGAGAAGCAGCATGCCAAGGGCAAGGCTACAGCCCGCGAGCGTATCGACCTGCTCCTCGACCCCAACTCCTTCGAGGAGATGGACATGTTCAAACTGCATCGCTGCCACAACTTCGGTATGGAGAAGAAGCACTTCTACGGCGATGGCGTGGTGTGCGGCTCTGGTACTATCAACGGTCGCCTGGTGTATGTCTATGCCCAGGACTTCACCGTCAACGGCGGTTCTCTCTCCGAGACCATGGCCGAGAAGATCAACAAGGTACAGGACCTCGCCCTCAAGATGGGTGCGCCCTGCATCGGCCTGAACGACTCCGGCGGTGCCCGCATCCAGGAGGGTATCAACTCTCTGGCTGGCTTTGCCAATATCTTCCAGCGCAACATCGAGGCCAGCGGTGTGATTCCCCAGATCAGCGGTATCTGCGGCCCCTGTGCCGGTGGTGCTGTGTATAGCCCCGCCCTCACCGACTTCGTAGTGATGCTCGAGGGTGTCAGCTACATGTTCCTCACCGGTCCCAAGGTCGTAAAGACCGTCACGGGTGAGGATGTGAGCCAGGAGGACCTCGGCGGTGCCAGCGTCCACAGCAAGAAGAGTGGTGTATGCCACTTCACCGCAAAGAGCGAGGAAGAGTTCGCCGCTCTTATCCGCAAACTGCTCTCCTATCTGCCCCAGAACAACCTCGAGCGTGCTCCCCGTGTGGAGTGCACCGACCCCATCGACCGCAAGGACGACTACCTCAACGAGATTATCCCCGACAACCCCAACATGGCCTACGACATGTACGAGGTCATCTCCTCTGTAGTGGATAACGGTGAGTTCCTGGAGGTGCAGAAGGACTTTGCCAAGAATATCATCATCGGCTTTGCCCGCTTCAATGGTCAGAGCGTAGGTGTGGTGGCCAACCAGCCCAAGGTTTATGCCGGCGTGCTCGACTGCAACGCCAGCCGCAAGGCCGCTCGCTTCGTGCGCTTCTGCGATGCCTTCAACATTCCTATCGTGAGTCTCGTGGACGTTCCCGGCTTCCTGCCCGGCACAGGTCAGGAATACAACGCCGTCATCTCCCACGGTGCCAAGTTGCTCTATGCTTACGGCGAGGCCACTGTACCCAAGGTGACCGTCACCTTGCGCAAGTCCTACGGCGGCTCCCACATCGTGATGGGCTCCAAGCAGCTCAAGACCGACATGAACTACGCCTGGCCTTCCGCTGAGATCGCCGTGATGGGTGCCAGTGGTGCCGTGGCTATCCTCTCTGCCAAGGAGGCCAAGAACCACGAGGACCCCAAGGCATTCCTCGCTGAGAAGGAGAAGGAGTATAACGACCTCTTCACCAACCCCTACAAGGCTGCAGAGTTTGGCTACATCGACGACGTCATCGAGCCTCGCAACACCCGCCTGCGCATTTGCCGCGCTCTGGCCCAGATCGAGACCAAGACCGACAGCCGTCCCGCCAAGAAGCACTCCTGTCTGCCCCTGTGATTAAATAATAAATTAAGAAATAGAAAATAAGAAATAAGAATTATGAAAGATGAATTATGAGTTCGCTCATATTCTGAATTTGTTATTTTTTATTTGAAATTTAAAAACACACCGTGAAGACATATAAATATAATATAGGAGGCCAGGAACTCTCCCTCACCATCAATGCCGCTGGCCAGCTGGTCAGCGCTGAGGGTGCCGAGTCTACGCCTGAGCAGATGGCCCACTATGCCGCCGTCATCAGCCTCGCCCTGGCAGAGGATGCTGCCACCGAGGTACACGACGACGAGTCCGTGACCACCATCACCGTTCAGCGCCGCTCTACCCTGTGGAACAATCCGCAAAGGCAATTTAATACAGCCTCTCCCCGTCGCGGCTGCTAACGCACCGCGCCACCCCTCCCCTATTAGGGAGGGGGAGAATGCGGCTAAAGGCAGCTAAACTCAATGAGAGAATAAACAGTAGTAAACAATAACAGATAATCGCCTCCACCCTTCAGAGGTATATCCCCCTCCCTAATAGGGGAGGGGTGGCAAAGTTCCGAAGGAAGCTTTGACGGGGAGAGGCTTCATATTATGAAACAATACAGCTATACCATAAATGGCGCAGCCTACGATGTGCAGATTGAGAGCATCAAGGGCAGCGTAGCCAAGGTCAAGGTCAATGGCCTCGACTTTGATGTTCAGATTCATGGCAGCCTCACCGAAGGCGACCTTCCCAACCTCGAAGGCGGTGCTCCCGCTGCGGCTCCCGCAGCTCCCGTGTCCACTGCTCCTGCAGCTGCCCCTGCCGCTCCCGCTAAGGGCGAGGCTGGTGCCGGCACCCCCATCAAGGCTCCTCTCCCTGGCGTAGTCACCAAGGTACTCGTGCAGCAGGGCCAGGCCGTCAAGAAGGGCGACACCGTTCTCGTGCTTGAGGCCATGAAGATGGAGAACAACATCCAGGCCGAGCAGGATGGCAACGTGACCGGCATCTGCTGTGCCCCCGGCGACAGCGTGATGGAAGGCACCACCCTCATTACCATAGGATAATCCCCCATACATATGTAGTGCGCCAGAACTCGAAAGGGTCCTGGCGTTTTTTTTATACAGATTCTTGTTGATACTCACATTTTCTGCTATATATCTTACACGGCTACACACTTCGGTTCGTTTATTCTGTAGCGCAACCTTGGCTGTGCAAGAATACTTAGGCTGTGCAAGACTACGACTATGGGAGTATGCCAATTTCTATTACTTTAGTATATAGTGGTCGTATATGAACCTATGGTGGTTGTAGAAGATTGCAAAATTTTCAGGTCAGGAATATAGTATTGTAAACTGTGAGTTGCAAATTCGGGGGGGGTAAGAAAAAGATAATGGTTTATCGGGCTGAAAGATGGCTAAATGCTGTTTTTGTGTTAAATTTGCGCCGGCGGTACTAAATCCGTAAATTTTACACACTTAACCTAAATACAATGAAGAAACACTTAACTCTTTTGGTTTTGATGCTGTTGGCCAGCATCGGAACTTGGGCGCAGACTCCTGCGGATGGCATCTACACTATCGTATGCCCTAATCCTGAAAGCAGTTACACCCAGCGTGGTGCGATTGCTTACAAGACCGGTAATGACCAGCGTGTCTATCTGGCTGAGGTGGGCAACATGACCACCGACTATGCCAATGCCACTGGCAAGGCCCTCAACTCAGAGGGCGTGTGTGGCTACTGGGCCATCAAGACCCACAACGGCAAGACCTGGTTCTACAACCTCGCCAACGCCCAGACCGTGAGCAAGCCCACTACCAACGATGGTGCCAACACCTGGGCTGAAATTGATGCTGAGAACTATGTAACTATTGAGCCCAGCACCGCCAAGAGCGGCCAGTTCTGGATCAAGGGAAACTACTCTGGTTCCTACCTGAGCATATCTGCTTGGTGGGGCACTCAGGGTAGCGGTGGTGTACGTTGGTACAACAATGCTAACGACAATGGTTGTAACCTGAACATTGAGGCTGTGGAGAGTAGCCTAGCTACTACGCTCAAGACAACCTATGCGGACAATATTGCAGCCGCAGAGTCCAAGATTATGGGTAAGGTTGAGCCCACTGAGTATGCTGTGATCAGCGGTGGTGTGCCTGAGGGTGTAGTCATCAAGATCAACGGCACTCCAGTCCAGCCTGATGAGTCATGGACTGTAGGTGCTACCTATATGGCAGAGGGTACTCTGAGCAAGGAGAATGTGAGCGTGGAGAACTGCGGCAATGGTAATGTGTATGACATTACTGTTGACAATCTCAACTACCAGATTCACATCAATTTTACTCAGATTTTTGAGCCCATTGCCAATCTGGCTGACAAGGCTAATGCCGCATCGTACTACATCAAGAATCCTCAAGGATATTATCCCCGCCTCGATGCCAATGGCAATCTGTTGGGTACCAACAACCGCAAGGAGGCAGATAAGTTCATCTTCATCAATGGCACAGAAGTAGGAAAGTACTACATCTACGACCTCACTGCCAGCAAGTTTGTTTATGCCACCTCTACGGGCAATGGCACTCCCTCTGCAACCCAGAGTGGTAGCAAGATTCAGCTCACCGCCGACCAGGCTACTGCCAAGTGCTGGACTTTTGACAGCCAGATCTGCATTACTCCTGAGCAGGGCGGTACCGCAGGCTGGAACTTCTGCGGTGGCAGTGTAGGCAGGGTGCTCAGCCTGTGGGATAACAACGATGGCAATTCCAAGTGGGAGATTACCAATACCAATGTAGGCTCTCTGGCTTGCGCTGTGACTATGTTCTCTGAGCCTGGCAAGGAGTACATGCATAAGCTCGTGGCTGAGGGTGCTGTGACCGTGCAGAGTATCGAACTTCTTGACGAACTTGCCAGCAGTGATCTCGTACTCAAGGATGAGCGCGCTACTGTAGGCAACCAATACAAGTATGTCTGGGGCCACGCTCCCGAAACTGAGGGTACCTACTACTACAATGTTGTGCTCTCGGATAACACCAAGGCAAAGGTAAGCCTCACTGTGAGCAAGTTCCTGCAGTCTCCCACTCCTGGTATGGTATGGGTAAGCTGGAACTGGTTCAAGAACACCATCGACCACAAGAACCTCACCGAGACCGCTCAGGGCCTCGTTGACAAGGGACTGAAGGCAGTCGGCTTCAACACCATCGAGATTGACGATGCTTGGGGCACAGGTACCAAGGGCAACAACTCGACTCTGACGAACGACAAGACCAAATTCCCCGACATGAAGTCCTTCGTAGATGGGGTTAATGCCAAGGGTGTGAAGGTCGGCATCTACTCCGATGCTGCTGGCGCTACCTGTGGTGGCTATCAGCCTGGTTCACTCGGTGTGGAGAAGCAGCACATCCAGATGTTTGACGAGTGGGGCATTGACTTCCTCAAGTATGACTTCTGTGGTGGTAGCAATGCCTTCAAGTCTTACAAGGCTATGGGCGATGCTATCGCTGAGCTCAACGCAAGCCGTATGAATCAGGAGGGCGAGGTTCCCTTTGTGTTCAATGCTTGCGAGTGGGGTAACAACCAGCCCTGGACATGGGGTGCAGAGGCAGGTAGCTCTATGTGGCGCGCCACTCAGGATGCTCGTGAGGACTGGATCGGTACGCATCAGTTCCCCGGTGTGCTCGGCGGCACTGATGAGGTTCCTGACCTCTGGATGTGGGCTGGTGTCAACCACTTCAACGACCTTGACATGATGTGTATCGGTCTCCACGGAAAGGGTAGCCCCTCCAACCATACCGCAACCTGGGGACGTGATGGTGGTCAGCTCCCCGAGGCCTCTCAGCTGAAGGGCGAGAAGGGCCGCACTCAGATGAGTCTCTGGTGTATGTTTGCCTCTCCTCTCAGCATCAGCTGCGACGTACGTACCAACCCCTCTAATCCCTGCAACAGCAGCGCTGGTGTAGATGAGCTCAAGGGCGAGGATCTCGAGATTCTGACCAACAAGGCCATCATCTCTATTAGCCAAGATGCCCTCGGTCAGCAGGCAGAGTATATGCCCCGCCTCGGTACCGACAGTCAGGACTTCTCTGCCACAGGTATGGACGTATATGTCAAGGACCTCACCAAGGGTCGCAAGGCTCTCGCCGTTGTCAACCGTAATGCCAATGGTACTGCCACAGGCAAGACCATCCAGTTTGCCGACATCTATCTTGATGCCACCAAGATCTACACTGTTGAGGACGTATGGGCTGGCACTAGTGAGGAACTCACTGGTAGCGTGACCACTGGCACTCTAGCTCCTGCTCAGACCAAAGTATATATACTCACGGAGAAGATGGATGTAACTGCTATCTCTCAGCTCCCCTCTCTCCCCTCTAAGCGCTCTGCTACCTACGACCTCGAGGGTCGCAAGGCCGAGGCAGGTACCAAGGGTATCACCATCGTGAAGGGCAGCAAGACCATCCGCTAAACTGCATCACAATATACACAAAAATGGCCGCGCTCCAGGGTGCGGCCATTTTTGTGTATATCTGTGTTCTGCGTCTAAAGATACAGTCGAGCCTCGGGACCCATATTGAAAAGGAGGTCCACGATGGAGAGGTCGGGTAGGAACCCCGTGCGCGACTTGAATACCTGGTAGTATTCCCGCTGCTCGTCAGAGTGGGGTAGGGGACGTGAGCCTGCCACTACACTGCCAAGCCCGAGATGCTCCCACACTACATCGTGCAGCGCCCTGTTGAGCGACTGCAGCGACTGATGCGCCCCTGGCTGATAGTGTGGTGCAAAGTCGTCAGCATAGTAGTCAAAGAAGGGTGACTGACGGTAACTGCTCACCAGGGCATTCCAGTGCTGGTGGCGCCAGTTGCCGTGGTCGGAGAGTAGCGGCATTTGGTCGCGCTCGGCATGAGCAACAGGTATGGTCAGCATCATCCGCCCCTGAGGCCCCGCAATGTAGCAGCGCGAGCGGAGTGTCTGCTTCTCCCAGCGGTCATGGGGATCAAAGCCGAAGTTTTCGCCAGCGAGGAGTGTGCGGTAGATGCGGCTGTAGTAGCTCACGGGAGCCAGATAGTATAGGGGGAGCAGGAGCATGTCAGAGAGGGTTGTATCGTATATCTGCTGCAAAAGTACAAAAAAGCTGGCAGAAATGGCCCATGCCTCTCACTTTTTTCTTAGGCGGCCTCCAAACATTATGGTGGTTCCTCTGTTTTTGGAGGGTGCTTCGGCTGTCAGTCTGACGTGCCAGATACTGGTTTTTTTATTAGTCCCTACACTACGATTTCTTAGTGTATGGTCTAGTTTTCCTTAGTGTATAGACTAGTGTTTCCTAGAGTATAGTCTAGTTTTCTCAGTCAGGCTTAAGGGATTATTCTGCCAATATTGCAACTTCGACTTTGCATTACCCCCCCCATTAAAGAACTTGGCCCTCCGAACATACTTTTCGGACCTTGCAGCTTGCTAATATACTGACTTTTCGTAACTTTGCAAAGCCAAAGAATGCCCGCGCATGACGCGCGCACTGCTAATGTTACTATTAATTCTTAAACCAATATTATGCGAAGACCCCTATCTCTCTTCCTGCTTGCCTTCTGCAGCGTATGCGCCATGGCACAGGATGTGATTATCGACCTCACCACCCTGTCGCCCACCACAGGCAGCATGGTGACGGGCGAGAAGAACGGAGTGGCCTACACATTTGAGCAGGCCACCAGTCCCAACACAGGAGCTTACCTCTGGAACGCAGCCTCCTACTGCGATATGACGCTCTCATCCAGCCAGAAGATGGCTGTGGTGGAGCTGGTCGGTCGCGGCAACCAGCGAGACACCTCACGTCCCACCGAGATCTATGTTGTCAATGGCGGCGGCAAACTCGTGCACAACCCCAATGCTGTGTCCGTATGGACAGCCGAAGAGAGTGCAGGCACCAAGCTCGTGCTCAACGCCGCCAGTGGTAGTACATATACTGTGCAGAAGGTGCGCGTGTGGTATGACGGTACTGAGTATATACCCGGCGGCACAGACACCGAGACGGATGAGCCCGAACTCACTGGAGCTCCACTTGTGCGTACACTCTCACTGCCCCAGCATGGCGTGGCCGTCAAGATGGCCATCGTGACAGTCAAGCAGTTCAAGTCTGCTGCACAGGACTATGCTCTCTGGAAGACACAGCAGGGCTACGATGTGGAGGAGGTCTATGTGGAGGACTGTGACCCCAGTGGCAAGCTGAAGGGCGTAGAACTGGCAACAGCCATACAGACTCGACTTAAGGAGGTAGGCCCCGCCTTTGTCCTCATTATGGGTGACGACTATCACGTGCCTCCCTTCAAGGGAACATACCCCACTACTACACCCTATGCCACGGACTACTTCTATGGCGAATACACGGGCGACAACTATCCCGAGGCGTACGTTGGCCGCTTCTCCGCCGATACGGAGGCTGATCTGCGCGTCCAGATGTACAAGACTCAGTACATGTCAAAGCTCTCCAATGCCAGTGGCAAGTGGCTCGACACCTCTGTTGTGCTGCAGAGCGAAATCATGAAGGAGGGCTACGAATATACCGCCAACTACATACAGAACCACTGTGGCTCTATGGTGCAGAAGAAGACCTACTTCAATGGCGAGACACTCAATAGCCTCATCAACCAGGGCAGCGCCATGGTGACATACTTTGGTCATGGTAGCTGGAACGGACTCGGCAGTGGCCTGTACAATACCTACAACGCTAGCACACTAGCCAATACGGACAAGTATCCTCTGATGCTTGCCATCACCTGTCTGACGGGTCAGTTTGACGACCGTTCTGTCCCCTGCCTCGCAGAGACCATGCAGCGCCGCGACAAGGCTGGTACGGTAGCCTTTGTCGGAGCCACACGTGAGAGCTTTGACACGCCCAACCTCAAGTTTATGATGGGAGGCAACAGAGAGGGACAGAGCTATCTGGGCTTTATGGCTAGCATGTTCCCCTATGCCGATGAGGATCCCCTCAACCAGCACGCCCGCACACTAGGCGAGGCCGTGGCTATCGGTGCCTACTCCGTCAACGCCTACGTAGAGAAGTATGTGAGCGTGACGCAGGAGTACTACGAGCTCTTTGGCGATCCCACCTATCAGCCTTATAGCAAGGCACCCCTCACTATGCAGGTGCAGCGTGAGGGCGAGCTCATGGCGGGCCATACCTTCAGGGTGAAGGCCGTGCCCAATGCCGTAGTCTGCCTGAGTGAGGGCCGCCACATCTGGGCAGTGGCCGCTACGAACAGCCGTGGCTATGCTACTCTCAAGATCAGCAAGAACGCCACCCCCGGCAAGGCTACCCTCTACGTTTCCGCCCCAGGCTATACCGACTGGAGCGATGAGATCATACAGATAGCCGCCAACGATGACCATGAGGACAAGCTCCCTGGCCAGGTGCAGTCTCTGCGTCCTCTGCTCACAGGCAGCGATGTGATTGACTATACCTCAGCCCGCATCAGCACTGAGTGGAAGAACGAGACCCTCACGGGCAAGACGGGGGCCGTATATGCCACCTGTCTAGCGAGCAGCGACAAGACGGAGTGCATCTGGATGCGCAACGACTACAAGCCCTGTGGCATCGTGACCACTAAGCCAGGTGGATATGTGCGCAAGGTGAGCATAGACTGGCTGCAGGAACTAGGTCCCTCGGACACCATCTCAGTCTTTGTGTCCGACAAGCCCTATACCTCATCCTCCGACGTGTGGGACGACAGCAAGAAGGGCACCCTCATCGGCCAGTTTGCCAAGGGTGGCACTAGCACCCTCGTGGTTGCGCCCAACTATACCTATGTAGCTCTACGTGCCGAAAACCCCGCTTGCCTCCTCAAGAGCATCACCATCGGTTGGGGCACAGAGACCTTCGACGTGGAGCAGGATGACATCCAGCCCTCCGACTTTGACTTTGACTACTACAAGCGCCACCGCGTGCTTATCGACAAGTTTACGGGTCAGGGTTGCCCTGCGTGCTACACCCACGATGTCACACTTGGTGGCTACATAGAGGAGCACGATCTGGAGGACAAGATCTACGAGCTACGCAACTACTCCTTCAACAATGACCAGATGTGCATGCCCGACCTGCACCATGCCTTTGCACGCGGATGGAATCCCAGTTCCTATCCCAGCTACCTCGTTGATCGCTGTGGCTACCAGGGCAACCAGATGGAACGCGGCAGCGACTACATGACGCTTGCCACCTCCATCAAGAACCAGGATCGTGTAGCAGACCGCTTTGGTCGTCCCTGCCAGGTGAGCCTCTCTCTCGATGGTTCTACCTATAATCCTGCCACGGGTGAGCTGAACGTCGTTGTGAGCGGCAAGCTCAGGGATATCAACCTGCCCGATCCTCGCATCAATATAGTTATCGCTCAGAATGGTATCGTGGCCTACCAGTCCACGCCTAATGGAAGGATAAGCAACTACGTGCACAATGGTGTGTCGCGTGCCTGCCTGACGGAGAGTGTGTTCGGTGATGTCTTTGACGTTAAGCCAGACGGTACCTTCCAGGTGGAGAGGCAGTACTATCTGCCCGCCAAGATAGGTGGTGTGGTAACCAACGCCCAGAACATGGACGTTGTGGCCTTTGTCAGCTCATGGGACGACTACAATGCGTATGACAAGGACTACAAGAACAGCGAGGTGCACAACACCATAGCAGCATCCTTTGCCTCCCTGCCCTTCTATGCCAAGGCACCTGTCCTCTCTGGCAGCACCACGGGGTGCCAGGAGATGCTCACTCCCGCACTGCACACCTCTGCTCCCATCTACAACATTCAGGGACAGCAGATACGCCAGCTGCAGCGCGGCGTGAACATCGTAGGAGGCCGCAGGGTTCTGCGCTAACGTCTCAGCGGGTTTGTCGCCCGTACCCCCCCCCAAAAAAAAAAAGAGAGAGGGTGTGTCAAGAAGTCTCTACATCGACTTTGACACACCCTCTCTCTCTTGTCAGCGAGGACCAAAATGGGGTATGGGCTACTCAGCTATGCGGCTTATAGTCCAGTAGCCCACAAATACCTGTATCAGCAGGCCAGGATAACCGAGGACAACATCCTGCACGGCAGCCTGAAGGCTACCCGTCATGGGCCACTCAAAGAGAATACCCACCAGTTGATAGGCCACTACAGTGAGGGCGATACCACCCAGGGTGGCACGCCCTAGACGACGGGCTACCAGCGCGGCTGCCAGAGCTAGCGCGACACTCTTGAAGAGCAGGATGGGGAGTACTGCGGCGGAGGGCATACCGAAGAGCAGGTGATTGACCAACGGCGAACAGATGGCCGTGGCCAAACCTGCTGCCATACCAAAGCGGTAGCCAGCAACAAGGGTAAAGAAGTAGATGGGCAACAGGATGAGTCCACCCTGAGGAATGAGGTGGCACAACTGTGGTAGCACCACATTGCCTGCAATAAAGAGGGGGGTGAACGCATAAAAGCGGCGCTCTGTGAGGGAAAGAGTTGTCATATCTTTATTGGGGTGTTATATAAATATCTTTATTATTTATTTGACATTTCACACAGAAACCTCCCAATGCATTGGTAGGCCTCATCGGGGGAGGTGGTGTTCTGGGTGAGTTGCTCTACGGGGCACATCCCTGTACCTGCGCGATTTATTATATAAGGTTGGAGGGAGGCATAGCTCGTCTGGATGCCTGCATCACGGAGCACGGCGAGGGCACCCTGACTCATCACATGGGCATAGACCTCGCGGACACCGCCGCGAACGAGCAGGAGGGCAGCACCGCGACCTATCACACGGTCGGCAAGTTGCGCTCCCCTTAGGGCCTGGGGCTCGGTGGTCAGTAGCTCATAGAGGTCGCGCACTCCCCGATGGGGGAACACACGCTCCTCTCCCGTGGTGGTGCGCAGAATACCGCGCACCGTCGGCTCTGCTAGACGGGCGATGAGTGACTGCATACTATTGCGTGCAGTCGGGCACAAGGCCATTGCGCTTGAGGTTCTCTACAAAGGTGTCGATACGATGGAGCTCGGCTGGAATAGCGATGCGCTGCGGACAGTGACTCACGCAACGGCCACAGCCCACACAGTGGTCGGCCTGACGCAGACGGGGCACGCTACGGTCGTAGCCCACGAGGAAGGACTTGCGCTGACGCTCATACTCCTCGCTGCGACGACTGTGGGGAAGATTGCCCTCCTTGATCATCCTATTGTAGTGCACAAAGATGGCGGGGATGTTGATGCCGTAGGGGCAGGGCATGCAGTATTGGCACTCGTTGCAGGGTATGGTCTTGAGGTCGTAGATGTCGCGGGCGATCTCCATCAGAAAGTCGTCCTCCTCCTGAGTGATGGGCTGCAACGGGGCATAGGTGCGGATATTCTCGCGCAGATGCTCCATATAGGTCATCCCCGAGAGCACGCTGAGTACTCCCTCGTGGGTTCCAGCAAAGCGAAAGGCCCAACTAGCCACGGAGTCCTCGGGACGGCGCTCCTTCATCTTGGCCACGATGGGGTCGGGCACATTGGCCAGACGACCACCGAGCAGGGGCTCCATTACCAGGGCGGGGATGCCACGGTTGTGGAGCTCGTTGTAGAGATACACGGCATCGGTGTTTCTGGGATTGATTTCGTCGGCAAAGTTCCAGTCGAGGTAGTTGAGTTCGATCAGGACGAAGTCAAAGTGATAACGTCCCTCGTCGTGCCAGCGTAGCAGGAGGTTGAATACCTCTACATCGCCGTGGTAGGAGAATCCGAGATTGCGAATCTTGCCGGCTTCGCGCTGCTGGCTGAGCCAGTCAATGAGGTGGTTATCTACAAAGCGAGCGTAGAAGGCCTCCATACCACTAAGCTGACGACCATCGGCCCCCTCAGCTCCCAAACCGCAACAGTGCAGCAGGAGATAATCCACATAATCCACTTGCAGGTTCTTCAGGCTATTGTGGAACATCTCCTGACTGGCGCTTAGACTCCAGGTGGCGGCGGAAAAGTTGCTCAACTTGGTGGAGACGAAGTATTCGCTGCGCTTGTGACGGGAGAGAGCAATACCCGTGGCCCTCTCCGAACGCCCCTGGCAGTAGGCGGGGGAGGTGTCGAAGAGGTTCACGCCATGCTCTATGGCGTAATCCACCTGGCGGTTGACCATATCCTGGTCGATGTCAGCCTCGGGATGCTCGCGACCCGCGCCACCTCCTACCACGGGGAGTCGCATCATGCCGTAGCCCAAGAGCGACACCTGGTCGCCCGTGTGGGGATTGCGGCGCAGGGTCATCTGATCGGTCGGTGGCTCCTGTTGGTCAGCGGTGGTCTGCTGGGCATTGCGACCCGTACAGGCACTCAGAACTGCCGACGAGGCGGCAGTGGCACCGCCAAATATCTTGAGAAAATCTCGTCTGTCTATCTTCTTGCTCATAATCATTAAACTCTAGTCTCTAATCTCTAATCTCTAAACCTCCCTATGCACCTCGTTGCCTTCGACATAGATTGCGCTGAAGGGGCGAGCAGGGCACAAGTTTTCGCAGGCACCGCAACCAATGCAGCGAGCCGTATTGATGGCAGGCACCTTGTGTCGTGACTCGTCACCTGCGGGGTGTATCATCTGTATGGCACCAGCGGGACAGTGGCGGGCGCAATTGCCGCACTCCACATCCTGCGTGGCGGGCAGGCAGTTCTTCTTGACCCACACGGCATGGCCTATCTGCGTGGAGGACTTGTCGGCCAGCGTGATGGGTTTGATGGCTCCCGTGGGGCAGACACTGGCGCAGCGGTTGCACTCTGGGCGACAGTAGCCACGTTCATAGCTCATGGTGGGCTGCATGAACTTGTTCAGGCTGGTGCTGGGACGCAGTACATCGTTGGGACACTCACTCACGCAGAGCTGACAGGCGGTGCAGTGCTGCTGCATGTGGCTGGCTGACAGTGAACCGGCAGGCGTGATGGGGGTGTGGCGCTCGGGAGTAACCTTATCCTCAATAGCTGCTAGGCCGCCATCGACCTTCTTCTTTTCCTGCGCCAAAGCGGCGGTTGCCAGAGCGATGCCTGTGCCTATAAGAAACTCGCGGCGGCCTCCGTTGGTGCTCTGCTTCTCAGTCACCAACTGGTTCTCGCGATCAATGGTGGGCTTATGACCATAGGCCATGGCACCAAAGCTGCAATGATCCAGACAGTTGCCGCAGGCCACGCAGCGGGAGTAATCTACTGTGTGAGTCTTGATGTTGATACAGGAGGTCTTGCAGTTGCGCTCACACTTGCGACAGCCCTTGCAGCGGTCAGCATCAATCACGACCTTCAGACGGGAGTAGCGAGCCAGCAGACCCAGCAGGGTGCCCACGGGGCAGAGTGTGTTGCAGTAGGTGCGACCACCTCGCCATGCCAATACAGCCACGAGTACAAAACTGCTGAGGGCCACTCCCAGCGTAGGCAGCGAGCGCACCCACACCTCACGCTCATACAGGGCGTAGCTGTGCATGTGCTCTGCCGCCATAGCTAGCAGATTGTTCGCAGCGATATAGAGAGGCTGCAGTAGTGTCTGCGCCATACGGCCATAACTACTATAGGGGGCCAGCAGACTGGCCAGTGAGCCGAAACCTGCTAGCAGTGTGGCTACAAACACAGCGAAGACACTCCAGCGCAGCACTGTCATAGCAGGGGAATAAGAATAGCGCAATTTGCGGCGATTGAGGTGACTTAGCAGGTCCTGCATAATGCCTAGCGGACATATCACTGAACAGTAAATACGGCCCAGTAGAAGTGTCAGTAGAACTAGGCCAATGATGACACCCACATTGAGTGCCAGTATGGCGGGCAGTAGTTGTACCTTGGCCACCCAGCCTAGATAGTGGTGAAGAGTGCCAGTGAAGTCGAGAAACAACAGTGTGATTAGGGCAAACATAATGGTTGCCAACACAATCCTAATCTTGCGTAACATTATGATAATTTATTAGTGTGTCCAACAATAAATATACTCACCTCGTAGAGCAGCCAAATGGGCAGTGACACGACCATCAGAGTAAAGGCATCGGCAGTAGGTGTCACAATGGCAGCGACCACCAGGATAGCCACTATGGCATGGCGCCGAAAGTGTCGCATCCATTTGGCCCGCAGCACACCCATGCGTCCTAGGAGCCACGAGAGTACAGGCATCTCACTCACTGCACCAAACACGAGACTCATCATGAGTAGAGTGTCAACATAGGAGCTGATTGTCAGTAGGTTTTCTACCTCTGTACTCACCTGGTAGGTTCCCAAGAAGCGCACCGTGAGGGGGAATAATAGTAGGTAGTTCAGCGTTACACCTACCATAAACATGGCATAGCCAGCTAGCGTGAGCCTGAGGGAGTAGCGCCGTTCGTGGGCATAGAGGGCGGGAGCCACAAAGCCGTAGAGCACATAGATGATGTAGGGCGAAACCAACAGCACACCTACGGATAGTGCCACCTTGAGGTGGATCATTATCTGCTCCGTCAGGCCAGTGTTGATAAGGTGCAAGGAGAAGGTCTCAGCCCCCAGCCACTTGTAGAGCGGAAAGTCGCTGCAACTCGGTGCAAGCACTAAGCTAAAGATGGGTTCCTTGAGACAGAAGGCCGTTATGCCTCCTGCCACCATCGCTAGCAGTATGCGCCATAAGCAACTGCGCAGCACATCTAGGTGATCCCAGAATGTTTGCCCTTCTGTCGGCATCAGGCCGTCATCATTCTGCATCCTTTCGGGATTCCTCGGGGGCGTCGATGCCCTTCATGCCGTCTTTAAAACTCTTCACGCCCTTACCGAGGCCGCGCATCAGTTCAGGTATCTTTTTGCCACCAAACAAAAGCAGCACTACCAGCACAATAAGAATAATCTCAGGAGTTCCAATCATAGTCTTCGTGTAATTAATAACCGCCGGCAAAGTTACGAATAAGTGAGCGAAATACCAAATATATTTGAGTGTTTCCGAACGATAGTAACTAAAACCGCAAGGTTAAAGTTACGAATAAGTGAGCGAAATACCAAATTTTAATCCCCAGATGTGCGCTTGCTTGCGTATGAAATTGAATGATTTTGGAGAAAACTTGCCTGTCTTTTAGAAAATATAATATTTATAATCGGCGAGTGTGACTTTTTTTTTGTAATTTTGCCCCGCTTATTAAGTGAAGTGAGAAATAAAACTCGCAAGAAACTCAAAAAAAATAAGAACTCAAAAATAGATATGAAAATAGCACTGATCGGTTACGGCAAGATGGGCCACATAATTGAGGCCGCTGCACACGGCCGTGGGCACGAGATAGTGTCCATTATCGACATCAATAACACCCAGGACTTTGACTCTGAGGCCTTCCGCTCCGCCGAGGTGGCCATTGAGTTCACCGCCCCCAGTGTGGCAGAGGGCAATGTGCGCCGCTGCTTTGAGCAGGGTGTCAAGGTGGTCAGCGGTTCCACTGGCTGGCTCAAGGGTGAGGTGAAGGACGAGATGCAGCGCCTCTGCCGCGAGGAGGGTAAGACCCTGTTGTGGTCCAGCAACTTCTCAGTGGGCGTGGCCGTGTTCCGTGCCATCAACCGCCAGTTGGCTCGCCTGATGAACCAGTTTCCGCAGTATGACGTCAACCTAGAGGAGACCCACCATGTTCACAAGCTCGATGCCCCCAGTGGCACCGCCATCACCCTGGCAGAGGGCATTGTGGAGGAACTCGACCGCAAGGAGCGCTGGGGTCTGCACGAGACGAGCCCCGAGGTGCTGCGCGTGGATGACATCCGCCGCCGCGAAGTGCCCGGCATCCACACCGTGACCTACGACTCGCCGCAGGATCTCATCACCATCACCCACTCTGCCTACAACCGCGAGGGCTTTGCCCTGGGTGCCGTGCTCGCCGCCGAGTATCTGGCCGGCCACGAGGGTTGGCAGACCATCGACGACGTGTTCCCCTTCGGGAAATAAAGGTGAATTATGAATTAAGAATGAAGATGATAAATAGAATCAAGTCGGCTCCGCGCCGTCAGTGGATAAAGTTGAGTATCGTGCTGGTGCTCTGGGCTCTCTTTGGCCTGTGGGTACAAAGTTGGTTGGGCGTACTGGCCCTGCCCCTGTTCTTTGATGCCTACATTACCAAGTATATGGACTGGTGGAAGACCCACAAGAACGCTACCGTGCGCCTTGTGATGAGTTGGGTGGATGCCATCGTGTTTGCCCTCACGGCATTGTACTTCCTCAACCAGTTCTTCTTCCAGAACTACGTCATCCCCTCCTCCTCGCTGGAGAAGACTCTCCTCACGGGCGACTATCTGCTGGTGGAGAAGGTGGGTTACGGTCCCCGCATTCCCGAGACTCCTCTGTATATGCCCATGACGCAGCACTCCTTCCCTGAGTGGATGCCCCTGCTGGCGGGCAAGATGAGCTACTTTGACAATCCCCACTGGGACTACCGCCGCGTGAAGGGTTCAGGTCAGGTGGAACTCGGCGACATCGTCGTGTTCAATTACCCCGCTGGCGACACCGTAGCCCTCGGTCATCAGGAACAGGACTACTACCGCATGTGCTACATGCACGGCGAGATGATGCTGCCCACCGAGGTACGCCCCGCTCAAGATGCTCCCTATGCCGAGCAACAGGCCTACTATGCCAAGCTGCGCGAGGTGGGCCGTCAGCTCATGCTGCAGAATAGTCAGGAATTTGGTGACATCGTCTATCGTCCTGCTGACCGCCGCGAGAACTACGTCAAGCGCTGCGTGGGTCTGCCGGGTCAGACCCTGCAGATTAAACACAACCAGATATACCTCGATGGCAAGAAGATGTTCCGCCCCGAGAAGGTGCAGCAGGCCTACTACGTCCACTTCACCGGTGGCCTGACCGACGACTTCCTGAAGGAGCATGGCATCACCCAGGAGGACCTCTCGCAGATTATCAGCCAGGATGGCACGGTGCGCCAAATGCCCCTGACCGATGAGGCCCGCGAGGCCCTGCGCCAGAGTGGCGCCGTGGATAGTATCGCTCCCGCCGACCCCTATGGCGAATGGCTCTATCCGCAGAACAAGGCCACCGGGTGGACCTGCTCTGACTACGGCCCCATCTGGATCCCCAAGGCAGGAGAGAGCATAGCTCTCACACTGGATAACCTGCCCCTCTACGAGCGTTGCATCAAGAACTACGAGGGTAATCGCCTGGAGGTGCGCGGCACGACCATCCTCATCAATGGCAAGCCCGCTACCCGCTATACCTTCCGCTACAACTACTACTGGATGCAGGGCGACAACCGCGACAACAGTGCCGACTCCCGCTTCTGGGGCTTTGTGCCTGAGACCCACATCGTGGGCAAGCCCCTCTTCATCTGGCTCAGTACCGACAAGGACCGTGGCGGCCTGGACCACATCCGCTGGAGCCGACTGTTCAAGTGGGTGGGAGGCATACGCTGAATCATGAATTAGGAAATAAGAATTAGGAAATAATAAATCATAAACTATGCGAAAGCTATTTATTCTTACAGCCGCAGTCTTTGCTGGTCTTACCGCCAGCGCCGACATGCTCGACGGCTATGTGTATCAGGTCAATCCTGCCCAGCCTGATGGTCAGGAGTGGCAGACCCCCAATCGCGTGGCACTCAACAAGGAGCAGCCCCACGCCTGGTTCTTTAACTTCGCCTCCAAGGATGAGGCCCGACAGATTCTGCCCGACAAGTCCAGCTACTGGAAGTCGCTGAATGGTCAGTGGAACTTCAAGTGGAAGGGCAATCCCACCGATGCTGATCCCGCAGAGTGGGATGTTATCAACGTGCCTGGCAACTGGTGTGTGCAGGGTGTGCAGAAGGACGGCACCCAGTGCTGGGGTATGCCTATCTACAGCAACCAGCGCGTCATCTTCCAGCACCGCGTAGCCGTGGGCGACTGGAAGGAGGGCATCATGCGTGAGCCCGCCAAGGACTGGCTGACCTACAAGAACCGCAACGAGGTGGGTACCTACGAGCGTACCTTCACCGTGCCTGCCAACTGGAAGGGCCGTCAGCTCTACATCAACTTCGACGGCGTGGATTCCTTCTTCTTCCTGTATATCAACGGCAAGTATGTGGGCTTCTCCAAGAACTCCCGCAATACCGCCCAGTTCAACATCACTCCCTATCTGACGGGTGAGGGTGAGCAGCGTGTCACCGTGTGCGTATATCGTCAGAGCGATGGCAGCTTCCTGGAGAGTCAGGATATGTTCCGCCTGCCCGGTATCTTCCGCACTGTGGCTCTGGAGAGCAAGCCCACCGTGCATGTGCGCGACTTTGTGGTAATCCCCGACTTCAAGGATCGCAACTGCACCGACGCTCTGCTGCACATCACCGCCGACGTGCGCAACCTCTCTCAGAAGGAGGTGAAGGGCCTGACCCTCCGCTACACCCTCTATGAGAACGACCTCTACAGCGACAAGTCTCACGCCTTCCCCGGTGGTGAGGTGAGCGTAGCCCTCGACAAGGTGCTCGCTGGTGGCTGCGCCGAGGCCAAGGTTGATCTCCACGCTGGTGCCACCGCCCATCGCTGGAGTGCTGAGGCTCCCTACCGCTACACCCTCGTCGGCGAACTCGTTGACCAGAAGGGCAACGTGCTGGAGACCTTCTCTACGGGTACTGGTTTCCGCAAGTGCGAGATTCGCGAGACCACAGCTCAGGAGGACGAGTTCGGCAAGGCTGGCCGCTACTACTACCTCAACAACAAGCCCGTCAAGATGAAGGGCGTGAACCGCCACGAGAACTCTCCCGAGAACGGTCATGCCGTGACCCGCGAGCAGATGCGCCACGAGGTGATGCTCATGCGTCAGGGCAACATCAACCACGTGCGCTGCTGCCACTATCCCGATGATCCCTACTGGTACTACCTGTGCGATATGTACGGCATCATGCTCGAGGACGAGGCCAACCTTGAGAGCCACCAATACTACTATGGCGATGCCTCCCTCTCCCACGTGCCTGAGTTCACCGCTCAGCATGTTGCCCGCAACATGGAGATGGTACACAGCCAGATCAACCACCCCTGTGTCGTTATCTGGAGTCTCGGCAACGAGGCTGGCCCTGGCGACAACTTCAAGAAGGCCTACGCCGCCATCAAGGCATTCGACACCAGCCGTCCCGTGCAGTACGAGCGCAACAACTGGATCGTAGATATGGGTTCCAACCAGTATCCCGACATCAACTGGTTCCGTGGCGCGTGCGCAGGTAAATATAATATTGTATATCCCTTCCATGTCAGCGAGTACGCCCACTCCATGGGTAACGCCGTCGGCGGCCTGCAGGATATGTGGGACGAGATCGAAGGCTCCAACTTCGTGATGGGTGGTGCCATCTGGGACTGGGTGGATCAGGCCATCAACAACTACACCAAGGACGGCGTGCGCTACTGGGGCTACGGTGGCGACTTCGGCGATAAGCCCAACGACGGCATGTTCTGCATGAACGGCGTGATGCGTCCCGACCTCACTCCCAAGGCTCAGTACTACGAAGTGAAGAAGGTCTATCAGAATATCGGCGTGAAGGGCCACAACCTCTCTGCCGACAACCTCCAGGTGGAAATCTACAACAAGAATTACTTCATCTCCCTCGCTGACTACGACATCACCTGGTCACTCTATGAGAACGGCGTGCCCGTGCTCGAAGACCAGCCCGTAGAGGGTCAGCCCGTGGGTGGCAAGCGCACCGTGCTCGGTCCCCGCGAGAAGGGCGTCTTCAACCTCATCCAGCAGACCCGCCAGCGCGTAGTCTTCATGCCTGAGCGTGAGTATTTTGTAAAGGTGCAGTTCACCCTGCGCGAAGATCAGCCCTGGGCCAAGAAGGGCTATGTGCAGGCTGAGGAGCAGCTCCTCCTGCAGGCTCGCACCGCCGCTCTGCCCGACGTGGCTACCCAGCAGCCCGCCAAGGCTAAGCTCAAGGCCACTCAGGACGAGCGCAGCCTCACCATCATTGGCAACGACTTTGCCGCCACCTGGTGCAAGAAGTCTGGTGCCCTCGTTAGCCTCAAGTACAATGGCAAGGAGATGATTGCCGAAGGCTCTGCCCTCGTGCTGGATGCCTTCCGTGCACCTGCCGACAACGACAACTGGGCCGACTACAAGTGGATGCAGGCTGGTCTCTACGACCTCAAGCACAAGGCCACTACTCCCCTCAAGGTGAAGAAGCTCAAGGGCGGTGCCCTCGAGGTGAGCGTCAGCGTGGAGAGCCAGGCTGAGACTTCCTTCCGCGACCGCTACAGCAACCGCGACCGTGAGCCCGAGTCCGTACACAAGGCTGAGCCTACTGGCGAGCAGCCCAACTTCAAGTTCCTTGCCAACGAGGTGTTTACTGTCTATCCAGACGGCTCTATTGCCTTCAAGACGGGTATCTCTGCCAACGAACCCATGCAGGACCTTCCCCGTCTGGGCTACAGCGTTCGCCTGCAGAAGGGCCTCGACCACTACACCTACTACGGCCGTGGTCCCGAGAACAACTACAACGACCGCATGACCTCTCAGTTCGTAGAGCGCTACGAGAGCGCTGTGGCTGATCAGGGCATCCTCCTGCCCAAACCCCAGACCATGGGCAACCGTGAGCAGGTGCGCTGGTGCGCTGTGACCGACCGCGGCACCGGCCTCGCCTTCGTGGCCAACGGCACCTTCTCTGCCTCTGCACTCCCCTGGACTCAGCAGGAGATCATGGGTGCAGCCCACCCCTATCAGCTGCCCGAGAGCCTCGGCACCGTGATGCACCTCGATGCTATGGTTACTGGTCTCGGCGGTACCTCCTGCGGTCAGGCTCCTCCCTACAAGGAGCAGCGTGCAACCGCCAAGAGCCGTGAGTTCAGCTTCCTCATCCGTCCCGTACAGAACAACCTCGACGATCAGGTTTACGTCAGCCTCGACGCTGCCCGTCAGCCCCAGATCACCGAGCTCTACATGCCCGAGGGTTTCACTCCCACCATCATCGGTTGCTCCAGCCAGGAGAACGGCGAGGGCGACGTTGAGCACCTCGTAGATGGCGACCCCGGCACCATTTGGCACACCGCCTACAGCATCACCATGGCCGAATATCCTCATGTAGTGACCTTCGACTGCAACCAGAAGATGGGCATGAAGGGCTTCGTATATACTCCCCGTCAGGGTGGTGGTGAGAACGGCATGATCAAGGACTACGAAATCTACGTCACCAACAACGCCTCCGACGAGTCCTCATGGCAGCTCGTTCACTCCGGTCAGTTTGACGGCACCAAGAAGCCCCAGCGCGTGGAATTCCAGAAGATTCAGAACTTCCGCTACCTCCGCTTCAAGGCCGTCAGCGAGAAGCGTGGCCAGAGCTACGCCTCAGGTGCTGAGTTCAAGATCCTGACGGATAAGGATTGACTCCATGACAGAAATTAATATCCCCAACATTAGTGCATTGCCCAAGGCTGCTGAGGAGTTCCTCGGTGCCTTGGGCTCTCGCCGTGTGGTGGCTCTATTGGCGCCGATGGGCACAGGCAAGACCACTTTCATCTCTGCACTGTGTAAGCTTTTGGGGGTAGAGGACACTATCACCTCTCCTACCTTTGCCATCGTCAATGAATACTTCGGTACAAGGTGGAGTGAGCCTATCTATCACTTTGACTTCTATCGTCTCCGCGACCTCGATGAGGCCCGTGCCATCGGTGTAGAGGACTACCTCTACTCCGGTCACCTCTGCCTCCTTGAGTGGCCCGAGCTCATCGAGCCCCTCCTCCCCGACGATACCGTTGTTGTTCGCCTCGAGGAACTCCCCGACGGCTCCCGCCGCCTCACCATGGATGCATAAGCTATCGAGCGTTTAAATCTTACTACAGAGGGTGTGTCAAAATGCTGGCACATCCTCTTTTCTTCCATGTTATTCTAACAATCAGGCAACTGTACGGAAAATCGTATGGCTGCCTGTTTT
>JAKSLU010000010.1 GCA_024400995.1 Bacteroidaceae bacterium
AGTCGGGGCTTCGTTTATAAAAAGAGGGTGTGCCAGCATTTTGACACACCCTCATGACGCGTAGTGTAGGGAGTAGTGAGAGTGACAGCCTGTCACATTCCTGCTATGTAAATATAACTATGACAGACTGGAGCCAAATGGGTGGAAAAGTGGAAAAATATATCAACTTGTAAATAGGAAATAGAAAATAATACACTGAGTAATTATTTATTTCTGCACATTAAAAGTCCTATATTTTTTTCACTTTTCCACCCTTTATGGCTAAGGTTGTGGTTTGTCCTTGACCAGGAATACGGGTTGATTATGCTTTCTGCCCGGTATGAACCCAAGATTTTTCATAGCCTTGTTGATGCGCTGTGAGGTCAAATCACTGAATTCCATACCATAGAAGATACGTTTTTTAACATTCGTTGCAGTAACCCATTTGGCTCCTGGCTCACCCTGTTGGGCGGGGATATACGCTTCCCAGATAGCCTCCTCGCAGGGGTCGCTCTCTGTGTATGGCTTGTTTACCTCTTTGAGGCGTTCCAGGTCCTTCTGGGAGAGTTGCATAGAGTAGTTGCCTGCCTTCACCTCGTGATATGCCTGAGCATATAGGCTGCTATAGTCAATGGGGAACTCCTTGAAGTTGAGTGTACTCACCACATCAAGCACGAAGAAGCGGCGGCTGCCATCATCCATGGCGATACACAACTCATCGTTTGTGGTGAGCGCATAGGAAGCAAGTGAGTTCAACTGCTCCTCGGCCATACCATACGGACGACGTGCTTTGCGCTTGCCGCCACTGATGATACTCTTGATCTGGTTGCCATCTGAGCGTGTTATGGTGCGTTCGTCAAGGTTGATGAGTAGCGTGCGACTGGCAGATATAGTAAAGTCCTTGTCAAACTTCTCATATGGATCAACTATACGATAGTAGTCGCGCAGTTCTGGGGGTAGCAGTTGCTCCACAAAGTAGGTTTTACCGACATTTTCGCGTCCTGTGAGGATTGGTGACAGCTGGTTCTTGTCGATGTTGCCAATAGACATAGCTACCATACGCAAAAACCATGTGCGAAACATCTGGAAGAGGAATGGAGCATCGTCAGGATTCTTCAGGTTGAGATGCATGAAGAAGTCATGAATGTAATCTTTATCCCCCTGTTTCCACTCGGGGAGACTCTCCAGATAATTCTTCATTGGGTGATAGAGTTGAGCAAAGCCGTGAGATTGGATGATGGCCTCCATTTCGGCGCGTACCACCTTCTTTTCGTGCAGCATGTACGTAAAGAGTGTATCCATATCGCGTTTGGTCATGGCATGCCACTGACAGTAATCCTCATCATAAGGCGGTTTGAAGCGAATCTCCAACTGTGCGAGGATTTGATTGTTACGCATTTCTGCTATTTGGGCAACCTTTTCACGAACAAACTCAACGATATCGTGCTGACTGCTTGTGCCGAACTCCTCTACACGACTATATGCACTACCGATGGCGGCGCGTATCTCCTTCTCGTCAAAATCGTCCTCCAGAATACAGTCCATGGCCCAGTCCACAACTTCTTGTTCATCCACTCCCATGCGATTGGCCTCAGAGGCAAAGGCATGGAGGTAGTTATTACGGCCGTTATTTATATCTTTTCCGTTTTTCTTTAACTTTTGCTCTATGACATGCTGCACATTTCGCAGTTCTACATGAGCAGGCTCGGACTTCTCCTTGGATTTTCGAGGACGGCCAGGCTTCACCTTAGGCATATGCTCCAGATCTATCTCCAGTGGCAGAGCATTCCAGTTGAAGTATGCATCGGGATCATGCGCCAGAGAGAGCGAATAGACAGGATTATTGCCTGACTCGTCGTTCTTGACGCCTGAAACCTCCTCCAGGTGTCTTGAACACTGACGCCAGACGTGTTCATAGATGCGCTTCTGCTCCCTCGTGGATTTACCTTCCATCATTTTGTTCAACTCCTCTGCACATGAGAACCAGTAAAAGACGCGAACGCCATAACCTCCAGGCGACAGAGCTGCCATGATGGTGTGCGGGTCATTGCGCAGGCGTTCCAGGACTTGTGGCAGCATCTCCTTGGGGACTTGATCCAGATCTCCTCCAAAAAAAGGTGTATAGGACACTATGTTCTCCTGTTTCTTTCCACCCTCGAGTAGAGCAGCAGGAAATACAACGGGGAGATTATGCTTATATCGGTCAGCCTCTTTTTTTGAGCGAAGAACGTCAACGTTCTCACGGAGCAGCTTCTTGTATCTGCGATGCTGCTCAGTATTCCTTTTGACCTCCTCGTTCTTTAGGACAATCCCTTCGATACCTGCAAAAAGCATCGTGGCGGGATTGTTGTCATAGAAGTTGCTTGCAAAAGAAATCAATATCCTTTCACGGATTTCATCAAGCGAGAAAAGAGATGAGGAATCATCTCCCCTTGTAATAATGAATTGAAAATTCATAGTTATTTAAATTATATTAGGGTATTAGCACCCTAAAAAGTTAAATATTTCGATCTGCAGAAAAGAAAGCAAAACACACCGATTCCCTCTAACGCTGTTTTTAAGCTAAATTTCGATTGCTTGGTGCGTTTTGGCTATTCTTTCCCTCTAATGAACAGAAGCCACAAAAGGGCTTTTCTAAATTCAAGTGCAAAATTACAAATTTATCGTAATACCACCAAACGTTTTGATTAACATTTTTGATGTAAAAATGCTAAAAGTTTTTCTTTTTATTCAACTTTCTTTCGATAAGCTCATGTCAACTATCTATATTTATGTGTTTTAGCTCTCCATTTCGGGTAACTTTGCAAAATCAAACTTCCGCGTTTACATTTGTTATTTGCAAATAACCAAACAACTACTTGACCAGCTCGGCATTCATGGCCGATACATTCTTGATCGAGCTTGCATCCAGCGGGGCAGAATATTCAAAAACAGCAAAGTTCGCATAGTTAAGCGGGTTTTGCTTGGTAGGAAAGGAGATAATAACTAACTTTGCAGGCGATTATATTATGACACTTGAAGAATTGAGAACAAAGAAAAGTGAAGTTGAGGCAAGTTCACTTTGATTTATTTTGAATTGCAGCCATGAAAGAATTTGATTTTACAGACCCAAGGAACAGCGATATGTATGACCCATTCCCAAAGGGATGCGAGGTCGGCATTACGCACACCGACAGCATCTGCATGAGGTGCAAGAATTTTACACGAAACAATGCAGGGCGCGCGTTTTGTTCTGTTTTATCCGAAAGAGAGTATTCTCGTGTTTTTATGTCATGCGGCTCATTTTTGAGTAAATGACATTTTTATAGCTACCTTATCTAAATCCCTGTCGTAATATGCACCAAGTATTGTGGCAGGGATATTTCTTGCGAAATCCTCGCCATCGGCCATAGCGTCCCAGTACTTGACGCGCTCCTTCTCGCTGGCGGTGATGGCGGTCGCAAAGCAGCGGCAGAACGGATGCCAGCCAGTCCACTTGAAGTCCTTGGGGTAACGGCCTTGCAGGGTATCGCAGGTGGTCACATCCCGCAGATTACCTCGGCCAGAGTGTTGAGGTTGTGGAACTGGGAATAGTCGCTGGCAGAGGGGATGCCGTTGACATCGCCCAGAGAGGCGGCATCCCATGGGGCGATGATGAGCAATCGGCCCTGGATACAGGCGTCGAAACGCTGCTGCTCAGGTTTCCAGTAGGGGCCGATGGGCTCTTTCTGCAGGTGAATGAGCGGCAGACCACGCTCCAGGGCCATATTCTTCACACGTTTCTCGCCCTCAGAAATGCCGGGGGTGACCAGCACGGTGGCTCCTGCCATAGCGGCGAGGTAGTGGCCGTTGCCCTGATTGCGAAAGGCTGTGGTGGTGTGATAGGGCACACGCGTAACGAAGGCCTCCTCCTGTTCTGCCGACAATGACAGGTGCACATAACCATACTGCTGTCGCTCCTCGGCGGTGAGCCCAGAGAGGCGCGCCTTGCGATGACAGAACACCTGCTGCTTACGCGCCCAGCCCAGAAGGAAGAGGTTGCCGAAAGCAGCATAGGAGCGCCCATTGATGACGACATTAAGGCTCCGCTGCATAAACTGCGGGTGGAGGCGGCGCACGATGGCGCGGCGAGGGTTGTCGGCCACATAAGCCTCCATGCGGCGGAGGTGCTCGGCATCGAGGCAGATGGTGTCGTCGTAGTCGTCGTCAAAGAGCGGGCGTTCCACCAGCGGGCGGGTGCTATAGTAGGCATGGCGGCGCTCTTTGCTCATATGACGTATCATCGTGGCCGTGCACGGCGGCTGTACATACCCCGTCACCTCGCGACGCCAGCGGCTGGTGCACACACTCTTGAAGGCATTGATAATGGTACCTACGCTGATATCCATCCGCCTATTTACCACAATCACCCCATGCCAATGATCGGGCATACATACCTGACAGCGGATATCGATATCTCTACCCTTGGCGCGCTGGAGAACAGCGGTTCTTGCCCACTCCTCCTCTACTATACGACCCGTATCGGTTGGCAGTACCTGCGGATGGTCGCTGCTATCTCCCAGAGAGGAAAGACGCCTCTCGCGTCCCGCCACAACAAGTGTGATGAGATACGCTCCTGCCTCGTAGTAATCATGGCCAGGATTGTGGGGGCGATAGCTGCTACTAATCATTTCTGCCCGCAAAGTTACGAAAAAGAAATGAGAGAAGGAAATATATAATGAGCAAATGTGTGAATTGGCAAATGTGCAAAAGTCTGTAGTCTCTGTCTTATTTCTGCAGTCCGCTGTCTCGGCCTTTTATTGTACAATTTATGAAAATTCGTGTTCAAGTCAAAAGCACCGAAGGTGCCAATATGATGCCTGCTGCTCTACACGAATTGTCGCGAATGAACCACGAATTGTCGCAAATAACTCTCTGAGTAATAGCAGGTGTAAAAAGTTGCAGTTTGAGTAAAAAAAGAAGCCGGAAAACTTGCGTATGTCAGAAAAAAGTCGTATCTTTGCAGTGTAGAAAATGGAAATATACGGGGCGCGATGGAGCCCGTTTCCCTCCCATCTTTCAGTACCGGATTATCCCTCTTTGCATGTCGGCGCAGTAGCCATCGATGCTGCGAAATACCAAATCCCATACCGACGATGGGTGCGCACTCTATGAAGTACGTTCTCAAAGAGGGCAAAGACCCTCGCTCCGAGCAGTCCATCTTCTATGCCATGGCTGCCCCCGTCACCACCATCAAGCTCAACACCCTGGCTCAGGAGATTAGCCGCGAGTGTACCGTGACGCCCCACGACATCCGCGCCGTCATCTCTGCCATGGAGGAGAAGATCATCGGCCACCTGCAGAACGGCCAGTCCGTACGTCTGGGTCTGCTCGGCTCGTTCTGCCCCACCATCAAGAGCAAGAGCGCCAAGAGCCTGCTGGAGTTCACGAACGCCAACATCACCCACGTGGGTGTGGCCTTCCGTCCCAGCAGCACCATGCGCTACGAGCTCTCTCCCAGCAACCCCAATATCGAGTTCACCCGCGAGGGGTAGGGTTTGAGTTCTTGAGGTTTTGAGTTCTTAAGTTCTTGAGGTTGGCGCTAAGGCCTGAGCTCTAAGAACCTGCTCCGGCATTCGTAAGGAATGTCGGAGCTTGCTTTTTAACAAAAAGTACGCGCGAGATGTTTGGTCATGTCGCAAATATTGTGTAAATTTGCAGTCATGAACAAAACAATGCGTCAGCTCCTCATACTCATATTCTTGACTACAGCGACACTCTACAACATGAGTGCCGAACCAAGGGACAAAAAGCACGCCACCTCCATGCTCCCCTCCCCAAGTATGATGTTCCCCGACCACCTACCTAAAAAGGCAGCTACCGATCGTGCGCCTGAACATATAGAGTTCTTCGCCCTCTCCATTGCCCCCCGCCCCCTATACCATGCCACAGGACGCGAAGGACTGGATGTGAGTCACTATCAGGGCAACATCGACTGGAAGCGCGTGGCCCAAGAGGGCAACGTGAGCTATGCCTACATCAAGTGCAGCGAGGGTGCTACCATCCAGGATAGTCACTACCAGCGTAACATCGTGGGAGCCAAGGAGGCTGGCCTTCCCGTGGGGGTCTATCACTTTTATCGCACCACCTCCTCACCCGCAGACCAACTGGCCAACATGACCAGTATGGCTCGCCGTGAACACATGGACCTCGTGCCCATCGTTGATATGGAACACCGAGGAAAGGAGAGTATTGAGAACTTTCAGCAGAACCTGCGCATATTTGTGGAGTCCGTAGATCGGTACTATGGCAAGCGTCCTATGCTCTACACAGGTCAGAACTTTTACAACCGCTATCTTGTGGGCCTCTTTCCTGAACACTCATGGATGATAGCCAAATACATCGAGGAGCCCCCACTACTGAATGACAATCTGGACTATGCCATCTGGCAGTTCTCCTCCAAGTCACGCATCCCTGGCATCAATGGCCATGTGGACCGCTCCCGCCTTATGGAGGGCCACACTCTGGACGAAATCGCACTCTAACTATGGTCACACACCCTATATGCAAGGTCAACATTGGCCTGTACGTCACCGCCAGGAGATCCGACGGTATGCACGAACTGAGCACTGTATTTTTGCCCGTCAGACTCACCGATGCCCTGGAGATAGTTCCGCTCGACGAGACCTACAAGGAGGACGTTTTTCACCTCACCGGCACTAAACTCCCAGGCGGCGAAGGTCAGGACAACCTCGTCATGCGCACCATCAGCGCCACACGTCAGGACTACCCCCAGATACCCTATGTCGAAGTATGGCTCCACAAGAGCATACCTACAGGCGCTGGACTCGGAGGTGGTAGCAGCGATGCAGCCTATGCCCTGCGCATGCTCAATGACATGTTCGACCTCAAGATCAGCGACGAGGAGGCCAACGAGAGGCTGGCCCAGTTGGGAGCCGACTGCGCCTTCTTCTGGAAGGCACGCCCCGCCTACGCCGAGGGTATCGGTGAGGAGCTGCAGGAGATGGACATTCCTCGCCTCAAGGGCTACACCATCGTGCTCATCAAGCCGCCCTTTGGTGTCAGCACACGCGAGGCCTTTGGAGGCATACAGCCCCAGCAGCCTCAGCACCCACTGCGTCAGGCCATACTGGCCCCCGTGGAGGAGTGGCGCGGGACCATCAGCAACGACTTTGAGCGCACCGTGTTCCCTCTGCATCCAGAGCTCGCCGCCATCAAGCAGACCCTCTACGACATCGGCGCCGTATATGCCCAGATGAGTGGCAGCGGCAGCACGGTTCTCGCCCTCTTCGACCACATGCCTGATTGTAACCTGAACAAGATTTTTCCTAAGGACTACTTCATCCACACATCGGAGCTGTAACTCACTCTGCACCAAATACTACCCGCATACAGTCCACCGCAAGTCGCCACCTACGGCTTGCGGTGGATTGCGTATGTATAGCGCTGGCGGAGCTACACGAACGACAAAAAAGGATTGAAACTCAGAGAGTCTCAATCCTATTTTGTAGCGCCTACGGGACTCGAACCCGTGTACCCGGCGTGAGAGGCCGGTATCCTAACCACTAGATGAAAGCGCCATTATGTATTCTTTGCGGAAGGAGGGGGATTCGAACCCCCGGTACCCTATTCGAGTACGTCAGTTTAGCAAACTGGTGGTTTCAGCCACTCACCCATCCTTCCCTCTCACTTGAGGAAGTCGTTTGTTGTTGTTTCCCAAACGCAGTGCAAAAGTACGACTTTTTTCGTTACTACCAAAACTTTTCAAGCTTTTTTTTCGATATTACGTCATTTTTTCGTAATTTTGCACCTCGAATGGCACAAATTGCAAACCCGACCCGCCGAAATCAACACAGCATATCTACACAATGCTATTTGGGCACCCTCGGAGGCAAAATGACGCAAAACAAGGTACACATTATATATAATAAATGTATAGAAGTAATAACTGCGGTGAACTCCGCATCAGTAACGTAGGCGAGTCAGTCACTCTCGCCGGATGGGTGCAGCGCACCCGCGAACATGGTGGTCTCATCTTTGTGGACCTCCGCGACCGTTATGGTATCACTCAGCTCGTGTTTGACGAGGAGGAGAACGCAACCCTCTGCCAGGAGGCCAAACATCTGGGCCGCGAATACGTGGTGCAGGTGGAGGGTGCTGTGCGCGAACGCTACAGCAAGAACCCCAACATGCCCACTGGCGACATTGAGATCAACGTCAGCACACTGCGCGTGCTCAATGCTGCGGCTACCCCACCCTTCACCATCGAGGACTATACCGATGGAGGTGACGATCTGCGCATGAAATACCGCTATCTCGACCTGCGCCGTACTCCCGTGCGCGCCAATCTGGAGCTGCGCCACAAGTTCTGCCTTGCCGTACGCCACTTTCTCGACTCCAAGGGCTTCCTGGAGATAGAGACTCCCGTGCTCGTTGGCAGCACCCCCGAGGGCGCTCGCGACTTTATCGTGCCCAGCCGTATGAATCCCGGACAGTTCTATGCCCTCCCCCAGAGCCCGCAGACCCTAAAGCAGCTGCTGATGGTAGCAGGCATGGACCGCTACTTCCAGATCGTCAAGTGCTTCCGCGATGAGGACCTGCGTGCTGACCGCCAGCCTGAGTTCACACAGATCGACTGCGAGATGAGCTTTGTGGAGCAGGACGACATCATCTGCACCTTTGAGGAGATGACCAAGCACCTGTTCAAGGAGGTGCGCGGCGTGGATCTGGGCGAGCAGCCCTTCCTCCGCCTGTCCTGGCATGAGGCCATGCGCCGCTTTGGTAGCGACAAGCCCGACATGCGCTTTGGCATGGAGTTTGTCGAACTGATGGACGTGCTGAAGGGCAAGAGCGACTTCAGCGTGTTTAACGACGCCGCCTATATCGGTGGTATCTGCGCCGAAGGCTGCGCCGTCTATACCCGCAAGCAGATCGACGAGCTCACCAACTTTGTCAAGAGCCAGCAGGTCGGCGCCAAGGGTATGGTCTATGCCCGCGTGGAGGAGGACGGCAACGTCAAGAGCTCCGTAGATAAGTTCTACTCTCAGGAGGTGCTGCAGGAGCTCAAGACCGCCATGCAGGCCAAGCCCGGCGACCTCATCCTCATCCTCTCTGGCGACGATGCCATGAAGACCCGCAAACAGCTCTGCGAGCTCCGTCTGCTGATGGGCGAGCGTCTGGGCCTGCGCGACAAGAACAAGTTTGCTCTGCTCTGGGTCGTTGACTTCCCCATGTTCGAGTGGAGCGAGGAGGAAGGCCGACTCATGGCTATGCACCACCCCTTCACCGCACCCAAGCCCTGCGATGTTCCCAAGCTTGACACCGACCCCGCCAACGTGCTGGCCGATGCCTACGACATGGTGTGCAACGGCGTAGAGGTCGGCGGCGGTTCCATCCGTATCCATGATGCCGTTCTGCAGGCCAAGATCTTCGAGGTACTGGGCTTCACTCCCGAAAAGGCTCAGGAGCAGTTCGGCTTCCTGATGAATGCCTTCAAGTTCGGTGCTCCCCCTCACGGTGGTCTGGCCTATGGTCTCGATCGCTTTGTCAGCCTCTTCGCTGGTCTGGACAGCATCCGCGACTGCATAGCCTTCCCCAAGAACAACTCTGGCCGCGACGTTATGCTCGACGCCCCCAGCGTAGTAGATCAGAAGCAGCTCGATGAGCTCATGCTTGATCTGCGCAAGACGGAAGAATAGACATCCTAACCCCAAAAAATAAACCTGCATCACAAAAGGGTCAGTACCTTTGATGATGCAGGTTTTTCTTGATGCAGGTTTTTCTATTTAGATAGGTTCTATTTGAGGATATAGAGCGTTGCTACAGCGAAGAGCAGGAAGTTGTAGTATAAACAAGGGACAATCTCCATGGCGGGGAGGGAGGCCAGACCTGCGGCAATCAGGAGCTGGGCGCCATAGGGCAACAAGCCCTGAACAACGCACGAATAGGTATCAAGCAGAGAGGCGCTACGGCGTGGATCAACTCCATAGCGCCTGCCGATGTGACTGCACAGACCACCAACGGAGAGTATGGCCACGGTGTTGTTGGCCGTTAGACAGTTGGTCAGAGCCACAAGAGCAGCGATGGCTCCCTCTGCACCACGACGTGAACTCACTCGACGGGTGAGACGACTGGTCACCCAGTCTATTCCACCTCCATGACGCACGACTGCAAGCAAACCTCCTGCCATGAGTGCAATGAGGATGGTCTCCTGCATACCCGCCATGCCAGAACTGATAGACTCTGCCCAATCAGCGGTGGTGAGTTGCCCCACACAGAGACCTACCACTCCTGCCAGCACGTTGCCGATGAGGAGCACCAGAAGCACGTTGACACCAGCCAAGGCCAGCCCTATCACAGCCAGATACGGAAGGGTAAGGAGGAGGGACGTTGACGAAGACGAAGACGAAAACGAAGACGATAACTCAGCATGGGGGGTGAGGCCGAGCCACACATAGACGGCGAGAGTGAGGAGGGCTGCGGGGAGGGCTATACGAAAGTTGGCCAGAAACTTATCCTTGAGCCTTACGCCCTGCGTGCGCGTGGCTACGATAGTTGTATCGGAGATGAAGGACAAGTTGTCACCAAAGAAGCTACCACCCACCACACTACCTACCATCACGCCTGCCTCCACGTGCAGGCTATCTGCCATAGCGGCTGCGATAGGTACAAGGGCAGCTATCGTACCTACACTCGTGCCGATACTGAAGCTGATAAGACAGGCCGCAACGAAGAGGCCCGGCAGCAGCATGGAGGCTGGCATCACACTCAGGGTGAGTTGCACTGCGGCATCGATGGCACCCATAGCCTTGGCGGTGGAGGCAAAGGAGCCTGCCAGCAGGAATATCCACACCATGAGCAACAGGTCTGACTGACCTGCTCCACGACTATATATCTCTACTCGTTCGTTGATGCTTCCGCGCATACACGCGAGCGCGACTATACTAATAAGGAGAAAGATTACGACAAAGTTCACGATTTCTGAGAAGGTTAAGGTTAAGGTTAGAATGGATAACCTATGGCGAAATGAAGGGCGCATCCATCGCGGAAGCGCTCTATGTTGTAGAAGCCAGGACGGGAGGTCTCGTAGGGAGCATGTAGGCCCACACCAAAATCTACGCGCAGTACGAGGAAGGTGAGGTCGTAGCGTAATCCCACACCCGTGCCGAGAGCCATGTGGCGCAAACTGGAGAGAGTGAGTTGGGCATCGGGACGTTGCTCATCCTGACGGAGGAGCCACACGTTGCCGGCATCGAGGAACAGGGCACCATGCAGGTCGCCTATGAGGCGCGCACGCAGCTCGGCATTGGCCTCCAGCTTGAAGTCGCCCATCTGACTAATATAGGCATAACGGCGGTTGGGGTCGCGATAGCGCCCCGGACCAATGGTGCGCACCGCAAAGCCTCGCACACTATTGGCTCCTCCCGCATAGAACAGTTCTGCATAGGGCGCAGCCTCGCTATTGCCGTAGCTCACAACGGCTCCCGCATAGCCACGGGTGGCAAGGGAGAGACGGGGGGAAAGAGTCCAGGTCTTGTGCACCTCGGTGGTGAGGCGTACGAACTGCGCAAAGGGACTACCCATAATGGTCTTGTCGTGCTCACGGAAGGACTTGCCCGTCAGAGCATATAATCCACTCGTGAGATGGCCTGCCTCCTTGACGCTCAGTTGCAGCCAGAGGGGAGCGGTCAGGGAACGGGAAGTATGGGTGTACGTATAGCCCATAGAGGGCACGAACTGATTGCGCATGGAGACGTAGAGCGCGGGATTGGCCGTGGTAATCTCATCGAAGGTGGCGGAAGTAGAGAACAGCCTATTGAAGCTCAGATCAAAGAGCATCAACTCATGCTGGTGTTGTGGGGAGCGACGCCAGTTATAGAGAGCCCCCACGCCGAACTGAATGACGTTGAAGTAGCCCGAGCGGTTCTTCCAGTCCACATCCAGTGACATCCTGGTAGTAGCAGGGAGACGACGCAGGCGGCGATTGGGCAGCAGGAAGCGCGGTAGCGTGATGGAGAGCTCCGAGCCAATCTCATGAGAGTTGAGCATGGAGCCGTGGTCGCTGCCCAGGTGCCACTCGTAGTTGCCAAAGATCTTCCAGGCCACCTTTTCGCCTGCGCGGAAAGCGTTCTTCTTGGCCAACTCATAGCTCACGCCTGGGCCAAACTGGCGGTTACTCTTGAGCGTGGCGTTCATCTCAAAGGAGGACTCATAGAGCTTGTCCATCGTGGCGGTGACATAGAGATCGAGGGTGTCGCAGTCTGGATGGCTACTGCGAGGGATATAGTCAAGGGACACCTGGGAGAGTATGCCCATGGAGGTGAGTTTCTCCAGCGTAGTCTCCTGATCCGCCAGGCGATAGGGCCGATGCGGCCGATGCGTGATGGAACGCATCCAGAGTCGGGGCTTGATGGGCGGCTTGGGACCGCAGAAACTATAGCGTCCCCCACGCCTGTCATTGCGGATGGTGTCGGGTTCCTGTCCGCCCTGACCAAAGAGGCTGATGTTCACACGCCCCATACGCCAAGGCCGCAGGCTCAGCGTATCGGCATGGGCTACGGGCAGTACGCGCAGACTCACAAAGAGGGGGTGGCTCACCGTATCAGCCTGGAAGGTAATGTTCGTGGGGGAGAAATAGTAGTAACCATTGTTGCGCAGTAGCGTCTCTATGCGCTTGCGCTCATCCACGAGATGGGCAGCACTGAAGGCTGTTCCCTTCTTGAGCAAACGCTGGCGACGCGTTGTGCGCAGGAGCGAGTCTATGTGGGGGGTGAAGCGCCCATAGCGTATGCTATCTATGAGATAGAGCGGACCCGTCTCTATGTGGTAAGCCAACTTGGAGCGCTGGGGATGACGCGTCGGCAACTCCTCATACTGGCAAGTGGCACGAAAGAAGCCAAAGTTGTGCAACTGACGTGCAGCAACCTTGCAGCGCGTCTGGGGCGACACGGTAGATATGAGCACAGGCTCCTCTCCAAAGCGGCGGAGCATCCATCGGCCAAAGCGGCTCTCTGACTTGTAGTAACGGTTGTATATGCGCAGACCGAGGTTGAGGGGATTAACCAGACTACTACTGCCAAAGAAAGAACCATTGGGGGGACAGGCCAGAACGGCATCGACCTCGGGCTGCACGGCCTCAAGCTGGAGAGTACGCTCCTTCTGGGCGCGCATCTCAGCTCGCTGTGCTCCACGTCCGCTGAAGCCTATGAGCCCAGTCTTTTCAACGGACTGTGGACTACCCTCCTGCCCCACTCCACGAATAATCTGGCTGACCTGGGACACGGCCTCATCCACTGCTGTGATGACACCCTTCTGCTCCTCGCGGCACTGCTTCTTGGTGAGCTTGCGAGGTTGGGAGGAAGCGTTGTATGTAATCTCCTTGATGCCCGTATAGAGCACCTCGTCCTCCTCCAGACAGGCTGTGGTGGAACAGGCAGCCATGAGCAGGACAGCCATGAGGAGAGATATGTAGTTTAGGTATTTCATTGAGGACTAGCGACGAAAGAGGAAGAGTTCACCGAGGCGGTTGGTCTTGCGGCGAAGCACGAGACCTGCGCCTGTCTCCATGAGGCGGCCCTCTAGGGCATCCTGTGCGGAGCGGTCGTAGAAGAGGCGTACGTAGCGCGTGGCCCCCTTGTCCAGACGATACTCCACACTGATATTGTCGATGATGGAGGCTGCCGTATTGGAGGCATCAGCGCCAGAGCTCACCTTGCCACCAATGATGAGGCTGATGCGGTTGCCCAGAAAACGCTTGGCAAAGGCAAAGTTGTAGTCCGTCGTCGTGCCGAGAGCCGAATTGCTATTGTCTATATCAAAGTTGAGATCTACCGTGCCCAGGGCGTTGCCAGCTATGCTCTGTATGCTGCTCTGCAGGAACATATTGAGAGCATTGCTACCACTAAAGCCAGAGGTAAGCGAGCTGAAGTCGTCGGTCATGTACATGCCAGTGGCCATCAGCGCCACGGCAGTCTTGTTGCGCTGCAGGGCAGTCATGGAGGCCAGTTCGTTCTGCACACCCATATCCTCGGGTGCCTCCACGGTGAACTCCAGTCCCATGTCGTTCAGTGTCTGCGTAATATCCACTCCCACGACAAACTGTGCCGTGTGCCGCTGTCCCTCCTCAGAGACGGCAGCCTTCATGCGCTCAGTGGCCTTGATATTGAGGGTAGGATTGAGTATATCGCCCACGAACTCCACGTAGGAACCCTGTGCGAGCTGGAAGGTCTTGAGCGGAATGACAGGCAGCTCATACTTCATCTCACCCGCCTGTATGGTGTAGCGTCCATTGAGCTTCATGTCTCCCTGTCGCGTGTAGGCAAAGGACAGGTTGCCGCCACCCGTCACATCGACATAACTGTGGCCGTCCTCTGCCAACAGACAGTGGAACTGCGCCGCATCGCTGATATTGATACCTACGTTCACATCGATGTCGGTGCCCACAGCCTGTGGCACGACAACGGTGGTGGAGTCACGAAAGTCCATGAAGCTCACAAGATCAGCAAACTCATCGCCCACACTGACAGGGGCATCGCGTAGGATATAAGTCACATTGGTGCGATCGAGCACACCCAGCGAGCCGCGCACCTTGAGCGTGGACAGGCTGCCGCGTATGCTACCATCAAAGTCCGTATAGACCTTGCCGTACACCTGCGACGCGCGGGTGCGAGGAGCATTGATGAGTTCAAAGCCACGCGTATTGAGTCGCAGGTCGATGCGGGTGTCTGCTATCTCGCTGGCATCCACATAGCCGTTGATGGTGAAGGGAGAGTTGCCCGCCGTACGCAAGACATAGTCACTGAACTCTAGACGACTGTTGCGTATCTCCACGGGGCGTTCGTCCATGCGGAGGTCCACACCATAGACGGCAGAACATATATGGGCATCGCCAAAGATTATACTACCATTCATCACAGGACGATCCAACGGACCCTCGGCATGGAAATCGCCCTCGGCCTGTCCCGTCAGATTGACATTGAGGGACGTTGTGAAGGCATCGGCCAAGCTCAGAGGCAGGCCCTCCAGATGCACATCACCGACAAAGGAGCCTGCCCCCCTATTGAAGTAACTTCCACTGGCCTGCATAATCTCACACCCCTCATAGCTAAGATATGCCTCAGCATAGTGCTCGCCGTTGGCCTTGGGGAGGTAGGTTATCTCGGTGCCCAGACGACCAATCTCTACATTGTCGTAGGCAAACTGCTGGGTCTCGATGGAGAGCATAGCCGACATAACCTCGTCGAGTTTGGTCATGTGGCAGTCACCTGAGAGATAGCCCCGCAGAGGCGGCATCCAGGGCATGACAGTGGAGAGTTCGCCCAGGTTGAGACGGTTTACGCTGAGCGTGAGGTCGATATTGCCCTCTTCAGAGGGCTGACCATAGAGTTTGAGACCAGTACCGTCGTCGGCCAGCAGGTCGAGATTGGCACTGATGGTAGAGTCGTTGCCCAGGAAGAGGTAGTTGTCCTCGTTGACCGTAAAGCGGCGATAGGCAATGATGGGCGTGCGGGGATAGAGGTGTACGCGGACACCCTCGTCCTCATAGTTGGCCTGCACGCCAAGGTCAATGCCCGTCTGCCCCTCCTCGTCGTGGAACACGAGGTCGGCACCGGCTCCCGTGGAGAGGGCGTAGCCATCAATGGTGGCGGTGAAGTGGTGAGGATTCTGCTTGCGGTAGTTACGCATCTGCGCCATCAGCTTGACGCCATCCTCATCCTGCAGTATGTCGCAGTAGAGCGTGTCGATGTCCAGAGCGCCCAGTCCGAGCCGTCCCAGGCGAGTCCAGCCAGCCAGACCCGTAGTGGGCGAGGTCTCCAGGCGCATGTCGAGGTTGGTCATGGTGTAGCCCTGCATCTTGAGGAGGGCAGCGAGAGGATTCTGCTGACCTGCGCGGAGAGAGAACTGGGCTGTGGGCAGGAGGGAGGCAAGCTGGCGCTGATCTATCTCGTGGCCGCGCAGCTCGCGGAGCAACTCATCGACAAAGCTCTGCCCGTGCTGCATGAGGGCGGGCAACTTGACAGAGGAGTTGAAGGCCATGTCCATATCGCCAGACCGCAGCGCCAGCATTGTCGTATCGGGGCTCATGGCCGCGTCGTAGCCAAGGTTGCGGGCTCTCACGAGGGTATCGCGGGAGATAAAACAGATGTCCTCTACCCCACCCTTACTCTTGAGGTGTAGCAGATCGTGCGACAGTTCTAGTTCGGCGGCAAAGGCGGCTCCGATGGTGAGCGTGTCACACATGAGACCTACGGCGTGAGGCATGAAGGCATCCACACAGGCATCCACCTCAGCCCGATAGGAAGGATGCTCGTTGTGGGCATCAAAATTGATGATTCGATCCAGGTCGGCTCGGATGTGGCCATTGCCAGAGAGCATGGCATTGTGCATATCAAAGGCTACTGCCGCCTTGCCCTCACGCAGATCCAGTGTGAGCCGGGTGTTGTCCAGAGGATAGACGTCGTAGATCAGGCGGCTCACGCTGGCCTCTAGTCGGGCTCGCGTGGAGGAACAGCGCAGGTCGTCACCATGACCCTCCAGCGTGCAGCGCGCCGTGAGGGGTGTCAGAGGCAGATCGGGCAAAAAGGCCCGTAGGGGCAGGTGGCTGGTGGCTGCTGCTAGTTGATAGCTCAGATGGCGCAAATCCACCCGACCGCGGAGGGCTGCCTTACCTCCTGCTGCATGGAGAGTAAGGTCGGCTGAGTAGTTGTCCGTACCATGGAAGGATACAGCTCCCAGCAGCTGCGTGGCATCGGGAACACGGACACCGCTACCCGCAAAGTGCTGCACAACTGTATTAATTCCACGCTTGGAGATAACATCCAACTGGATTGTACCAACACGATTAGGTTCCAGTGGTTTACTGATCCAACCAAGCAGATTTACATCAAGCAGAGAGGGATTGCTCATCGAAAGTCGGCGGAGGTGCACTTTGTCCATAGAGCCGTTCAGAGCTAAGTCAAGAGAGGTCGGCTCCGCAGGTATCAGTTTGAGATATTCAGCAGGGAGTATGCTGGCTGCCATGCTACGCACATCATCAGCATGCAGATCGCCGTTAGCCCACAGGTCGAACTGCTCGACGGCTCCCTGCTGGAGGGCTGCGAGAGGCAGGGTCACACCTGCTCTGAGATGGGAGTGAGCCGTGTGCAGACGCGCAGCCGCCGTGACTCGTTCGTCGGCATAAGCCAGAGAGTCCAGGCGCAGGTCAAGAGCCGGAGCAGAGAGTGCCCCATAGCGCAGATGGGTGGTCTGGAGTGAAAGGTCGCGCAGGGAGTAACGATCGGCTCCCGTATCGAAATGCCCCGCACGTGCCAGGGCCTCGCTGATGCCTACATCGGCACAGGTTGTGTCGCCTGGCAACACGAGGCGCACGCGGCTATCGCGCACTCTGGCCTCCTGCACACCGATGAGCCAGGGCGAGGAGGGGGTTGTATCCTGGACTGCCGTGTCGGTCAGCACTACGAGCAGGTCGGCCCCCCGCACGTCGGCCTGAATCCTGTCCAGACGGTTGTGCTCCCAGGCATAGCCATGGGTCCTGACCTGTGCACGATCCACGGAACCCTGAACGTGGGTGTCGCTAATGAGCGACTTGGTGTTGAGCCGTGCGCGCTGCAGGCTGAAGCCATCAACATCAACCCGTCGGTCGAGGAGCGGACGCAGGGGTATGCTCAACTTGAGTGACTGACACTGGAGGAGCGTGTCGCCCTCAGCATCCTGGGCCGTCACCTGTCCCATCACGAGGTCGAGGGGAAAGTCCAGTCGCACCTCGCCTATCGCCAGCCGATAGCCCGTCTCCCGCTCGGCCCATGCACACACCTGGTCCACCGCCCAGCGCTGAACGGGCGGCAGATAGAGCACAAAGCCGACGAGGAAGAACAGGGCTACGACACTCGCCACGACGGCCAGCGCCGCCCTGAATCCTCGGGTGAAATATCGGTAATATCTGGGCATGCTAATGGGGATTGATTATCAGCAGGTATCTTAGACTATACACTACGGCGCACTAGACTATACACTAAGAATCACTAGACTATACACTAAGAATCACTAGTCCTAGGGGGCGAATTGTCTCTACCCCTGAGCGGTCTGTCCGGCCACCTCGTTGGTAAGTGCAATAAACTGCTCCACGGAGAGCTGTTCGGGCCGCATCGTGCCCAGCGGATGGTCAGCAGGAATGATGCCACGGAGGCTACCGCGCAACATCTTGCGACGCTGCTGGAAGGCCTGCTTGACGATACGCTTCATCAGGCTATAGTCGCAGGGGAGCGAGGTGCGGGAGTTGCGCTTCATGCAGACCACGGCGCTCTGCACCTTGGGAGGAGGATTGAACACGGTGGGGGGCACGGTGAAGAGATACTCCACATCATACCACAACTGCACGAGTACAGAGAGGATGCCAAAGGCCTTGGTGCCGGGTTTGGCAGCCAGGCGCTCAGCCACCTCCTTCTGTATCATGCCTGTACAGCAAGGTATGAACTCCTTGTAGTCCAGCATCTTGAAGAATATCTGCGAGGAGATGTTGTAGGGATAGTTGCCCGTCAGGACAAAGGGCTCACCGCCGAAGGTGTTCTCCAGATGCATCTTGAGGAAGTCATCCTCTATGATATTGTCCTCCATGTCAGGCCAGGTGCGGCGCAGGTACTCCACACTTTCAAAGTCGAGTTCGACAACCTTGAGTGGACGGGGTTTGGTGCGCAAGAACTGGGTCATGACACCCATACCAGGGCCTACCTCCAGCACGGGCAGGTCGGGGCAGGCATCAACGGTATCGGCAATGCGCTGCGCTACACTGAGATCGGTCAGGAAGTGCTGTCCGAGGAACTTCTTGGGTTTTACGAGTTTATTCACGAGTGATACGTTTGGTATATGAAAGGTCAGCCAGGCCCCACGCTCCCATCAGGATGAGTTCGGCTGTCTGTATGGTGTGAACGGCTAGAGCAAAGAGCACAGCAGGCTGCTCAGCAATGCCGCAGAGGACGAGCATGGTCTTGACGGCAAAGTGCCAGGGGCCTGCGCCATTGGGCGTGGGAACAATCACGGCAAAGCTACCGATGCAGAAGATGAGCAACGCTGTCCAGACGTTGAAACCTGCCGTGAAGTCGAAGGCCCAAAAGGCCAAGTAGAAGTGCAGGAAATAGCCCGCCCAGATGCCTACGCTGAGCAGCATGTAGAGCGTCAGACTCTTGACGGCCCGCAGGGAGGCGATGCCCGTCCACAGATCTAGGAGGAACTGACGTCCACGCTCAAAGGCCTTCATCTGCCACAGGATGCGGAGCACCACCAGAACGATGAGCGCCACGCAGGCGGCTGTCACCCAGTAGCCCGCCGTCGTGAAGTGGTGCAGCAGGGCATAGGGGTCCATACCCGTCTCCTGCATAAAGCGCAGAAACTGGGGCAACTGCGACACAAGGGCTAAGGCCGAGATGAGCAGCAGTAACAGGCTGTCCACTAGACGCTCCGTGACGACAGTTCCCAACCCCTTGGAGAAGGGTGTGCCGCAGTAGCTCTTGAGCGTGCCGCAGCGTGTCACCTCGCCTATACGGGGCACCACGAGCGAGGCGGCATAGCTCAGGAAGATGGCATCCACGCACACACGCCTCTTGGGACGCTCACCCATCGGCTCCAACGCCATACGCCAACGCAACCCCCTGAACACGGCGGGCAGAACACCCACCACGAGCGAGAGCGTCATCCACCCCCAGTGCATGTTGCTACGCATCATCTGGCGGAACGACTCCCAGTCGCTGTCGCGATACATCCACCAAAGGATGGCGGCACCTATCACAAAGGGCAGGCACGACTTGAGTATGGCCGAGATTATCTTCTTCATAGGTTCGGTTTGAGCTATCAGGCGCAAAGGTAGCATTTTTTCCGCACATACGCAATTTTTTCGCCCGCGCGCTACATGCGTACGATATAAAAGAGGAGAAACATGCGCATACGGAGCAGAAAAGTTTGGAGGCTATTGTTTTTTTTTGTAACTTTGCCTGCGAAATATCTACCTACAAAAATTAGCCACCCAAGACCGATGCAGAAGAACATTTCCCCCAACTTTGACGAGTTGATGCAGGCTAAGCATGAGGGACTCGTCGTACAGACCGAACGCGAGCTGCGAGAGGAGCAGTATCGCGTGATTGAGGCTGAGATCGAGAAGCGACTTCAGCTCTACGAACGCTACTACGGCAAGTTCGTATCGCAGGACGAGCGCAACGACTACTACGTATATATCGACCGCAAGATTCGCGGCAAGGAAGTCAACACAGGCATATACCCCGAGCACGTCCGCGAGAAGATGCTGCAGGTGCGCCAGCTTATCGGCGAGCTGAGCGAAATGGGTGTCAACGAACAGACGCTCATGGACCTCGTGCGCCCGCAGCGCCAGCTGTCCCGCCTCTACATCACGGCGGACTACCGCATCTTCCTGCCAGAGTTCAACAACATGGAGGTGGATCTCACCCCCCTGCCCCGCGCCGTGTTCATCCTGTTCCTGCGCCATCCGGAGGGCATCGTATTCAAGGAGATTGGCGACTACTTCCTGGAGCTGCTCAACATCTATCGCACCATCCAGGGCAGCCGCTTCAACGAACTCCGTGCCCGCGCTTCGCTCGGTACGCTGTGCGACCCCTTCAAGAACTCCCTCAACGAGAAAATTTCGCGCATCCGCGAGAAGTTCTTCGACATTCTCTCCCCCGACGCAGCGCCTCTCTACTGCATTGACGGCCTGCGTAGCCAACCCAAGCGTATAAGCCTGCCCTCAGCCCTTGTGGACTGGGAGAACAAGGACTAACAAGCCAAATCCATACACATGAGCAACTATATAGTATCAGCGCGCAAGTACCGCCCCGTGACCTTCGACACGGTAGTCGGTCAGCAGTCGCTCACTACGACCCTAAAGAACGCCATAGAGACAGGCAAGCTGGCACATGCCTACCTGTTCTGTGGCCCCCGAGGTGTGGGCAAGACGACATGCGCCCGCATCTTTGCCAAAACCATAAACTGCGAACACCGCAACGCCAATGGTGAGGCCTGCGATGAGTGCGAGAGTTGTCGCGCCTTCAACGAGCAGCGCTCTCTCAACATCCATGAGCTTGATGCCGCCTCCAACAACTCCGTTGACGACATGCGCCAACTCATTGAGCAGGTGCAGGTTCCGCCCCAGATAGGACGCTACAAGGTGTTCATCATCGACGAGGTGCACATGCTCTCCACGGCGGCCTTCAACGCCTTCCTCAAGACACTGGAGGAGCCGCCCTCACACGCCATTTTTATCCTCGCCACAACGGAGAAGCACAAGATACTGCCCACCATCCTCTCACGCTGCCAGACCTACGACTTCAATCGTATGGACATCAGCCTCATCGTAGGCCACCTCAAGGGCGTGGCCGAGAAGGAGGGCATACAGTACGAGGAGGAGGCTCTCAACATGATAGCACAGAAGGCGGACGGCGGTATGCGTGATGCACTCTCCATCTTTGACCAGGTGGCCTCCTTCACCAATGGCAACATTACCTACCAAAAGGTGATCGAAGACCTCAACGTACTGGACTACGACTACTACTTCAGGCTGACGGAGCAGTTCCTTGCCGTCGATGTGACGGGATGTATGCTCACACTCAACGACGTTCTGTCGCGCGGCTTCCAGGCCAACCACTTCATGGCAGGTCTGGCCAGCCACTTCCGCAATCTGCTCATGGCCCACGACCCACAGACCCTGCATCTGCTCGAGGCCAGCGACCAGGTGCGTCAGCGCTATGCCGAGCAGGCACGCAAGTGCTCACCCCGCATGCTCTATCAGGCCCTGCGACTCTGCAACCAGTGCGACCTCAACTACCGACAGAGCAACAACAAGCGACTGCTCGTCGAGATAACCCTCATACAGGTGGCGCAGCTCTCCGATCCCACGCCGGACGACGCGCCGGGCTCGGGGCTTGGCCCTAACAAGCGACTTAAACCCATCTTCAAGGCGCTGATGCCCGTTAGCACCAGCGCCCAGCCTGCATTGCAGAGCACCCCCGCCTCCACTGCAGCACCCGCAACAGCCCCTACTGTAGCTCCCGCTCCAGCCCCCAAGGCCACTCTCACCAGTACACCGGCAGCAACGCCCTCTACCCCACAGCCCGCCGCCAAGCCTATAGGACGCCCTGGCGTGGCACGCACCATCAGCATTACACGCCGACCCGCACAGACTGCTCCCGCCGAGCAACCCAAAGCGGCCAGCCTGGAGGCCATTCCTGAGGAGGCCTTGCACACGGCTACCAATATAGGCGACCTGCCCTTCACAGCCGAGCACTTCAACTACCAGTGGATGCGCTTTGCCATGCAACTCCCCATCGAGCAGATGGCCAATGCCGAGCGCATGAAAATGATGCGGCCCAAGGTCACCGAAGGCTCCCCTGTGGTAGAGGTGACAGTGGAGAACCCACGCGTCTGCCAGTACATGAACGCCCTGCGTCCCCAGCTCCTGCAATATCTGCGCCGTGAGCTCTCCAACTCGCAGATCGACGTACAGTTCAGTGTGGACGAGTCGGAGCTCCCCCAGAGACTATTTGCCCCGCACGAGATTCTGGCCGATATGCGCAAACGCAAGAACGTGGAGGTACTCCTGGAGAGCCTGCCCCTCGTACTCGGCTAACTACCACCTCCATGAGAGAAGCCCCTAAACATTAAACTTTAAACATTAAACCTTCCCATGCACAAGTACATCACAGTAGCATACGATCTCTTTGCCCCCGACGCTGAGGGCCACCCCGAACTCCTCGAACAGGCACCTGCCGAGCACCCCTTCCAGTTCCTCTCCGAGCTGGGCATGGCCCTGGAGGCCTTCGAGCAGCACATTGCTCCGCTCAACGAGGGCGAAACCTTTGACTTCACCCTCACCCCAGAGGAGGGTTACGGTCCCCATCTGGAGGACCGCGTCATCACCGTGCCTAAGAGCGTCTTTACGGTCAACGGCAAGTTCCTCTCCGACAAGGTCTTTGAGGGCAATATCATACCCCTCGTCAACGAGGATGGCTACCACTTCTACGCACTCGTCATCGAGGTAACTGACGACAGCGTCACACTCGACTGCAACAACCTCTATGCTGGCAAAACCCTCCACTATGTCGGCAAGGTCATCACCTCCCGTCCCGCCACGGAACAGGAAGTGACGGAGGCCATACAGGGCTTCAGCGCCGAAGGTGGTGGCTGCCACTGCGGCGGAGGCTGCGGTGGCTGTGGTGGAGGCTGCGACGAAGGTGGCTGTGGTGGATGCGGAAGTTGCGGCTAATGAACAGCTTCGGACACATATTCCGCCTGACCTCCTTCGGTGAGAGTCACGGCCCTGCCATCGGCGGGGTCATAGATGGCATGCCTGCAGGCATAGAGGTCGATATGGACTTTGTCCAGCAACAACTCAACCGCCGCCGGCCAGGCCAGAGCGCGCTCACCACATCACGCCAGGAACAAGACCAGGTCGAGATACTGAGCGGCATATTTGAGGGCCGCACCACGGGAACTCCCATAGGATTCATGGTACGCAACAGCAATCAGCACTCCTCTGACTACGACAATCTGCGCGACGTGTTCCGTCCCTCCCACGCGGACTACACCTATCAGCACAAGTATGGTGTGCGTGACCATCGCGGCGGCGGACGTTCCTCAGCGCGTGAGACCATCAGTCGCGTGGTAGCTGGTGCCTTTGCCATGTTGGTGCTGCGTCAACACGGGATTAGCATCCAGGCCTACACCTCGCAGGTCGGTCCCATTGCACTCCCCCTGCCCTACTCCGCGCTCGACCTCTCCCTGACGGAGAGTAACCCTGTGCGCTGTCCACACCCCGACACTGCCCAGCAGATGACTGAACTCATAGAGAAAGTCAAGTCCGAGGGTGACACTATCGGTGGCACTATCACTTGCGTCGTCAAGGGATGTCCAGCAGGTCTGGGCGAACCCGTCTTTGACAAACTTCATGCCGTACTGGGTCAGGCCATGCTCAGCATCAACGCCTGCCATGGATTTGACTATGGTGCAGGCTTTGAGGGAATCAATCAGCGTGGTTCGGAGCAGAACGACACTCCCGATAGTGGCACCAACAACAGCGGTGGCATACAGGGTGGCATCAGCAATGGTCGCGACATATACTTCCGCTGTCTCTTCAAGCCCGTGGCCACCCTGCTACGCGAACAGTCCGTACTGGACAAGGATGGCCGCATCACTACCCTCAAGGCTCGCGGTCGCCACGACCCCTGCGTACTCCCCCGTGCAGTTCCTATCGTGGAGACTATGGCTGCTATCACCCTCCTCGACTTTATGCTGCAACAGCAGATACACAAAGAGAGACTCCCGCAGTAGGAGCCTCTCTTTTTTTATTATGTACCGACTACATCTGTTAGATCATTGCTCTCCCTTGAGTACGGGCAGATTTATCTTGTACTTCACGGCCAGTACGCGGGTAAGAATAACCACAAAGCCGCACACCAGACCACAGGTCACGTTGTCGTAGCCGCAATACCACAGCAACCAGTACAGGAGACCGCCAGCCACACAGGCCAGAGCGTAAATTTCTCCGCGGAAGATAAGCGGCACCTCATTGATAAACACATCGCGTATCACACCACCCGCAGCACCCGTCATCGAACCCATGATGATGGCTGCCCAGAAGGGGTAGTTGCCGTCGGCACCGAGGGTCTTTTCTATACCGATGACCGTGAACATGGCCAGGCCGATGGTGTCGAAGATAAACCACGTGGTATCCTGGCGCACCAAACGCTTGTTGAATATTATCACCCAGATGAGTGACATACCCGTCAGGATGAGATAGATGGGATTTTTCATCCAAAAGATATCATTGCCTAGCATTACGTCACGTATTGTGCCGCCACCAATGGCAGTTGCCAAACCTACGATGAAAGCGCCAAAGAGGTCAAAATGCTTGGCCGATGCCAGACGAATACCCGATATGGCAAAGGCTACCGTACCGATATAGTCCAGCAGCTGGGTGAAGGTGATGTGCGCTAACAAGTCCACGTCTTCGTCTTCGTTTTCGTTTTCGTTATCTTTATCGTTTACTTGCTCAGATACTCATGCATTGAGGCGGCAGCCTTGCGACCATCGCCCATGGCGAGGATGACTGTGGCACCACCGCGCACAATGTCACCACCAGCAAAGATGGTGGGGATGTTGGTCTGCATACCCTCATTCACCACGATGGTGTTCTTGCGACCGAGCTCGAGACCCTCAACACTGGTGGGAACAATGGGGTTGGGACTCACGCCTACTGCCACCACGGCAGCGTCAATATCTATGGTCTCCGTCGCTCCAGGGATGGGCTGGGGACTACGGCGGCCACTGGCATCGGGCTCACCGAGCTCCATCTTCTGGAGCACAACGGCGCGCACATTGCCCTGCTCGTCCATAAGATACTCAAGGGGATTATGGAGCGTCTTGAACTCGATGCCTTCCTCCTTGGCGTGCTTCACCTCCTCGAGGCGGGCAGGCATCTCGGCCTCAGAGCGGCGATAGACGATCATTACGTGCTCTGCGCCCAGACGTTTGGCGGTGCGGCAGGAGTCCATAGCCGTGTTGCCACCTCCGACTACCATCACGCGCTTGGCCTTGTGGATAGGCGTAGCGCTATCGTCGGCACTGGCATCCATTAGGTTGATACGGGTGAGATATTCATTGGAGGACATGATACCATTGGCATTCTCGCCAGGAATGCCCATGAAGTTGGGCAGGCCAGCGCCAGAGCCTACGAAGATACCTTCGAAGCCCTGCTCTTCAAGTTCCTGCACGCTGATGGTCTTGCCCACCACGCAGTCCTTGACAAACTTGACACCTATCTTCTCCAGGTTCTGAATCTCCACGTCCACGATGGGGTTGGGCAGGCGGAACTCGGGAATACCATACTTCAGCACACCGCCAATCTCGTGCAGCGCCTCAAATACGGTCACATCGTAGCCCTTCTTGGCCATGTCGCCAGCAAAGGAAAGGCCAGAGGGACCGCTACCGATGACGGCCACCTTGTGACCATTGGCAGGGGCGCACTCGGGCAGCGCAATCTGGCCACTCTCGCGCTCATAGTCGGCGGCAAAGCGCTCTAGATAGCCGATGGCCACGGGCTCCTTCTTCATCTTGTGGTAGATACACTGGCTTTCGCACTGCTTCTCCTGGGGGCATACGCGGCCACACACGGCGGGCAGAGCGGAGGTCTGCTTCAATACGCGAGCAGCGCCGAGGAAGTCACCCTCCTGTATCTTGCCGATAAACTTGGGTATCTCGATGCCTACAGGGCAACCCTGCATACAGCCAGGGTTCTTGCAGTTCAGACAACGCTGAGCCTCGCGCTGAGCCATCTCTACGGTCAAGCCCTGATTGACCTCCTCCAGTCGGGTGGTGGCACGATATACAGGGTCGAGTTCTGGCATCTTGACACGCTCTATCTGGGCACGCTCTTTGGGAGTGAGGCTCTCTACGACACTATGCGCCACCTCACTAATATTCTGACCCACTTCCTGTCCGCAGGCCTCCCCATAAAGGGGGAGGTGCCCCGCAGGGGCGGAGGGGGTAGCCGGCGCAACCTTCTCTTCCTCACGGAAGGCCCCCATACGCTTCAGCATCTCGTCGAAGTCCACCTCGTGACCGTCGAACTCAGGGCCATCCACGCAGACAAAGCGGGTCTTGCCGCCCACGGTGATACGGCAAGCACCGCACATACCTGTGCCGTCCACCATGATGGTGTTGAGGCTGACATCGGTGGGAATCTCGTACTTCTTGGTCAGCAGGCAGCAGAACTTCATCATGATGGCGGGGCCGATGGCAAAGCACTTGTTCACCGTCTCACGCTGAATGACCTGCTCCATGCCTACGGTCACTACGCCCTGCTGGCCATAGCTGCCATCGTCAGTCATGATGATCACCTCGTCGGCGCTCTCACGCATCTCCTTCTCCAGGATGATGAGTTCCTTGGTACGGCCTGCAAGCACTACTACTACGCGGTTGCCGGCAGCCTTCAGGGCACGCACGATGGGGAGCATAGGAGCTACACCCACACCGCCGCCAGCGCAGAGGCAGGTGCCGAAGTTCTCGATGTGAGTCGCCTTGCCGAGGGGACCTACCACATCGGTGATGTACTCGCCGGGCTCAAGAGCGCAGAGCTGTGTGGTGGAATGGCCGACCGTCTGGACAACGAGGGTGATGGTGCCCTTCACGGGGTCAGCATCGGCAATGGTCAGGGGCACACGCTCGCCGCGCTCGCCCACACGTACAATAACAAAATGTCCGGCCTTGCGGCTACGGGCAATCAAAGGAGCCTCAACGACAAGTTTGAAAACCTTTTCGCTGAACTGCTCCTTGCTTACTATTTTATTCATTTAGAGTATGTATTACTTCCGTGTAAACTTACGAAACTGGCTGTATGGTCTCTAGCCTATCAGAGCGCCATCGGCGCTGGCCGCTACTGTCCCTCCGTTCGCCACAAGCGAGCCCATACGGCCCGAGGGACGCTGAGCAGGTGTGAACAACTCATCGAAGGCACGGCGCATACGACGCTCCTTTTCCTTGATCTGCAGATCCAGTTCGGAACGACGCTGAGAGATCGCCAACAGGCGTTCTCTATTGGAGGGGTTAGAAGTCATAGGCAGAGACAATTGTGGGCCGTCCTCAGTCAGGACAACCCAATAACTCAGACAAGAACTGCATCAGTCCTTGTCTAAGAGAAAGAGTTCGTGCAGGAACAATGTGAGCGGAGTGACAATCCAGTCATTGCGCTTGGCATAGATTACACATGCCAGGATGCCATAGCTGGCAGCCAAGATGAGCATCGCCACCGCAGGGCCTCCTACAAGAGGTGCCAGCGCATAGCCTGCCGCCAGACTCAGGAACACCAGTACGACGAGTACAATGACAGAAACGATGGCACCCATAGCCAACATCCCCACGACCAGAGCCAACTTTTGAGCCATATCGAGCTCTAGTCGCTCCAGTCGGAGGCTGCCATACTCACGCAGGTCCTTGACTATCTGACAGATCAGGTCAACATTCCGCGTGCTAGAGAACATCATACGAGTTCTTCGCGGAGTTCCTCGGAGATAGTTTCGAGATCCTGCTTGCTGATGCTGATACCACGCTCAGCCAGAGCTTCCTTCACGCGATCGGCCATGCGGTTGCTCTGCTCAACGAGCTTGCGACGGGTTTCGCGACCGGATTCGGGAGCAAAGAGGATACCTGCAGCTGCACCAAGGGCAGCACCGCCAATAAATGCGGCAAAAAGACTAAAGCTTCTCATAATCTGTAAGGCTTTAAGATGGTGAATACTGAATTTGCGGCCAAAATTACGAGTTTCCTACGACACTGCCAAGCAATATAAGCATTTTTAGGCGTTTAGTACTTCGTTTTTAGAGAAAATTAGGAAAAATAATCCTCCGATGCCATCTATCTTAAATTAAATATGTATATTTGCAGCCAAAACTGCGCATATACGTACACATGCGCCTAACATACGAGAACATACAAAACTCTAAGAAATATGGATATTCTCCACGAAAGACTCGCCCAATACACCCTTCCTCAGCAGATGAAGGACAAGGGCATTTACCCCTACTTCCGCGCTATCGAAGGCAAGCAGGGTACTGAAGTAGAAATGGGTGGCCATCACGTGCTCATGTTCGGCAGTAACGCCTATACTGGACTGACTGGTGATGAGCGCATCATTGAGGCCGGCATTGAGGCTATGCGACAGTATGGTAGTGGTTGTGCTGGCAGCCGATTCCTCAACGGAACACTCGACATTCACATAGAGTTGGAGCGCCAGCTGGCCGAGTATGTCGGCAAGGACGAGGCTCTCTGCCTCTCCACTGGCTTCACGGTCAATAGCGGCGTAGTTCCCGCAATCGTGGGCAAGAACGACTATATCATCTGCGACGACCGCGACCACGCCAGCATCGTGGATGGCCGCCGCCTGAGCTTTGCCAAGCAGCTCAAGTACAAGCACAACGACATGGCCGATCTGGAGCGTAAGCTCAAGAGCTGCGACGAGAATGCCGTCAAGCTCATCGTCGTTGATGGTGTATTCAGCATGGAGGGCGACCTCTGCAACCTGCCCGCCATCGTAGAACTCAAGCACAAGTACCCCGGTACCATCATCATGGTGGACGAGGCTCATGGTCTTGGCGTCTTTGGTAAGAATGGCTGTGGTGTGTGCGACCACTTTGGTCTGACCGACGAGGTGGATCTCATCATGGATACTTTCTCCAAGAGTCTGGCCAGCATCGGTGGCTTTATCGCTGCCGACAGCGCCATCATCAACTGGCTGCGCCACACCTGCCGCACCTACATCTTCTCCGCCTCCATGACTCCCGCCAGCACCGCAGCTGCACTCAAGGCTCTGGAGATCGTCAAGAGCGAGCCCGAGCGCATCCAGGCACTATGGGATGTAACCAACTATGCCCTCAAGCGCTTCAAGGAGGAAGGCTTTGAGATTGGTGACACCGAGAGTCCCATCATCCCCCTCTATGTGCGTGACGTAGAGAAAACCTTCATCGTGACCGCTCGCGCCTTTGACGAGGGTGTGTTCATCAATCCCGTTATTCCCCCAGCCTGCGCACCCGAGGATACCCTCGTACGCTATGCCCTCATGGCCAACCACACCAAGGAGCAGGTTGACCGCTCTGTAGTGGCACTCAAGAAGGTATTCCAGGAGCAGGGCATCATCGACTAACCCCAAGCGACATACAACCTCTATGGATATCAGTGTAGTAATTCCTCTCTTCAACGAGGACGAATCACTGCCCGAACTTCACAGCTGGATACAGCGTGTGATGAACGAACACAACCTCAGCTACGAGGTTGTGTTTGTTGATGATGGCAGTACCGACCACTCCTGGCAGATCATCACCCAGCTACAGCAGCAGGATGTCAATGTCAAGGGCATCAAGTTCCGCCGCAACTATGGCAAGTCCCCCGCCCTATACTGCGGCTTTGCCAAGGCTCAGGGCAACGTGGTCATCACGATGGATGCCGACCTACAGGACTCCCCCGACGAGATCCCTGAGCTCTATCGCATGATCACTGAGGAGGGCTACGACCTCGTCAGCGGCTACAAGCAGAAGCGCTACGATCCGCTCTCCAAGACCATCCCCACTAAGCTCTTCAACGCCACAGCACGCAAGGTGAGCGGCATCCCCAACCTCCACGACTTCAATTGTGGGCTCAAGGCCTATCGCCGCGAGGTCGTCAAGAACATTGAGGTATATGGTGAGATGCACCGTTACATACCCTATCTGGCCAAGAACGCAGGCTTCAGCAAGATCGGCGAGAAGGTGGTCCACCATCAGGCCCGCAAGTTCGGTCAGTCCAAGTTTATGGGACTCAACCGCTTTGTCAACGGCTATCTCGACTTGCTCTCACTCTGGTTCCTCAACTCCTTTGGTCTCAAGCCCATGCACGTGTTCGGCTTCCTCGGCAGCCTCATGTTTGCCGTAGGCCTGCTGGCCGTGATGATTGTGGGCGGCATCAAGTTGGTAGCCATCTGTCAGGGCGTGCCAGCACCTCTGGTGGCCCACTCTCCCTGGTTCTATATTTCGCTCACGATGATGATACTGGGCACCCAGCTCTTCGTTGCAGGCTTCCTTGGCGAACTCATCAGCCGCAATGCCGAGGGACGCAACAACTATCACATCGAGACAGAGTTATAGAGAACCTATAACCCGGAACATCTAGAACATCTAGAATATCTAGGGATATCTATAACACATTATATATAATATATGCGTACTCTCGTCATAGTAGTGGCCTCGTGCCTCCTCTGCCTGTGCAGCTGCCAGAACATCAGCTGCCCGCTGGAGAACACCGTGGCCTTGCGTGTGGCCCTCTATAGTGGCGATGAGCCTGTAACCTTTGGCGACACCTTGAGTGTCACGGCTACAGGCACCGACTCCGTCCTCCTCAATCGCCTCTATCGCTTCAGTACCTTTGAGCTCCCCATGCGTGCCACCACCGAGGCGGCCGCCTGCGACACGCTCATCCTCCGCTGGGCACTGGCTGCTGGCGAGATGGAGAGCGCCCTGCCTACACGACTGACGGACACCCTCTATGTGCAACATGCAGGTCGCATCCACTTTGAGACGATAGACTGTCCGGCGGCCGTGTTCCATACTCTCTCCACCATCTCCTCCACCCACACTCTCATTGACAGCGTCGCTGTGACCTCCACCTCCGTTGACTATGAAACTACTGAGAACCTACGCCTCTATCTGCGTCCTCGTCCTTAGCTGTACCGCCCTGGCTCAGCAGCAGACCACGGACACTGTGCAGACCGTCCGTGGTATTCAGTTCGACACGTCGCGCCGCCCCACCTACAAGGAGCAGCCCGTCTTTTGTGGTGTCAGCGTGGGCGTTGATCTGGCAGGCGCCATCATGGCACAGTTTGCCAAGTTCGGACAGTATGAGGCTCAGGCCCGCTTCAACTTCAAGCAGCGCTACTATCCCGTGGCGGAGATTGGCGTAGGCTCCTGCAACTACACCAATGAGCGCACGGAGCAGCACTATGCAACACACTCCCCCTACTTTCGTGTGGGTATGGACTACAACTTTGCCAACAACCCCGTGAGCGGCAACCGCATTTATGGCGGTGTGCGCTATGGTTTCTCCTCCTTTCGTTATGACCTCTCGGGGCCTGCCCTCACCGATCCCGTATGGGGCACTACTCTCCCCTACGACCTACAGAACCTATCTGGTCGCCAGCACTGGGCAGAGATCGTAGCAGGTCTGGAGGGACGTCTGTGGCGCTTCATCCATCTCGGCTGGTCAGTTCGCTGGAAATTCCGCATTGCCCAACAACACAATCCACACGGCCAGCCGTACTATGTTCCCGGCTATGGCGACAACAGCGACAGTTCCTGCTTTGGCGGCTCCTTCAGCCTACTCTTTGACATCTCCGACATCAAGAACTCCCGCAGACACAAATAACACATGACACATAGACTCCTTCTCCTGCTCCTCGCACTTATTCCTCTGTTAGTACCAGCCCAAACACCCAGAGACTACCGCATGGGCTGGCGAGGGTTGATGCTCGACTCAGGCCGACAATATCAGGACGTAGAATATATTGAGACTCTCCTCGACCAGATGGCAGAACGCTCCATGAACGTATTTCACTGGCATCTGACGGAGACCGATGGTTGGCGCATGCAAATCGCCGTAGCCCCTCGCCTTACAGAGGTCGGTGCGTTCGTAGCCAATGGCAAAGAGCAGCAGGGCTTCTACTCCCGCGAAGATATGCAGCACATCGTGAGCTACGCTGCCGAGCGTGGCATCATGGTGGTGCCCGAGGTGGACCTGCCTGGTCATAGCGGAGCCCTCATAGCCGCCTATCCTGAGTTCGGCTGTTCGCACGAGGTTGTGTGCCCCGCTAGTGCAGGCCTCATGGATTTTCTCTGTTCTGTGCTTGATGAGGTGTGCGAAATCTTTCCCTCGCCCTACATCCACCTTGGTGGTGACGAGGTGGACCACAGCGTGTGGCGCAGTTGCCCAGCATGTCAGCAACTCATGGCTGAGCAAAGCATCGATAGCGAGGCAGCTCTGCAGGTATGGTTTGAGCGTCAACTGGTAGAATATCTCGCCCAGAAGGGTCGCAAAGTTATCCTCTGGGAGGATGTGCTCTACGAGACCACTGAGGCCCTTCCCTCCAATCTCGTCATACAGTGGTGGAACTATCGCTCCAAGGGTGAGACTGGCCTGCGTGAGGCGCTTCGGCGAGGCATACCCGTGATTTGCAGCAGCAACTACTACTGCTACCTCAACTTTCCCACATCCCCCTGGCGTGGTTACGCCCAGGATCGCACCTTTGGCACCGAAGACATCGAACTGCGCAACCCCTCGCACCTGCTCTTCGATACAACCAGTCCCCTGATGCTTGGCATGGAAGCCTGTCTCTGGACGGACTATAATCTCACCCAAGACATGCTCAACGAGCGTCTATTCCCTCGCCTCGACATCCTCGCCCGCCAGATGCGGGGGGACTGAATACATATGGCGTAAACGTCCCCGCCCCCCCCCGAAACTTACTCCTTGCCTGATAGTAGCAGTCATCCCTTATGAGGATTGCAGTCCTCCCCTACGAGGATTGCAGTCTCCCCATACGAGGATTGCAGTCCTCGTAGGGGGGAACTGCCCGCCACCGCACTATGGTACATAGTACTTCCTCATTTCGCAATATCATCAAACGGATATAATGTTGTATAAATCGTGCTTCACATTCGCTGCTTTTCTGCAAAAATACGCGTAAAGCACGCTTTTATGGTCTTAACGAATTAATAGAACCTACCCTGAGCCAATCAAAAGTGGTCAAGAGTTGCGCGCTGCAAGTTCTATTTTGACAGTCAAACCTCCCCCTGGAGTTTGCTGCGCGACTGCCGAACCGCCATACTGCAGAGCGATATTCTTGACGATGGCGAGTCCGAGACCTGTACCTCCGAGGCGGCGGGAGCGACCCTTGTCGATGCGATAAAAGCGCTCAAAGATATGGGGCAAGTGCTCCAGAGGAACACCCTGTCCGTTGTCGGCAAAGGTCAGCCTGTAGCGATCTCCAGCCACCTGTGCCTGCACACGAAAGTAGGTGGCACCCGTTGCATAGGCGAGCGCATTGCCAAAGATGTTGCGCACAAGGGAGTAAAGGAGCGAAGGGTCGCCCTGCATGGGCAGAGAGGCGGGCACGTTGATCTGCAGGCGCATGTGCTGCTCGCGGAACTGCTGCTCCGTCTCGTCCTCAATCTGGCGCAGAATACCGACAAGATCGAGGGAGGTGTTGGTCGTATTGCTCGTTGGGAGTTCCTGCGCCTCATCGAGTCGGGAGAGTGTGTTCATGTCGGCGAGCAGCTGACTCATGCGCCGGCTCTGGACATGACAACGCTGGAGAAACTCCTGGCGCTTTGGCTCGGGCATGGCGGGGTGAGTGACGAGTGTCTCCAGGTAGCCCTCGATGGTGGCAGCGGGCGTCTTGAGCTCATGGGCAGCATTCTCAGTGAGCTGACGCTTGATGCGCTGCTTCTCCTGCTCGCTGTGCTCATAGCGACGGCGGAGATACATAGCCGTGGCGATGAGGGCGAGGATGCTCACCGTATAATACAGAAAGGTGTAGTCGTGCTCCAGCGACGAGGTGAGTTCGGCGGAGTATGGCACCGACGAACGCACTATGCGCGAGCCAAAGCGGGTGGCAGAATAGAAGTAGCGACTATTGTCGCCACGATCAGTGGCGGTCAGCGATGTGGCTCTCTTGATGGCATAGCCGCTGCCATTGTGGAGCGCCTCCTGTATCTCCTCACGCTGCAGGTGATTGCTCATCTGCCGCACATCGTCCTCCTCCGTGTCGGAGAGCACGTTGCCGAGGGTATCGATGACCGTCACACGGATGCCCGGATCGCCGTGGCCCTCCTCATAGCGATAGTTATTGAGTTGGAGTTGCGAGTGCAGAATATCTACACGAAAGGCATGCTCACGCCTGTACTCATAGATACCGAAGAAGAGCGTGAAGAGGCTGGCCAGTATGGTTGCCAGGAGGAATATCCTCTGGGTGAGTCGTGTCTGCTTCATCATGTGAACATGTAACCATAGCCAAATTTGGTGCGCAGGCACTCACCGTAGCGTCCTATCTTCTTGCGGATGCGGGTGATGTTCACATCCACTGTGCGATCGAGCACGATGGCATCGCTGGGCCATACGGTGCGGAGTATTTCCTCGCGGGAGAACACCTGCCCGGGGCGGGAGAGCAGCAGTGCCAGGAGTTCAAACTCCAACTTGGTGAAAGCCACCTCCTCGCCATCCACGCGGCACTCCTTGCGGTCGAGGTCGAGAACTACCCCACCCCTTCCATCCATGAGCGGGGAGGGAGTATATACTATTGTGCGAGGAGACGCCTTGTCCTGCAAGGGAGTGACCTCTGGCGCCCCAGAGTGTCCTTCGCCCCTCCTCATCACCGCCTTGACTCTGGCCTTGACCTCGCTCACGCGGAAGGGCTTGCAGATGTAGTCATCGCTGCCGAGAGCAAAGCCGTGGAGCATATCCTCCTCCAGAGTCTTGGCCGTGCAGAAGATGATAGGAATATCCCGAGTTCGTGGGTCAGCCTTGAGTTCCTCAGCCCACTCAAATCCCGACTTGGGCGTCATCATTACGTCCAGCAGGATCAGGTCTATTGAACCATTTGAACCTATTGAACTCTCCACTATTTGCTGTGCCTCGTCAGCACCTTCGGCAGTGAGTACATCGTAGCCCTCCATCTCCAGATTGAAGCGGAGGATTTCACTAATGTCGGGTTCGTCGTCAACGATCAGAATACGTTTGCTCATGGGGATTATGCGAATTTGCGAGTGCAAAGTTACGCATAAAATGGGAGATACACGCCATATTGGCCGTAAGTTTCACAATATTGTAACATCCACCCCCTCTCCGACAGCACCCAAATCACTGATTTTGTGGCTGCAATGACATAATGTTACGATTTCGGATCACCAGTAAAAGTCTGTGTAGAGGAAAACTAGAACCAAGTTAAACCCCTTGAAGAGAAGGATGTCCTCCTGCGTCGGCCACTGATGCTGTAGCCGTCTGAAAATCCTTGAGCAAGCTCAGATATTTTCAGTCGCCCACAGCATCACTCTCTATCGAGAGCCTCCTTCTCTTCAAGGCGATAAACAAAGATAAACTGCAGGCACGTCTGTGAGATCTGTGAAATCTGTGGGAGGTTTATGGCCCACAGATTTCACAGATTGTCACAGATCGATTCGCGTTTCAACTTGTGGCACCTTAGGTGCTTTTGACTTGAACACGAATTATCACGAATGAGCCACGAATTATCAAAAATATTTATTTGCTATAGGTTTGACACGACCTAGGAATGGGTTTATATATTGTTTATCGCCTTCGACTTGATGCAATACCCGTAGGGTGATGATGGAGGTGGAGCAAAGACTGGGGAGCCGTAGGCTTACTGAGGATTTGCTACACCTCCTGCATCAATGGCTCGATAGAGACATTTGCATCAAGCCGAAGGGGTGTATGGCGGTTTTTGTCAGAAACGACAGACACCGCTGAGCCCAGTGGGGTATAATCTGTGATAATCTGTGCAATCTGTGGGCCATAAACCTCCCACAAATCCCACAGATCTCACAGAGGGTGAAACCCTCGCGTTAAAGCAAAGAGCACTAAAGGTGCTGGGTATGTGACCAGGAACGGGTCCGCCATTGAACGCCTACAGGGCTCTTTTTGCGCAACTATCAACACCCACAATGCACTGGACTGCTGATAGTTAATGCCATCTAGTGTTGATAGTGTTGATGTCTTTCTGGAAAATTTTACACCTATACCCCGTCCCTCATTAGTCGGCAACTACGAAGAATTAGTCGGCAACTAATTTTCCGTAGTCGCCGACTAGTTTTTCCTAGTCCTAGGACTAGTGCGCACCAGTGTATAGGGTAGCGAGTCATAGTGTATAGACTAGTAGTCTGTAAAGTCTAAAAGGTTACTATCCGCATGGCAGGGCTGAAAGCCCTATAGTGTATAGGGCAAACGACCGTAGGGAGTGACGCCCTAGGTTAGTTAGCAAGCACGCTAGGAGTATCGCTCCCCCTCGGGGGAGCTGTCAGCGCAGCTGACTGAGGGGGCGTAGGTTCGGGCTGGAGATTGCCGCGTTGCGGCAACTCATAGCGCAGGTCATAGTTACATATATAATGCGACATACGCACTCTTTCTGCGATAAGTTTCACAGAGATGTAATATCTCACTTATCTACCAACCGCGGCATCTGCGAGATAGCATAGAGCGGGCAAATGGTGATGTGGCGTACGGCATTATTTGCCTTTTCGTCGATGTAGTCGAATGTCCCAAAGTTCTCCAGGGAACAACGGACAGCCTGCGTAATCTTCTTCTCGCGCATGAAGTCCCAGAGACTCTTCATCCCTCCCTGAACTCCAGCCTTCACCTCCACTGGCATAACCTGAGAATGCCAAGGTATAATGTAATCAATCTCTGCCAGAGAGTTCTTGGATTGACGCACCCAATAGTATTGTTCATGCCGAAGATTAGGAGACAGATAATGCAGATACTCTAATCCTGCCAGCATTTCTGCCACAGTACCCTTGTTCACAAGTTCAGCAGCAGTTGCCGTAAGAATATGCGTCGTAATCTCCGTCGTGTCGCCAGTGGTCATGTTTAGTAGTCGGAGCATTAATCCTGTGTCCAGGAGCAACATCTTGCGAATGGTCGGTTCGCACTCGCCCCCCAGAGGTAAGCCATTTGCACTGGTGTGCATCACTGGAACAACGATTCCTGCCTTGATAAGCATCTCTAGCGCTTTCTTCACCTCATATGAGGTATAGTTGCCAGGCACCTGAGCATAAACAAACTTCTTGGTAACCTGAGTAGCAGCACTTCGCATTGTCTGTCTAAGCAGAACGGGGTCCACCTTTTTCCTGTATTTGGGGAAGTCATCCTCATAACCCATCAGGATATCATCCTGCACTTCCTGGCACTGCAGAAAGTCGTGTGTCTCCACCCATTTTACCACACTTTCAGGCATACCACCCACGAGCATGTAGGTGCGAAGATAATCAATCAGCTGAGTATAAATAATTTCGTCTAGAGGATTGTCTTCGTTCGCCTGATTTCGCAAGTCGAGCAACGCCTGTTCGCCATTTGCCATGAGGAACTCGTCAAATGTCATAGGATACATAAACATAGAGTGTATGCGTCCCACGCCAAATGTCGGCAACTCATCCAAAGCAAACTCGAGCAAGGAACCTGCGGCCACCACATGCAGGCCAGGCATATCTTCGCGAAAATAGCGCAACGCCATAATGGCTTGCGGACAATCCTGCACTTCGTCAAGAAAAAGGAGAGTCTTACCCTCTTCCACGGAAGTCTTCGACATTGCTGCAATCAGAGGTGCGATGCGCTTAACATCTAGGTCTTTTTCAAAAAGAGACCTGTAAGCAGGTTGCTTCTCAAAGTTGATTTCAATATAATGTTCAAACTGCTCACCCAGATGTCGTATAGCTGTGGATTTTCCCACCTGTCGTGCACCTCTCAGGAGCAAGGGCTTGTGCTCTTTTTTTTGAGCCCATTCAAGCAAATATTCATCTATAATCCGACGATAATACATAAAGCTCTGATTTTTCGGGCACAAAATTACACTTTTTTTATTTTCCAAACAAATAATTCACAAGTTTTTACGATTTTCCAAACAAATAATCCGCCAGTTTTTACGATTTTCCAAAGAAATAATCCGCCAGTTTTTACGATTTTCCAAAGAAAAATGTTATTTGGGATAGATATTCTGCTCTAAGCCAAAAGTTACAATCGCCTAATCCAAAAGCTCCCGCCACTATCCTCACGGACGGTGGCGGGAGTGATGCATCATTTCTTGTTAACTAATACACCATTGGTGTTATGGGGTCGTAATTTTTAGTTCAAGGAGGAAGTTGCGGCATTCGCCCTGACACTTAGCGTCGCCCTTGATGTACCAATTTACTTCAATTGGATTGCCCTGGGGATAGTGATTGGCAAGCCACTCAAAGTCGCCAGTTACCACCATCCCGTTGGGATAGCAGATGGAAGCAGCATAGCCGGGAATCTTGCCGAGGATATGATAGAGTTGTCGGTTTTCCTTTGACAGGAAGTCCTCCCTACTGCGGCAGGTGGAATAGAAGTATTTCGTCACGCGCTCATTGATGCTCTGCACCACAGCATTGTCGGTAGTAGAACCATTGTCTTTGTAGAAGTAGGTGAGGGCTTTTATTTGTTCAATGAGATTGGCGGGAGTTTCCGCATTAGTTCTCTTGATGGCAGAACGCACCTTGTCGGCAACTCCGCTTGAGGTGCCTAGATGCTCATTGAATGCCCTCTCGTAGTGTTTCTCTGTGAGCGGGCCATAGAGGTTGAAAACGCGGAACTTCACGACGGCGTTTTTCTTGGCGCGCCCATCCCAGGCGCGACCTTCCACGACCAGATCGCTGCAACCAGGCACTTCGAGCCACCACTCCACGCCTTCGCACGTGCGGTAGTTCACGTTGTACGAATCCTGCTGGCGCACCACGACGTAGTTGCGGCCTTTGCCGCCCACGACGAAAGGGTCGAGTTCCTCTGCGTAGTACATGCTGAGCCGCTTGCTCTCTTCGAGGGGACCAAACTCGAGCGGGCTTGATGATTTGAAGCCGCCCATGGCGCTCTCCATGAGTTTGTCGTAAGTCTCGAGAATTCTCAAGACGTACTGCACGACAGCCTCTCTGTCCTTTTCCTTGTAGTAGGGCATCGTGTAGGTGTTGACGTTGAGGTAGTAGAGTGAGTCGAGGCGGTCGTGGCCCCTTTCGCTACTACTACCCGTGTAGAAGTTGTAGGGATGATCATCGAGCAGATTCTGGCGCGAGAATACCTGCACCTTGCTTGAGGTAGAGATGGGATTAGCGGAAGCAACCGTCAGTGCATTTTCCTGAGAAGTGTCGAGAGTAAGTCGAAACTCGCTCATGTGCCAAAAGCCCTCTTGCAGATAGCCGTTGGTCTGGTCGCAGTAGAAGCGGAGGTACTTGGACTTTTGGTCCAAATGGAAGGTGGCCGACGGGAGAGGGTCAATGCCGAAGGCCACGCTCTGCCGCTCGTATGGGAACTGCATCTGCCCCACGTTGACGTAGTTCGTGCCGTCGCTGCTGGCCTCTACGCTGATGAGGACGGGGTGATTGTTCAGCGTACCCTGGCGCCGGCCGATGGTGGCCGTCACGTCGCCCTTGACAGGTTCGTGGAGCTCAACCTGGAGATAGTGGCTGTGCGGCTGCACTCTGCCGTGGTGCCAATCCGAATGCCAGAAGGTCTTCAGGTCGCCGTCGATGAGATTCTTGAGGCTGCCTTCCTGGCTGTCGGTGAAGGGGCTGGAAAGCTGGCTGAGGCGGGTGATGAGCATCTCCTG
>JAKSLU010000011.1 GCA_024400995.1 Bacteroidaceae bacterium
ATTGATAAACAAGTATTAACGATAAACTGTCCGACTTTTTAAAGTGGACTCAATAGAAATTAGAGATTTACAATCTGAAAAAACATCTCTTTCTATTGATGTTATATTCTCGGGAATATTAATATTCACAAGATTAAAACATCCATTGAAAGCACTTGAGCAAATCTCTGTTACACTATTAGGAATTTCAATGCTTTCCAGAAAGTGATTCCTCTTAAATACGTCGCTGGCGATTTTTATAACACCATTAGGTATTAGCAGATTTTTGGTAACCACATCGCATTCTACTAGCACTCCGTTTTCGATTTTTAATTCCATAAAAGAATTTTTGTGGCAAAATTACCACTTTTCACACAATGTAACAAATGGTTTGACAAAAAAATGCTCTGCAATCTTGCAAAGCATTGTTTTGGGCTAAAAAAGTACCCTGTGGAGTTCTTTTTGTTCTCAAAATGGGGAGGATTGATGTGGAGCTTGTCTATGCCATCGGCATACCACTTAGGGAAGTCATCGGGGCAACGCTTGAACATATCGACAAGATCCAGGAGGAGGTTCTTGGCGTAGTCATTGTTACCATCAAGCATAGAGAGTTCGATGTTCCGTAACCGAACGGCAGCAGCCTGGCGAATGCCGGAGGTGGAGGAACGAGTAAGCTGCTCTTTGCGTAGGCTCTGATAAAGTGATTCTCCGATATAAGGGGTTGCAATTACTGCATCTCAGCTGCGGAGATCGCCCACGATGAGGAGCACCTCGTCACGGAGGGACTCGGGTAGCTCGATGCCGCGCAGCTGGAGGGAGCGCACCCAACCGGGGACGTCGGCCTCCTGCATGGTGGAGAGAACCTCACTGAACTCCTCGACCTGCTCGTCCGTATATTGGTCGGCAGGGGTGCAACGATAGCGGTCCAGGTCCTCATCGTCGTAGTACTCGATGTCCTTGGACATGGCAGCGAGGAGGGACTCCTTCTCGCAGACAGCGTGCTGACCGCAACAGCCATCAGGGCGTGGCTGCTGTATGGGCTCCGCTGAAGGTCCGTACCATAAATAGATGCCTACGCCCAGGACTAAAAGGGCTGCGGCGAAGAGTGCTATGAGAATCATGAGAGGAGTTGGGGGTTCAGGGGAATTAGTTTATGGAACTCTTGCCAGAAGTTGGGAAAACTCTTGGTGACTACCATGGGGTCGTCGAAGGTGGTGTCGGGCCAACGCTCGAGGCAGAGGGCAAAGGCCATGGCCATGCGGTGGTCGTGGTAGGTGGCTACCGTCACAGGGAAGCCCCCTCCCCGCTCCCCCTTTGGGGGAGAGCCCTCAGCACGATGAGGGGAGAATGCAAGGGTTCCAGGAGCGGGTTCTGTGAGTTCCCAGCCGAACTTGGCGCACTCGGCGATGAGGGCGGCAATGCGGTCGGTCTCCTTGATGCGGAGACTCTCAAGACCAGTAAAGTGGAAGGGACAGTCCGCGAGACAGGCAGCAACTACCATGGTTTGAGCAATGTCGGGACATTGGGAGAAGTCGAGAGTGAGCCCGTTTGTCTCAGGGCAGGAGCTCTCCCCCAAAGGGGGAGCGGGGAGGGGGCTACTATCCATCTGGCGCAGATAGTCCACGATGATGCTGTCGCCCTGCACGCTGGGACGGCGCAAGCCTGGGAGCACAATATCGCGGCGCACGGCCAGAAAGTACGAGGCGGCACTCCAGTCGGCCTCTACCTCGTAGGGCTCGGTGCGGTGGTACTCCCTACTATATATATATAATGTATGGTCATCCTTCCACTCCGTCTGGGCTCCCCATTCGGCCATGAGGGCGCGGGTCATCTCGATGTAGGGACGCGAGGCTATGGAGCCAATAAGAGAAAGAGACAAAGACCCACCCCCAGCCCCTCCCATAAAGGGAGGGGAGTATATAGTCGGAGCTATCATCAGCAGCGCACTGATATATTGACTGCTGATGTGGGCAGGTAGAGTAAGGGTTGGCATGCCTTCCTCATTTTCGGGTAGGTCCTCAGTGGTAAGCCGACGACCCCGAATGTGCAGCGGGGGATAGCCCTCGCGGCCTGTATATTCGATGTCAGCACCCAACTGGCGGAGGGCATCGACCAGCACGCCGATGGGGCGCTCCAGCATACGGGCTGTGCCCGTCAGGGTGCGCTCCACTCCAGGTGTAGCAGCCAACAGGGCGGTGGCAAAGCGCATGGCAGTGCCCGCTGCACCGATGTCTCCCCCACCCTGCAGTACGGCCTGCAGGGCGCGGGTGTCGTCACAGTCGGAGAGGTTGAGCAGTTCACACGGCTCTGCAGCCAGCGCATTGATAATCAACGCACGGGCTGAAATACTTTTGGAGGAGGGAAGGTTAATTGTCGGTGGAGTCATCGGGGGTATTTATAGCGACCTTTTTAACCACAATCTTATCTATGCGCGTGCCGTCCATCTCCACCACCTGGAACTCAAAGCACTGCCAGGTGAGGCGTTCACCGCGAGCAGGGATGTGCTCCAGCTGGTCGAGGATGAGGCCACCAATGGTGGTGAACTCCTTGTCGTAGTGTTCCTCGGCATCGAAGTAGGCCAGGAAATCATAGAACAGGCACTGTCCGCTCACTACCCACGACTCCTTGTCGGAGCGCACGATGATGTCGGGGAGTTCCTCGGGCTCATCGATGCTGCCGACGAGGCCCTCCATAATGTCGCGGAGTGAAATCATGCCCTGCAGCGAGCCGAACTCGTCGCACACGAGGGCTAGACCCGTGGGGATGTTCTTGAGTTTCTCCAGGGCCTTATAGACGGTCATGTTGTCGGGGAAGTACGTGGGCTGCATGGCAATGTCGCGCAGCGAGAATCCCTCCTGGTGGAGATGCAGCACGAGGTCCTTGAGCGTAACGATACCCACCACCTCATCCACTGAGCCATCCACTACGGGGAAGGCGTTGTGGGGGTGCTGCTGCAGGGCGTACTTGACGTCGTCGGACGACATCTTGACGTCGAGTGTCTCCAGTTCGGAGCGGTGCGTCATGAGGGCCTCCACGCGGAGGTCACCCAGCACGAGGGTACGCTCCATGATGTCCTGCTCCACCTCCTTGACCTCACCGCTTTTGGCACTCTCGCTGATGATGTTCTTGACCTCCTCCTCGGTCACCTTGGTGTCCTGATGCTTGAGTCGGAACACGTGGATGAAGAACTCCGTGTTGTGACTGAGGAACCAGATGATGGGCTTGGCAGCGGTAGCCATGGCGAGCATAAGGGGGGCCGTCCACTTGGCCATAGCGTCGGCCTTGTCAATGCCGATGCGCTTGGGGAAGAGTTCACCGAGTTCGCACTGCAGGTAGGTGGCGATGATGACGATGATGGTCTTGGCCAGGCTCGTAGCGTAGGCGGTGCTTACGCCCCAGCTCGCCAGGATGACACCGAAGTCGTCAGCCAGCGTCTCGCCAGAGTAGATACCCGTCAGGATGCTGACGATGGTGATACCCACCTGCGCTGTGCCGAGGAAGGTGTCGGGATCGTCCATCAGCCCCAGAGCCATCCGGGCGGTACGGCTACCGTTCTTGGCGTCCTGCATCAGGCGCGGACGACGCGCCGAGATGAGTGCCACCTCGGATAGGGAGAAGAAGCCATTGAAGGCTACGAGGATGAGAATGATGATTATGTCCATAGTTTACATGCGTGAGGTATTGTCTGCCAGCACCTGATTGACGATGCCAGCAACCATCTGTTTGAGTTCGGCCACAAACTGCATGGCATCGTACTCACCGCTCTCTATCAGGCGGAGCTTCTTCTCCCAGAGGCCGGTGAGTTCGGCGCTCTTGAGGAGGTCCTCGCGGATGATGCCGATGAGGGCGACACCCGTAGGTGTGGCCTGTAGCGACTTGCGGTAGAGCTTGATATAGCCACGCTTCTTGAGCGTCTCGATGATGCCGGCACGTGTGGAGGGACGACCGATACCGTTGGCCTTCATGGCGTCGCGCAGTTCCTCGTCGTCCACCAGTTTGCCAGCAGTCTCCATAGCGCGGAGCAGCGTGGCCTCGGTATAGGGCTTGGGCGGCGTGGTGAACTTCTGAGTGAGCGAGGGAGTATGAGGACCGCTCTCACCCTTGGCAAAGGTGGGGAGGGTGCGCTCCTCAGCATCGTCCTTCTTCTCGTCGCTCTTGTCCTCTGTCGGTTCCTCAGGAGTAGCCTCTTTCTTGGCAAAGACAAAGCGCCAGCCTTCCTCCAGAATCTCCTTGCCGCTCACCTTGAACTCCACCTTGGCGCTCTCGCCCTTGACGGTGGTGGTTGAGAACTTGCAGTCCTCATAGAAGTTGGCAATGAAGCGGCGGGCAATGAGGTCATAGACCTTGCGCTCCACATCGGTGAGGTTGGTCGGCGGCACGCCTGTGGGGATGATGGCATGGTGGTCCGTAACCTTGGAGTTGTCAAAGACCTTCTTGGACTTGCGGAAGGGCTTGCCACGCAGGGGGTCGAGCACGTCCTTGTAGTGCGCATAAATGCCGTTGCAGATCTTGGGAATGGTGGGATAGACATCGTCGGGCAGATAGGTGGTATCCACACGCGGGTAGGTCGCTACCTTCTTCTCGTAGAGGGACTGGATGAGCGAGAGGGTGGTCTCGGCGGTAAAGCCGAACTTCTTGTTGCACTCCACCTGTAGGGAGGTCAGGTCAAAGAGGCGGGGCGGGGCCTCGGTGCCCTTTTTCTTCTCCACGCCAGTCACCTCAAAGGGGGCATCCTTGATGGCCGCCATAGCCTCCTGGCCCTCGGCCTCATCCTTCACCTTCTTGGTAGAGGTAAAGGTGGTGTCGCGATAGACCGTCGAGAGCACCCAGTAGGGCTCCGGCACAAAGTTCTCTATCTCCTGCTGGCGGCGCACCACCAGGGCCAGGGTGGGCGTCTGCACACGACCGATGGAGAGGGGCTGAGCACCCTTCTCGCGGTTGTTGCCGTACTTCAGGGTATAGAGGCGCGTAGCGTTCATACCCAGGAGCCAGTCGCCCACGGCACGGCAGAGGCCTGCCATATACAGGCGGTCGTAGTCGGCAGAGGCACGGAGTGTCGAGAAGCCCTCGCGGATGGCATCGTCCGTCAGCGAGGATACCCACAGACGCTCCACGGGGCACTTGGCACCTGCCAGCTGCATAATCCAGCGCTGGATGAGTTCGCCCTCCTGGCCGGCATCACCACAGTTGATAATGCGGTCGGCGTTCTCTATGAGCCGCTTGACCACAGCGAACTGGTGCTCTACGCCCTTGTCGCGCTTCAGGCGAATCTGGAAGCGTGGTGGCACCATGGGCAGTGAGCCCAGGCTCCAGCGTTTCCACTCGGGCTGGTAGTCCTCGGGGTACTTGAGCTCACACAGATGGCCCAGCGCCCAGGTGACCTGGTAGCCGTTGCCCTCCATGTAGCCATCTCGCTTGGAGTTGGCACCGAGGATGCGTGCTATATCTCTGCCTGCTGAAGGTTTCTCAGCTATGCATACTATCATAATACTCCCTCCGTCGCTGCGCGACACCTCCCCCTAGCCCCTTTCTGGCTCCGTCATCTTTCCCCAAAAGGGGCAAGAGACGGTTCCTACGGAACACGGGAGGAATACCCGAACAGGTCAGGAGGCTAATTTATCATTAATTAAGTTTATATTCTAAGTCAGTAACGCGGCGCGCCATGTCCAGGTCGTGGGTGGCGCAGATGAGACATTTGCCCTGGTCGGCAAGGGCACGGAGAAGCTGGAAATGCTGCTGGCGCGCCTCGTAGTCGAGGAAGGCGGTGGGCTCGTCGAGCAGGATGATGGGCGTGTCCTGTGCTACAGCGGCGGCTATCATCACGCGCTGACGTTCGCCATCGGAGAGGCGGCTAAAGGAGCGCTCGGCGTAGTCCGCAAGTGAGCAGGCTGCAAGGGCATCCGCCACCGCCTGATGGTCAGTCTCAGCGAGCCGCCCCGTCAGACCCGTATAGGGTGTGCGTCCCATCTCCACCACTTGCCGCACAGTGAGGTTCACAGGCTCATAGTGGGTCTGTACCACAGCGCGGAGACGAGCGAGGTCCTTGCTTTTGTAGAAAGTGATAGGCTGTCCACACATCAGCACGCTTTCAGGTGCAGATAATGGAACCTGTATGCCAGCCAATGTACGTAATAACGTACTCTTACCAGAGCCGTTGCGACCTGTGAGCAGAGTCAGGGTGCCTGCCTCAAAGGTATGAGAGAGACCCGAGGCCACCACACGACCGCGGTAGCCGATGCAGAGGTCCTTAATCGTTATATCCTGCAATCTTGGCAATCGTCTTAGGAATGTCGGTATTGTCCATGCGACCATGGAAGCGCTCAGCGCCTACACCCACGGCGAAGCAGGGCACATAGCTATTACTATGGCTACCAGAGGCCCAGCTGATCTCGGCCTGCTCAGCCATCACCCACTTGGCGGTAGAGGCCAGAGCTCCCTCCACGGCGTAGAGGTTGCGGCTCTCCTGGGCAATGCCAGCCATGATGTCGTCATAGGCCTTGCGGAGGCGCTGCTCCTGCTTCTCGGTGATGGGCACCTCACGACCAAAGCCCCAGTTCTCCTGCAGGTCAGCCTTGACATTGTCCCAGGTGAACTGGTCTCCTAGACGCTGGCGCAGACGGCCGATGTGGCGGGAGTACTCCTCGGCACTCATCCGCTGATACTGCAGGTACTGCGAGTGCTGGCTGTAGTGGCCGCGACCGAGCACCATACCGCCCGTCTCGTGGTCGGCTGTCACAACGATGAGGGTCTCGTCGGGATGCTTCAGATAGAACTCATAGGCCACCTTGATAGCCTCGTCCATGTCGATGGTCTCGCGGAAGCAGGTGGCGGCGTCGTTGGCATGGCCGGCGTAGTCAATCTTGCCGCCCTCCAGCATGAGGAAGAAGCCCTTGCGGCGCTCCTCCTTCTTCTTACGCTCAAAGGATCCGAGGTAGTCGATGGCCGCGCGGCAGATATTGGCCAGGGTGAGGTCGCCCGTCTTGCGGTCAATGGCATAGGGCAGGCTACCAGGGCTGCGACGCGCACCGTCCTCGGTCTGCAGGAGCATGAGACGGCGAGCCTGCTGGCGCACCTTCTTGTACTGTGCCACGTCGCGAATAATCGTAAAGCCTGCACCCTCCATCAGCTGATATGCTTCCTTGGAGGGATGCTCCACGTCGGCACCAGCGATAAAATCCAGGCAGGACTCGCGCAACTGCTGGTCAATCTCCTTGTCCATCTTGCGGTAGGGCACATGGGCATAGAAGGCGCCAGGCGTGGCGTGATCCACGGTGACGGTCGTTCCTACACCCACGGCGGCCCCAGCACGACGGGCCCAGGTGGCGAGCGACTGGATGGCGGTGGTATCTACATCCACGCCGAGGGCTCCGTTGAAGGTCTTCTGACCCGTGGCCAGGGCAGTACCGGCGGCAGCGCTGTCGGTCACGCCATTGCGGGCCGAGTAGGTGGTGATGTAGGCACTATAGGGGAAGGAGGCAAAGCACAGCGGACTGGTACCGATGCGGCCCTCAAGGGCAGCCAGGTAGGTCTCGGTGCCGTTGACATGGGTCGTACCCATGCCGTCGCCGATGAAGTAGAATATGTACTTAGCCTGACTCGCAGCGCTCATGGTGAACGCTGCGAGTACCAGACTAAAAGTCAAGAGGGTTTTCTTCATTATAGTAGTATCGTTAGAGCTTTTTGAAGAAGTCGTTACCCTTGTCATCCACGAGGATAAAGGCGGGGAAGTCCTCCACCTCAATCTTCCAGATGGCCTCCATGCCGAGTTCGGGATATTCCACGCACTCGATGCTCTTGATGTTGTTCTGAGCGAGGATGGCAGCAGGACCACCGATGGAGCCGAGGTAGAAGCCCTTGTGGTCGCGGCAGGCATCGGTCACGGCCTGAGAGCGGTTGCCCTTGGCGAGCATGATCATAGAACCGCCGTGATCCTGGAACTCATACACATAGGGATCCATACGGCCAGCCGTGGTGGGGCCCATAGATCCACAGGCCATGCCAGCGGGAGTCTTGGCGGGACCAGCGTAGTAGATGGGGTGATCCTTGAGGTATTGGGGCATCTCCTCACCAGCATCGAGGCGGGCCTTGATCTTGGCGTGGGCAATGTCGCGACCTACGATGATGGTACCGTTCAGGGAGAGGCGGGTACTCACAGGGTACTGGGAGAGCTGGGCGCAGACCTCAGCCATGGGGCGGTTGAGATCGACCTTGACGGCATCACCCTCGCCTGCTTGGCGGAGTTCCTCGGGGATGAGCTCGTAGGGACGGTCGTCCATCTTCTCAATCCAGATACCGTCGGCATTGATCTTGGCCTTGATATTGCGGTCGGCAGAGCAGCTTACTCCCAGACCGATGGGGCAGCTGGCACCGTGGCGGGGCAGACGTACCACACGCACGTCGTGAGCCATGCACTTGCCACCGAACTGTGCGCCTAGACCAATCTTGCGGGTCTCCTCCAGGAGCTGCTTCTCCAGCTCTACGTCGCGGAAGGCGCGGCCAGTCTCGTCGCCCGTAGTGGGCAGGGCATCGTAGTAGTGGGTGGAGGCGAGCTTGACGGTGAGGAGGTTCTTCTCAGCGCTGGTGCCGCCCACTACGATAGCGATGTGGTAGGGAGGACAGGCTGCGGTGCCGAGGCTCTTGATCTTCTCTACGAGGAAGGGTACGAGAGTGCCGGGATTCTGGATGCGGGCCTTGGTCTCCTGGTAGAGGTAGGTCTTGTTGGCAGAGCCACCACCCTTGGTGACGCAGAGGAAGTGGTACTCGTCACCCTCACAGGCCTCGATGTCAATCTGTGCGGGGAGGTTGCACTTGGTGTTCACCTCGTCGTACATATTGAGGGGAGCGTTCTGGGAGTAGCGCAGGTTCTCCTCAGTGTAGGTCTTATAGACACCCAGAGAGAGGGCCTCCTCGTCGCAGAAGCCGGTCCACACCTGCTGGCCCTTCTCGCCGTGGATGATGGCGGTACCGGTATCCTGACAGAGGGGGAGCTTGCCCTTGGCGGCCACCTCGGCATTGCGGAGGAAGGTGAGGGCTACGTACTTGTCGTTGTCGCTGGCCTCGGGGTCGGTCAGAATCTTGGCCACCTGCTCGTTGTGGGAACGGCGCAGGAGGAAGCTCACGTCGCGGAAGGCGGCGTTGGCCATGCGGGTCAGAGCCTCTGGAGTTACCTTGAGAATCTTGTGACCCTCAAACTCACTTACGGATACACCCTCCTTGGTCAGGAGGTAATACTCAGTCTCGTCCTTGCCCAACTGGAACATAGGAGCGTACTTAAATTCGGGAGTAGTTGCCATGTATTGTTGCGTTTTATATAGTATTTCGCGCACAAAAGTACAAAATAGATAGCACTTGGGCGGCCTCTCTCACAGATTTTTTGTAAATTTGCGGCCGTTAATACCTCAAATTGCTATGGCAACAACCAATATAATAGAATACCTCGATCAGGACGAGAAGAAAGACCTTCTGCGTTTCCTCACTGCAGGTAGTGTGGACGATGGCAAGTCAACCCTCATCGGACGACTGCTCTTTGACTCCAAGAAACTCTACGAAGACCAGCTCTCTGCTCTGGAGCGCGACAGTGCCCGCGTGGGCAATGCCGGTGCTGGCGAGATTGACTATGCCCTTCTCCTCGACGGTCTCAAGGCCGAGCGCGAGCAGGGCATCACTATTGATGTGGCCTACCGCTACTTCAGCACCAATAAGCGCAAATTTATTATCGCCGACACCCCGGGTCACGAGCAATATACCCGCAACATGATCACGGGCGGCTCCACGGCCAACCTGGCTGTCATCCTGGTGGATGCCCGCACGGGTGTCATCACGCAGACACGCCGCCACACCTTCCTCGTAAGCCTGCTGGGTATCAAGCATATCGCCCTGGCCGTCAACAAGATGGACCTTGTGGATTTCGACAAGGACACCTACGACCGCATCGTGGCTGAATACAAGGCCTTTGTTGCCCCTCTCGGCATCCCCGACGTACAGTGCTTCCCCCTCTCCGCCAAGGAAGGCGACAACGTGGTGACGCGCTCCGAGCGTACGCCTTGGTACACAGGCCCCTCCATCCTGGAGTTCCTGGAGACCGTGGAGATTGGCAACGACCACAACCTGACCGACTTTCGCTTCCCCGTGCAGTATGTACTGCGTCCCAACCTGGACTTCCGCGGCTTCTGTGGCAAGGTGGCCAGCGGCGTAATCCGTCAGGGCGACGAGGTGATGGCTCTGCCCTCTGGCAAGAAGAGCCACGTCAAGGCCATCGTGACCTACGACGGCAACCTCGACTACGCCTTCCCACCGCAGAGTGTGACGCTCCAGTTGGAGGATGAGATAGATATCTCCCGTGGCGAGATGATCGTCAAGGTGGGTGAGCGCCAGCCCGAGCAGAGCCGCAAGTTTGAGGCTATGCTGGTGTGGATGGATGAGACGGCGATGGACCGCACGAAGGACTTCTTCATCAAGCAGGCCACCAGCACCACCCGCTGCCATATCGAACAGGTGAACTACCGCGTGGATGTGAACACCATGGAGCACCACGACGCCACCGAACTCGCTCTGAACGAGATTGGTCTCGTACGCTTCTCTACGGCCAAGCCCCTCATCTTCGACCCCTATCAGCAGAACAAGCCCACGGGCTCCTTCGTGCTCATCGACCCCCTCACCAACAACACGGCTGCCGTGGGTATGATTCGCCAGTCCATCACCGACTTCAGCGAGGAAGGCAACGACATCTACCCTCTCACTGAGATGCTGCCCCGCGCAGCCCACGAGGAACTCCTCGGTCAGAAGGGTCAGCTCCTGTGGCTCACAGGTCTGAGTGGTGCCGGCAAGAGCACTATCGCCCTGGCCGTAGAGCGTGAGCTCCACCGCCGTGGCCGCCTGTGCCGCCTGCTGGATGGTGACAACATCCGCACGGGCATCAACAAGGGCTTGGGCTTCAGCGAGGAGGACCGCCACGAGAACATCCGCCGCATTGCCGAGGTAGGTCGCCTCTTTGTAGATACGGGCATCATCACGCTCTGCTCCTTTGTGAGTCCCACCCGCGAGCTGCGCGAAATGGCCCGCGAGATTGTCGGCGCCGAGGACTTCAAGGAAATCTATGTCAGCACACCCCTGGAGGTCTGCGAGCAGCGCGACGTCAAGGGTCTCTACGCCCGTGCCCGCCGTGGCGAGGTGAAGGACTTCACCGGCATCAGCGCCCCCTTCGAGGCTCCCGAGGCTCCCGCCCTCTCTCTCGACACCAGCAAGCTCTCCGTGGAGGAGTGCGTCAACCAAATCCTAAGCATACTTTAATCACACTAGATATTCTAGATATTCTAGAACTTCTAGAGATTCTAGTTCCTACCATCATGCAAGAAACATACAACCTCTCACACCTCAAGGAACTCGAAGCCGAGTCCATATATATTATACGCGAGGTAGCCGCCGAGTTTGAGAACCCTGTGATGCTCTACAGCATCGGCAAGGACTCCAGTGTGATGCTCCGCCTCGCCGAGAAGGCCTTTGCCCCAGGCAAGGTACCCTTCCCCCTCATGCACATTGACTCCCGCTGGAAATTCAAGGAAATGATTGAGTTCCGCGACTGGTACGCCAAGGAATACGGCTGGGACCTCATCGTAGAGAGCAACGAGGAGGCTTTCGCCCAGGGCGTAGGCCCCTTCACCCACGGCTCTAAGGTGCACACCGACCTCATGAAGACTAAGGCCCTGCTGGCTGCCCTCTCCAAGCATAAGTTCGACGCCGCCTTTGGTGGTGCCCGCCGCGACGAGGAAAAGAGCCGTGCCAAGGAGCGCATCTTCTCCTTCCGCGATGCCCAGCATCAGTGGGACCCAAAGAATCAGCGCCCCGAGCTCTGGGACATCTACAACGCCCGCGTGAATCGTGGCGAGGAGATACGCGTATTCCCCCTCAGCAACTGGACCGAGCTCGACATCTGGCAGTACATTCGTCTGGAGAAGATACCCATCGTACCCCTGTACTTCGCTAAGGAGCGCCCTGTAGTGAACCTCGACGGCCAGCTCATCATGCCCGACGACGACCGCCTGCCCGCGGAACTGCGCGATAAGATCGAGATGAAGAAAATCCGCTTCCGCACCCTCGGCTGCTGGCCCCTCACGGGTGCCATCGAGAGCGAGGCAGATACCATCGAGAAGATCGTAGAGGAGATGATGACCACCACCAAGTCCGAGCGCACCACCCGCGTCATCGACTTTGACCAGGAGGCATCCATGGAGCAGAAGAAGCGCGAAGGCTACTTCTAAGCAAGCATCCGCCTACTCGAGCCATCGACGCCCCGAACACTCCTAACTAAACTACTACACCCTATGAAAAAGGCCCTCTTTACCCTTCTGCTGGCTATCTTTGCCACTGCAGCCTTTGCTCAGAACGAGCAACGTAGCCAAAACAGCGAGGACATGGCCACCCGCCGTGCCCAGATGACCAAGCAGCGCACCACACAGCTCATCAAGTCCATGCGCCTCACCGACGAGGACGAGGCCTGGTTTACCCAGCTCTACACGGAGTATCAGGACACGCTCAACGCCCTCCGCGATGCTCTCCGTCCCCAGTCACAGCCTGAGGAGGTGAGCGGTATGAAGGATATGAAGAAGTTCTCCGACGAGGAGGCCTCGCAGATGATTGCCAACCAGTTCAGCATGGAGGAGCAGCAGGTGGCCGTCAAGCGTGCCTACTATGCCAAGTTCAGTGCCCGCCTCACACCCAAGCAGCTCATGCTCATCTTTATGGGTCCCGCGATGAACCGTGGCCAGCGCAACGGTCAGCAGCAGGACATGCAGCGCCGCGGCTTTGGCGGTCCTGGCGGCTGGGGTGGCCCCGGCGGCTGGGGTGGCGGCCGCTTCTAACATACTCCCCCTTTGACTCACCATTCCCACCGTTGACGGTGGGTACAACCCTTAACTCACAAACCCACTATCACTATGCTTTTCGATACTATCAGCCAAGACATCGTAGTTGCTATGAAGGCCAAGGACAAGATCCGCCTTCAAGCGCTGCGCAACATCAAGAAATACTTTATCGAGGCCAAGACGGCCCCCGGTGCTAATGACGAACTCTCCGACGAGGCCGCCATCAAGATTCTGGCCAAGCTCGCCAAGCAGGGGCGCGACACAGCAGCACTCTACACCGAGCAGGGTCGCCCCGACCTGGCCGAAGAGGAACTGGCGCAGGCCCTCGTATGCGAGGATTACCTCCCCAAGGCTCTCTCTCCAGAGGAACTCGAGGCTGAGGTCAAGGCTATCATAGCCGAGGTGGGCGCCACCTCCATGAAGGAGATGGGCCGCGTCATGGGCTCCGCCTCCAAGCGTCTCGCTGGCCGTGCCGATGGTGGTGCTATCAGTGCTCTCGTTAAAAAGCTGCTGGCATAAGTCCCACGCCACAGCACCCCAAGCTTGCATAATACATTATACTATATATAGGATGATACTCTTTTTCCTTACTCCTGCCAAGAGCGTGATTGCCACTGAGGTCAACCACGCCCTCACCCCTGATGAAGTAAACGAACTCCAGTGGCTCTACGGCGACGCTACCCTCATGGAGGGCGAGCGCGTGGAGGGTCGCTTTATCGGTCCCCGCCGCGAGATGATCACTCCGTGGAGCACCAACGCCGTTGAGATCACCCAGAACATGGGTATCACGGGCATCTCCCGTATTGAGGAGTACTTCCCCCACGACGGCCAGCTCGACCCCATGCTCCAGCGTGAGTACGAGGGTCTGGACCAGGACATCTTCACCATCAACCTCAAGCCCGCTGAGATACAGTTCATCACCGATCTGGAGACCTACAACGAGCAGGAAGGCCTTGCCCTCTCGCCCGCAGAGATAGAGTATCTCCACGGCGTAGAGAAGCAGCTTGGCCGTCAGCTCACCGACAGCGAGGTGTTCGGCTTTGCCCAGATCAACTCCGAGCACTGCCGCCACAAAATCTTCGGTGGCACCTTCATCATCGATGGCGAGGAGAAGGAGAGCAGCCTCTTCGCTATGATCAAGAAGACCACCAAGGAGAACCCTCATAAGATTCTCTCGGCCTACAAGGACAATGTGGCCTTCAGCGAGGGTCCCGTAGTGGAGCAGTTCGCCCCCGCCGACCATAGCACCAGCGACTATTTTATTATTAAGGATATCGAGTCCGTCATCAGCCTCAAGGCCGAGACCCACAACTTCCCCACCACCGTAGAGCCCTTCAACGGTGCCTCAACGGGTACGGGCGGTGAAATCCGCGACCGTATGGGTGGCGGTGTCGGATCATGGCCTATCGCGGGTACGGCTGTGTATATGACTAGCTATCCCCGTCTGCGCGAGGAGCAGAGCCAATGGGAGCAGGTGCTGCCCGTCCGCGAGTGGCTCTACCAGACGCCCCAGCAGATTCTGACCAAGGCCTCCAATGGTGCCTCCGATTTTGGCAACAAGTTCGGTCAGCCCCTCATCACGGGTTCCGTGCTCACCTTTGAGCATCAGGAGAATGGCGAGAAGTATGGCTACGACAAGGTCATCATGCTCGCTGGCGGTGTGGGCTACGGCACCAAGCGCGACTGCCTGAAGGGTGAACCCCAGAAGGGCAACAAGGTCGTCGTCGTAGGTGGCGACAACTACCGCATCGGTCTGGGCGGTGGCTCCGTCTCATCCGTAGATACAGGTCGCTACAGCAGCGGCATCGAACTCAACGCCGTACAGCGTGCCAACCCCGAGATGCAGAAGCGTGCCAACAACCTCGTTCGCGCTCTTTGCGAGGAGGAGGTGAACCCCGTTGTCAGCATCCACGACCACGGCTCTGCAGGTCATGTCAACTGCCTCAGCGAACTCGTAGAGGAGTGCGGTGGCCTCATCGATATGACCAAGCTCCCCGTGGGCGATCCCACCCTCTCCGCCAAGGAGATTATCGCCAACGAGAGCCAGGAGCGCATGGGCCTGCTCATCGACGAGAAGCACATCGACCATGTACGCCAGATTGCCGAGCGCGAGCGCGCTCCGCTCTATGTGGTCGGCGAGTGCACAGGCGATGCCCACTTTGCCTTTGAGCAGGGCGACGGCCGTCGTCCCTTCGACCTCGATGTAGCCCAGATGTTCGGTCACTCTCCCAAGACTGTGATGGTCGATGAGACAGTCACCCGTACCTACGAAGAGCCCGCTACTCTCAACTCTCAATTTTCCACCTTCAATTCTCAACTCGAACAGGTTCTCCGCCTTGAGGCTGTGGCTTGTAAGGACTGGCTCACCAACAAGGTCGATCGCTCCGTGACCGGCAAGGTGGCACATCAGCAGACAGCCGGTTCCCTGCAGCTCCCCTTGAACGACTGCGGCGTAGTAGCCCTCGACTATCGTGGCCGCGCCGGTATCGCTACCGCCATTGGTCATGCCCCCCAGGCTGGTCTGGCCGACCCCGCTAAGGGCTCTGTGCTCTCCGTGGCAGAGGCACTCACCAACCTTGTGTGGGCTCCCCTCTCCGAGGGTATGGACAGCGTGAGCCTCTCCGCCAACTGGATGTGGCCCTGCCGCAGCCAGAAGGGTGAGGATGCCCGTCTCTATGCCGCCGTGGAGGCCCTTAGCGACTTCTGCTGCGCTATTGGCGTGAATGTGCCCACCGGCAAGGACTCCCTCTCCCTTTCCCAGCAGTATCCCAATGGCGAGAAGATCATCTCCCCGGGCACCGTTATCGTCAGCGCAGGTGGTGAGGTGAGCGACATCCGCAAGACCGTCAGCGTGCCCCTCCAGAAGGAAGGTACCCTCTATCATATCGACTTCTCATGCGACGAGCTCCGTCTCGGTGGCTCCGCCTATGCTCAGAGCCTGGGCAAGGTAGGCAGCGACGTGCCCACCGTGACTGATCCCGACTATTTCCGCGCCGCCTTCCAGGCTGTGCAGCAGTGTGTCAGTGAGGGCATCATCGTGGCAGGCCACGACATCTCAGCTGGTGGTCTCATTACTACCATACTGGAGATGTGCTTCGCCAACACCGAGGGCGGCGTACGCCTCGACCTCAGCGCCTTTGCCGAGACCGATCCCTACAAGCTCCTCTTCGCAGAGAACCCCGGCGTAGTCGTTCAGGTTGTAGATGTAGACCGCTTCAACGAGATCCTCGACCTCCACGCTGTCCTCGCCGTAGAGATTGGTGAGCCCACCGCAGAGCGCACTATAATCGTTCAACCTTCAACCTTCAACCTTCAACTAGATATCGACGCCCTGCGCGACGTATGGTACGAAACCTCCTGGCTCCTCGACCGCAAGCAGTCCTTCCACGGACAGGCCGACGAGCGCTACAAGAACTACAAGCAGCAGCCCCTGCAGTACCACCTGCACGAAGGCTTCACCGGCCGCCTGGCCGACCTCGGCGCTGATCCCGACCGCCGCACCAAGAGCGGTGTGCGTGCCGCTATCATCCGCGAGAAGGGCACCAACGGTGAGCGCGAAATGGCCTACGCCCTCCACCTCGCTGGCTTCGACGTGAAGGACGTCATGATGACCGACCTCATCACGGGTCGCGAGACTCTGGACGAGGTGCAGATGATCGTCTTCTGCGGCGGATTCTCCAACTCTGACGTGCTCGGTTCCGCCAAGGGTTGGGCTGGTGCCTTCCTCTTCAACCCCAAGGCCAAGGCCGCTCTCGACCGCTTCTACAGCCGTCCCGACACCCTCTCCCTCGGTGTCTGCAACGGTTGCCAGCTCATGGTAGAGCTCGGCTTGGTAGGGTCCAAGGCGGGCAACACTCCAGAGCAGCGCGCCCGCATGCTCCACAACACCTCGCACAAGTTCGAGAGTCAGTTTACGGGCGTCACCGTTCCCCAGAACGAGAGCGTGATGTTCGGCAGCCTCTCTGGCGACAAGCTCGGCATCTGGGTGGCCCACGGTGAGGGTAAGTTCAGCCTGCCTGGCCGTGAGGAGGACTATAACATCGTGCTGAAGTACACCTACGACGCTTATCCCGGCAACCCCAATGGTTCCGACTTTGCCACCGCAGGTATCTGCACTCCCGATGGTCGCCATCTGGCCATGATGCCCCACCTGGAGCGTGCCTTCTTCACCTGGCAGAACCCCTGCTACCCCCGTCCTACCGACGAGTGTACCCCCTGGCTTGAGGCCTTTGTCAACGCCCGCCGCTGGTGTGAGGCACATCGTTGAATAGACAACCGACTATAATATAAAGCGTCCGCCCCTCACCCAGAGGAGCGGGCGTTTTTTGTGCAGCGAGATAGTACATTTTCGTCGTCATCTGCGACATCGCGACACCGCCGAGGGCAACAACTGGTTGCTCTCGGCGGTAAATGCGTAAAAAGGGGGGGCATCACCTACACCTACACTGGCGTGGTTTGACATGGTTCAAAAGTAGTTCAAAGCCCTACGGGCGTTCAATGGCTTCGCCGTTCAAAATAGTTCAATGGCAGAGCCGACTCATTAGTCTATAGACTACGACTCACTACTCTATAGACTACGGAGCACTATCCTATAGACTACGAAACAGGGGTCTATAGAGTAGTTATTCCAGGCGTAGGGGATAGTTGCCACGGAGCCACTCAAAGCGGGTGGGGTCGGCCTTGAGTGCCTGGCTATCGCGCTGGGGATCATAAGGTTCAGGGTGGAGAGGACCATAGTTGGCCTCAAGCAGGGCGGTGGGGGTGAGCTCTGTGCCGTCGGGTGCCAGGGGCAAGGGGAGCGAGAAGGCTCTGGCTACAGCGTGGAGCGACATGAGAGTGGCGTTGGCCTTGCCGTTGGCGGAATAGCCCGCAATATGGGGCGTAGCGATGTGTGCGCGCTGGAGCAGTGCGGGGTTGGGCTGTGGCTCGTGCTCCCAGGTGTCGATGACAACGGGACCCACCATACCGGCATCCATGGCGTGCAGGAGGGCCTCCTCATCCACCACGCCGCCACGCGCCGCATTGATAATCATGGGACGATGGCGCAGGCTGGCAAAAAAGGCGTCAGAGGCCATGTGCCAGGTGGCGTGAGGGCCGGAGTGGGTGAGGGGAGTGTGGAAGGTGATGACATCCGCCTCCGATAGGTCGTCGTTCAGTCCCAGAGGCGGGTCGCTCGTGAGCACACGCCAGCCATGTCGCTCAGCCATAGCCCTGACAGCGCTACCTACGTGGCCACAACCTACGATGCCCATCACAATGTTTTCGTTTTCGTAGCGCAGCGTTTCGTTTTCGTAGCGTAGCGTTTCGTTCACCACCGCCTCCACGTACTGCGCCACGCTGGTGGCATTGCAGCCGGGGCAGTTGGTCCAGCGGATGTGGGCACATTGGAGATAGTCCGTGTCGATATGGTCGTAGCCGATGGTGGCCGTGACGACGAGGCGCACGCTGGAGCCCTGGAGCAGTTGCTCGTCCACGTGGGTGCGGGTGCGGACTACGAGGCAGTCGGCCTCACGGCAGTCCTGAGCCGAAATCTCCGCACCGGGCATAAAGCGGCATTCGCCCCAACTCTGGAGGTAGGGGCGAATGTAGGGTATCTTGTCGTCAACTATGAGGCGCATAGTCAAGGTCAGCGTTATGGTTAAGGTTATCGTTAGAACTCCAGGGCCTGCTGGAGGTCGGCGATGAGGTCGCCCTTGTCCTCCAGACCGCAGGAGAGGCGCACCAGTCCGGCAGGGATGCCTGCAGCCTGGAGCTGCTCGTCGGTCATCTGACGATGGGTGGAGGTGGCAGGATTGAGGCAGCAGGTGCGGGCATCGGCCACATGGGTCTCGATGGCGGCGAGCAGGAGTCGCTTCATGAACGTCTCGGCAGCCTGACGACCGCCCTTGAGGACAAAGCTCACTACGCCGCAGCCACCGTGGCCAAAGTACTTCTGGGCCAGGGCATAGTACTTGTTGCTGGGCAGGCCAGGATAGCTGACGCTTTCCACCAGGGGGTGCTGCTCCAGGAATTCTGCCACGGCCTGACCGTTCTCCACGTGGCGGGGCATGCGGACATGGAGGCTCTCCAGACCCAGGTTGAGATAGAAGGCGTTCTGGGGGGCCTGTATGCTGCCCAGGTCACGCATGAGCTGTGCTGTGGCCTTGGTGATGTAGGCTCCCTCCTTGCCAAAGCGCTCGGCATAGGTAATGCCATGATAGGACTCATCGGGAGTGCAGAGGCCGGGGTACTTGTCGGCATGGGCCATCCAGTCAAAGCGGCCACTATCTACGATGGCACCACCTACGGCAGCGCCATGGCCGTCCATGTACTTGGTGGTGGAGTGGGTCACGATGTCGGCACCCCACTCGATGGGACGGCAGCCCACGGGGGTGGGGAAGGTGTTATCGACGATGAGGGGTACGCCGTGCTTGTGGGCCACACGGGCGAACTTCTCTATATCGAGCACGGTGAGGGCGGGATTGGCCAAGGTCTCACCGAACATGGCGCGGGTGTTGGGCTGGAAGGCTGCGGAGAGCTCCTCCTCTGTGGCGTCGGGGCTGACAAAGGTGGCCGAGATGCCCATCTTGCGCATGGTGACGTCGATGAGGTTGAAGGTGCCACCATAGATGCTGCTGGAGGCTACGATGTGGGAGCCTGCCTCGCAGATGTTGAAGAGGGCGTAGAACGATGCCGCCTGGCCACTGGAGGTGAGCATGGCAGCGGTGCCACCCTCGAGGGCTGCTATCTTGGCAGCGACATGGTCGTTGGTGGGGTTCTGCAGACGGGTATAGAAATAGCCAGAGGCCTCGAGGTCGAAGAGCTGACCCATGGCCTCGGAGGTGGCGTACTTGAAGGTGGTGGACTGGATGATGGGCACCTGTCGGGGCTCGCCATTGCCGGGCGTATAGCCGCCCTGGACGCAAGTAGTGTTAATGTTCATATAGAGTAGTTCTTGAGTTTTTGAGATCTTTTACTTGCCCTTGTGGAGGCCAAAGGTGGTGGTGCGGAAAGAGGGATGGTGCAGTGCGGGTGAGGGGGTGGGGCGATCTGGTAGTGCGCTGTCGCTGGTGTCGTCGTTGCCTGTGGAGGGATAGGCAATGCGGGTGTGGTAGATGGTCTTGAGCGACTCGCAGAGTACCTTTTTGGCCTGATCGATATCGCGGAAGGAAATGGGGCACTCGCGGAAGTTGCCCGCCTTCAGCTGACCATCGATAATGCGGTCAACGAGCTGCTGGATGCTCTCCTCGGTATATTCCTTGAGGGAACGGCTGGCGGCCTCCACGGCATCGGTCATCATGAGGATGGCTTGCTCGCGGGTGTAGGGACTGCGGCCTGGGTAGGTAAAGTCGGCCGGGTTGACACGCTCCTCGCCACGGCGGTTGACGGCCTGCATGTAGAAGTAGCCCACACGGCCCACACCATGGTGCGTCAGAATGAACTCACGTACCTCGGCAGGGAGATTGTACTTGTCGGCGAGCTTGAGACCCTCCGTCACATGGCTGATGATAATGCCTGCGGACTGCTCCTCAGGGAGCTGGTCGTGGGGGTTGTGGCCAGCCTGGTTCTCGGTGAAGAAGGCTGGTGCCTGTATCTTGCCGATGTCGTGATAGAGTGCGGCGGTACGCACAAGCTGGCTGCTGGCACCAATCTTGTTGGCTACCTCGGCGGCGAGATTGGCCACCTGCATGGAGTGGACAAAGGTGCCTTGGGCTACCTTGGACATCTTGCGCAGCAGAGGATGGTTGATGTTGGTGAGCTCCACCAACGTCACATCACTGGTGAAGGCAAAGAGGCGCTCCACCAGATACATGAGCGGATAGGCAAAGAGCAGGAGTACACCGCCTACTATCATATAATAATATACGGAAGGGTCGAGCGTGGCGAAGGTGGCCCCCTGCATAAAGTCGAGGAACAGACGGAAGACTGCCGTGCTCAGCGTAATGGTGATGGCGGACTTGAAGATCTGTGATCGGGCCGTGAGCTCACGCAGGGAGTAGATAGCGACGAGGCCTGCCACCAACTCCGTCAGGACGAAACTATAGGGCTGGTGTAGGGCGAGGGAGGAAAGGAGCACCATGGCGGTGAGTTCCATGACGGCTGTGCGGCTGTCGATGAACACACGGATAAAGATGGGTGCCATGGCGTAGGGCAGAAGATAGACGTGGGGCAGGTGGTTGTGTATCATGAGGCTGGTGAGCAATGGGAACACCGTCAGCAGCGTAAAAATCATGGATACGTGATGGGGCGACTGTATGACGTCCTTGCGGAAGAGTGACAGATAGATGACTATGAGTAACACCACAGCAATGACCACGCCTATCTGGCCAGCCAGGAGATAGCGGAAGTTGGAGGAGGAGTCCTTGCGTAGTTCGCTCTCCCGCTTGAAGGAATCGAGAATCAGGCGTGTCTCCTCCGTAACGATCTCACCACGATCGATGATTTTCTGACCGCTCTGCACCATGCCCAGCGTGCCGCTGACGGAGGCTAGGAGGTCCTGTACGGCGCGGCGTGTACGGATGGAGTCAAAGTGCAGATTGGGCTGCAGATACTCGTTGAGCTGGAGGCGTGCCAGGTCCTGACGCTGATAGTGGAGCGTATCGGCGTGCATGATGTACTCATAGGCCGCGAGGGGCGTGAGCACATCGGTCATGGGGCGGCTCTGCGACTTGGTACCAGTGAGCACGCGGATGCCACGAGGTTTGCGGTTGAGGCAACTGGCCATGTCGTGATTGGCTATGATGCCGCGGGCATAGACCTCCTCCAGAAGCTTGCCAACATGGGCCACCTGATTGTAGGTTGTACCCTTGAAGCGGCCAGCCTGCCAGTCAGACAGTAGATGACGGCCCTGACGGAAGGCCATGGAGTCCGTCTGGAGAAAGAAGGGCTGGAAGCCCGCCATGGCTGAGTCGCGGTCAGCCTTGAGCTGCTCCTCGCTCTTGTAGATCGGAAAGTCGTACTGGGCGATGAGCGGGGCGTAGTGCCAAGGGCGACCTGTCTCGTAGCTATAGCCAAACTTGGTCTCGCGGGGCAGCATGGTCACCACGAGAACTATGCAACCGATGACGGAGATGCAGAGGGAAATGAGGGGACGACGCAAGGGGGAGGGGAAATTAAGAATGTAAAATGTACAATGTAGAATTAGAGGTGCAACGCGGCGCTGATATCGAGCATGCGCTGGATGGGGAGTACGGCGCGCTCCGCAATGGTGGGATCGACTTCCACGATGGGGGTCATGTGGAGGAGGCAGTCATAGACCTTCTGCAAGGTGATGAGGCGCATGTAGTTGCACTCGTTGCAATGGCAGGTCACACCAGCGATGCGTTCACCCTCGCTCACCTCGGGAGGCACGGGGATGAAGGTCTTGTGGGGAGCCTGGCGCTGCATCTCGTGCAGGATGCCGCTCTCCGTGACAACGAGGAACTCTGTACTTTCGCAACTGACGGCGTACTTGAGCAGAGCTGCGGTACTACCCACTTTGTCGGCCAAATGGACGATGGGCGCGGGGCACTCAGGATGCACCAGTACCTTGGCATCGGGGTGCTCCTGCTTGAGTGCCACAAGGCTGGGGAGTGAGAAGCGGGAGTGCACGTGGCAGGCACCATCCCAGAGGAGCATGTCGCGGCCCGTCACGCTATTGATGTAGTTGCCCAGGTTGCGGTCGGGACCAAAGATGAGGGGCTGGTCAGCAGGGAAGGACTCTACGATCTGGCGGGCATTGCTGCTCGTGACGACGACGTCGGTCACGGCCTTGGTGGCAGCGGAAGTGTTGACGTAGGATATGACCTTGTGGTCGGGATGCTGCTGGACGAAGGCGGCGAACTCATCGGCGGGGCAACTCTCGGCCAATGAACAGGTAGCGGCAAGGTCGGGGATAAGGACGGTCTTGCTGGGACACAGTATCTTGCAGGTCTCGCCCATAAAGTGGACACCGCACATCACAATGATGTCGGCATCCGTAGCAGCGGCCTTCTGTGCCAGTGCGAGGGAGTCGCCCACAAAGTCGGCCACATCCTGCACCTCGCCCTCGGTGTAGTAGTGGGCGAGGATGACGGCGTTCTTGGCCTGGGCGAGCTCCCGTATCTTGTCTGTCAGGTTGTCCATGGGTGCTTACTTTGTCATCTGCAGACCAACGTACATGCCGTTGTAATTCTTGATAAGGCCGGAGAGGGCGGTGGCGGTGCTGTTGTTGGTCAGAGCGCCGATGCCCTGAGCAAGGGTGAGGAGCTTGCTACTCTCAAAGAGGAGAGAGAGTGTACCGTTGTTCAGAGCTACCTTGGGGGTGAGGGTGCCCATGCCCATGAGGTAGGTCATACGCATCTGCTTGTTGGCAGCATCGAGGGTCCACTGTCCGCTGATGCTCTTTCCTGAGAGAGTGGCGGTGTAGGTGTGGTCGGTCTTGAAGTTGAACTGGCAGGCACCCTTCTTGATGCCGAGCTTCTGGAGCTGGGTGTCGATCTTGCCCTCGAGGGTAGCCGCGGCTACCTCGCCGCCTACTTGGCTGAGGATGTTCTCGCTCTCAAAGACGCAGTCCACGCCGGAGTAGTTCCAGTTGCCAATGATGTGCTGATCGGTAAGTGTGTTGGTACCGAGGAGATTGCCCAGCAGGCTACCGAGGAGGTTGGAGCCCGTCTTGGCCAAAGCGCCGGCGGTCTTGCCGCTGGTCAGTCCAGTACCGCTATAGTTGGAGTTGGCGTTGTTACCAACCAGACCGCTAGCTAGGTTACCTAGGAGGCTGCCGCTGGTGGTGTTCTGGGTGGAGGTGCAGGAGGTGAGGGTGAGGGCAGCGATGGCTGCCAGGATGAGAGACTTTTTCATTGTTGTTAGGGGTTGGGGGCCGCCGCCAACGGCGGGAAGGGTTGTGTTCTGTGGAGAAAATGAGAGGGCTGAGCATTACTCGCGGCTGGCGCGCTTACGCTGCAGATGGTCGAGAATAACCTTGCGCATACGCGTCGACTTGGGTGTTACCTCCACGTACTCGTCCTCCTTGATGTACTCCAGTGCTTCCTCGAGGGAGAAGATGGTGGGAGGAATGATACGTGCCTTGTCGTCGGCACCCGAGGCGCGCATATTGGTGAGCTGCTTGGCCTTGGTCACATTGATGACGAGGTCGATGTCGTGGACGTGCTCGCCCACCACCTGACCGGCATACACCTCGTCCTGCGGACTGATGAAGAAGCGTCCGCGGTCCTGCAGATGGTCGATGCTATAGGCAAAGGCCGTACCGCTCTCCAGGGAAATCATTGAGCCGTTCTGGCGGCGCTGGATATCGCCCTTGTAGGGCTGGTATTCCTTGAAGCGGTGTGCCATGATGGCCTCACCCTGCGAGGCAGTGAGCACGTTAGTGCGCAGACCGATGATGCCACGGGAGGGGATGACGAACTCTATGTCAGTACGGGAGCCGATGGTCTGCATGTTGAGCAGTTCGCCCTTGCGTCGTGTCACCATATCGACCATCTTGGAGGCGAACTCCTCGGGCACGTTGATGGTGAGTTCCTCTATGGGCTCGCACTTCACACCATCGATTTCCTTGTAGATAACCTGGGGCTGACCCACCTGGAGCTCATAGCCCTCGCGGCGCATAGTCTCGATGAGGATGCTGAGGTGTAGCACACCGCGACCAGAGACAATCCAACGGTCGGTGTCCAGCCCCTGCTCCACGCGGAGGGCGAGGTCCTTCTCGAGTTCCTTTTGTAGGCGTTCGTTGATGTGGCGTGAGGTGCAGAATTTGCCCTCCTTGCCAAAGAAGGGACTATCGTTGATGCAGAAGAGCATGGACATCGTAGGCTCGTCGATGGCGATGGTGGGCAGGGGTTCGGGTTCGAGGGCGTCGCAGATGGTGTCGCCTATCTCAAATTTTTCCAGACCTACCACGGCGCAGATGTCGCCGCTGCTGACGCTCTCCGTCTCCTGACGACCCAGACCGGTGAAGGTGTGTACCTCCTTGATCTTGACCTTCTCCTGCGAGCCATCGCGGTGGGCGATAGTGACCTGCTGACCCTTGGAGAGGGTGCCACGGTGTACGCGACCCACGGCAATGCGTCCCGTGTAGTTGCTGTAGTCCAGAGAGGTGATGAGCATCTGGGGTGTACCCTCCAGACGCTCGGGAGCGGGGATGACCTCCACGATGCGGTCGAGCAGGTAGTCAATGTTGTCGGTGGGAGTCTGCCAGTCCTCGCCCATCCAGCCGTTCTTGGCGGAGCCATAGATAACGGGGAAGTCTAGTTGCTCCTCCGTGGCACCGAGGTCGAACATGAGGTCGAATACCATCTCATAGACCTCCTCAGGGCGGCAGTTGGGCTTGTCAACCTTGTTGACGACTACGATAGGCTTGAGCCCGATTTCCAGGGCTTTCTGCAGAACGAAGCGGGTCTGGGGCATGGGGCCCTCAAAGGCATCGACCAGCAGAATGCAGCCATCGGCCATGTTGAGCACGCGCTCCACCTCACCGCCAAAGTCGGCGTGGCCCGGAGTGTCGATGATGTTGATCTTGGTGCCCTTGTAGTCGATGGACACGTTCTTGGAGAGGATGGTTATGCCACGCTCACGTTCCAGGTCGTTGTTGTCGAGGATGAGCTCCCCGGCATTCTGGTTCTGGCGAAAGAGGTTGCCGGCCAGCAGCATCTTGTCCACGAGCGTCGTCTTGCCGTGGTCAACGTGTGCGATAATGGCAATGTTGCGAATGTCTTGCATATTTGTTATCTTAGCTTTTCTATTTTATTGAGTGTCGTGTTAGCCTGTACCACGCGTCCGTCCCTGTCGAGCAAATAGAGGGAGGGAGTTGTGCTCATGTCGTAGAGACCCTCGCGCAGTACACGCTGCTGGGCATCCATCGCCACAGTCCATGAGGCGGGATAGTCGCCTGTATGGGCACGCCAGAGTTCGGGCTCCTCATCGGTGTAGAGACTCACTACCTGCAGACGGCCCTCCTGCTGCATCTGCAGCAAGGCAGTGGAGTGCTGAAGCTCATCCTGAGTGTGGCGACAGGCAGAGCAGTCGGGGTTGTTGAAGTAGAGGAGCGTGTAGTCAGTACGTTCCACTATCTGGCGGAGCGAGCACTCGCCGCCATCAGCCAGAGTGAGGGTGAGGTCGGCAGCCTTTTGCCCCGCAGTATAGTGCTGTACGCTGGAGTTGGGCAGACCATCGCGCACACAGCGCACCACGTGGCTGAAGGCACCAGCTCCCATGGTGGGATAGTAGAGGCGCAGGGAACTGTTCTGGTAGTTGTTTTCCACGAGTATGCGCAGGGGCATGTAGTCATAGATGGTCAGGCGATTGGGAGCATAGTATCCAGCAAAGGCTGTCCACATGAAGAGGCGGTCAGAGTACTCCTTGGCCTCGCCTCCGTAGAGAGCACAGCCATCGTCAACATTGCGTCCGCACACCATGGGCCACCACATGCGGCCATCCTCGGTGTCCACATAGAAGCCGCTGACGGGGTACTGCATGTTGCCCTGCTGGGTGGGGTCCCACGTGAGGGATTGGATGTCGGCAAGTTGGGTGTAGAAGGGAACCTTGTAGCCACGGGGACAGGGGTCATAGTTGGTCTTCTCCTGCATCTGCTCATCGCCCCAGATACATTCGTTCAGCAACTTCTCTGTAGTCCAGTGATAACCACCTTTAGATCCAGCGGTATAGGTTCGCATGAGGTGGGTCATGGGACGTGCCATAGCCTCCTCAACGGTGTAGCCTGTGGGGGTCTTGTTGACCTCAGTTCCCCACGATTGTCCAAAGGAGGGGTTAACCTCCGTGAACTTGCGAGCCTGGTCGAAAGATTCTTTGGGGTAGTACTCCTGATTGTCGCCAATGTAGTAGAAGGGCACACTGCGGCCGTACTGATAGGTCAGTCCCCAGGTGTCGCGACCATCTTTCTCGCGGGCGCTTACGGCACCTAGGTTGCGGTCCATTACGTACACGTCGGTGCTGCTGAAGAGCATATCCTGAGGCTGGTCTGTCAGCCATATATGCCATACCCATACGATGGTGTTATTGGCATCGGCGGCAGCAATGACGGCATTTCCCTTGCCCTTGCCTGCCTTGAAGATGATGCGGCCATCGCTGTACGACACATCGGAGATAAGCTGCTCTTCGCTCTTTTCTCGCCATAGCCAGTCAGCACGTACGATGTTCTCCACCTCCGTGCCATCCACCAGCGTGGGGACAAAGGAATAGGTGCCAGGCTCGCTGACTATGAAGCAATTGCTCTCGCCTACCAGGTCGGTGGCCTCGCTGAATGTCAGAGCGCTTACCTCCTTGAGGTCCTTTGTGAAGTCCTCTTTTTTATCCGTGCTGAGGCGTACCACTTCCTGCCCTGCAATTTGGGGCATATCCAGACGCATGTCCTCGCCAACAACTTTGTCCAGGTGGGTACCGTCGGTCATATCCATGCGGACGATATGTTGTGCCTCAACCGGAATGCTAGTTCCAAGCAGGGCTGCCAATAGGAGAGGGGGCGTTATGGCTAACTTTGTTCTTGTGTATTTCATATTTTGCTACACGAGTTATAAATATCGCGACAAAGTTACTAAAATTCTATAATACACGCTCCATAATGCAGATTTTTTAGTAACTTTGCCCCCGACTAATGCCACAATCGGCAACAAGACTTAACATAATACCCCAATAACAGCCACACTATGGCCACAGTTGACGACAAGAAAATCATCTTTTCGATGGTCGGCGTGAGCAAGACCATCACCCAGAATCAAAAGCAAGTACTCAAGAACATTTACCTCTCCTTCTTCTATGGTGCCAAGATTGGTATCATAGGTCTCAACGGCGCGGGCAAATCGACGCTGATGAAGATAATAGCAGGTCTGGAGCAACCCACGCAGGGCGAGGTGGTCTGGAGCCCGGGTTACTCTGTGGGTTATCTGCCCCAGGAGCCCCAGCTCGATCCCACCAAGACCGTCAAGGAGTGTGTTATGGAGGGCGTGCAGCATGTCTATGATGCCCTAGATGAATACAATACTATCAACGAGCAACTCGCTCTGCCGGAGTACTATGAGGATGCCGACAAGATGCAGAAGTGCTTTGACCGCCTGGCAGAGATACAGGACATTATCGATGCTACCGACGCATGGAATATTGACTCCAAGCTGGAGCGTGCCATGGATGCTCTGCGCTGTCCGCCTGCTGACTGGAGCGTAGAGAATCTCTCTGGCGGTGAGCGTCGCCGTGTGGCCCTGTGCCGCATACTCCTACAGAAGCCTGACGTGCTCCTCCTCGACGAGCCTACCAACCACCTCGATGCCGAGTCTATCGACTGGCTGGAGCAGCACCTGCAGCAGTATGAGGGTACGGTGATTGCCGTGACCCACGACCGCTACTTCCTCGACGACGTGAGCGGCTGGATTCTGGAGCTCGACCGTGGCGAAGGCATACCCTGGGAGGGCAACTACTCCTCCTGGCTGGAGCAGAAGAGTCGCCGCATGGCACAGGAAGAGAAGGTGGCCAGCAAGCGCCGCAAAACACTGGAGCGCGAGCTGGAGTGGGTGCGCATGGCTCCCAAGGCCCGCCAGGCCAAGGGCAAGGCGCGTCTGTCCTCCTACGAGCGTATGCTCAATGAAGAGCAGAAGCAGCGCGAGGAGAAACTCGAAATCTACATCCCCAACGGTCCCCGTCTGGGTCAGAAAGTCATCGAGGCACAGCATGTGGCCAAGGCCTTTGGAGAGAAGACGCTCTTCAGTGACCTCAACTTTATGCTCCCACCCAACGGCATCGTAGGTGTCATAGGCCCCAATGGTGCAGGCAAGACGACCCTCTTCCGTCTCATTATGGGGCTAGCTGAGGCCGATGCAGGCCAGTTCGAGGTGGGCGAGACCGTCAAGCTCTCCTACGTCGATCAGCAGCACAAGGATATACATGCCGACAAGACGGTCTATGAAGTCGTCAGCCAGGGCAACGAAACCATCCGCATGGGTGGCCGTGACATCAATGTGCGTGCCTATCTCTCCCGCTTCAACTTCAACGGTGCCGACCAAGAGAAACTCTGTGGTGTACTCTCCGGTGGTGAGCGCAACCGTCTCCATCTGGCTATGGCACTCAAGCAGGAGGGCAACGTCCTACTGCTCGACGAGCCTACCAACGATATCGACGTCAACACTCTGCGTGCTCTGGAGGAGGGTCTGGAGGGCTTCGCCGGCTGTGCCGTGGTGATTAGCCACGACCGTTGGTTCCTCGACCGTATCTGTACGCACATCCTCGCCTTTGAGGGTGAGGGCCAGATATACTATTATGAGGGCAGCTACTCCGACTACGAAATCCATAAGGCCAAGCGTCTCGGATTGGAGGAGCCCAAGCGCCTCCGCTACCGTAAACTAACTGAAGATTGAAGCCTCTCCCCGTCGCAGCTGCTAGCGCACTGCGCCACCCCTCCCCTGTTAGGGAGGGGGAGAATACCCTTTAAAAGTTTATAAACCTCTGATGAAAAATATACTGACTACCATATTTATAGCTCTCGCACTGAGCGCTCACGCCCAGTGCCCCGAGGAACATCATCAGTCCTGCCATGCCGACTCAACCTGCAAGGCTATCACTCCCCTCCCTAATAGGGGAGGGGTGGCGCAGTGCGCTAGCAACTGCGACGGGGTGAGGCCTTGGCTGACCGCCGCCTCCCTGGAGTTTCGTGCTGACTGGCAGGGCACCTGGCAGGGTGGTGAGCAGGTGGATGAGGCCTCAGGCTTCCGTGGCTCGTTCCTCAACCTCAAGCTGGCGGGCAACTTTGGCAAGCAGTGGAACTGGGCCTACCGCCAGCGCTTCAGCAAGGACATGTTCCGACGCGATGGCTATCTCAATGCGACGGACTTCCTCTATCTACAGTATCATCCCACGGAGCGCTGGACAATCACCGGCGGTAAGCAGTTTGTGGCAGTGGGTGGCTTTGAGTACGACTATGCGCCTATAGATGTATATAAGTACTCCGTATTCTGCAACATGGTCAACTGCTATGGCTTTGGACTCTCCGCAGCCTACGACCTTACGCCCCACGACAATCTGCTCGTGCAGGCAGCACAGAGCATCTTTCTGGGCGGTGCGCTGAACCGCTACTCCTACAACCTGAAGTGGACGGGTCAGCATGGCATCTACCAGTCACTCTACTCCATCGGTATGCATGAGTACGACCGCGGCAAGTATATCAACGTCATTGCTCTAGGCAACCGCTTTGACCTGGGTCGCGTACAGTTCGTGGCCGACTTTACCAACCGCTATGCCAGTGTGGGCCGTGCCAAGTTCCTGAGCGACTTCACTGCAGTGGCACAGGTACACGCTCAGCCCATCAGGGCGCTCAACATCTTTGCCCACTACTCCTACGACCGCAACGACGGCAACTACGCCGACACCCTCGTGGAGGATGGTACCGACCGCCACACTCTCGGCGTGGGTGCTGAGTACTTCCCCCTGCGTGGTTCCAAGGATATCCGTCTCCACGCAGGCTACTACCACAGCAGCGACAAGGAGCACTTTGTGTCTGTCGGCCTCACCTTTCGCCCCAATCTCCTGAACCTCAAAGACACCTTCCGTAAGAAATAATGAACAAGAAAATCTTTGAAGGCATACCTTGCCTCCTGATCCTGGGTATCATATTTGGCTATCTGGGCTCAAAGATGGGCGTGGCCAACATGATGAACACCATCATGAAGACTGCGTTCGATCTGCTCCTGAATACCTGCTTCTTCCTCATGGCCATCTGTGTCATCACAGGTGCACTGGGTAAGATACTGAGCAAGTTTGGCGTGGTGGCTCTCTTTGAGAAGCTCCTCCGCCCCCTCATGCGTCCGCTCTTCAACCTGCCAGGCACGGCCTCCCTGGGTGCGTGCCTCACATTCCTGAGCGACAATCCCGCCATCATCACTCTGGCGCACGACAAGAAGTTCGCCCGCTTCTTCCGTAAGTACCAGCTCATCTCCTTGACCAACTTCGGCACAGCCTTTGGCATGGGCCTGCTGGTTATCGTCTTCATGGTGGGCCAGGGCTACACAACCGCCCCGTTCGTGGGACTGCTGGGCTCCTTCTGCGGCTGCATCGTCAGCACCCGCCTGATGCAGTGGTTTATCTGCCGCTCCTATCCTCAGTACAGGGAGGAGATGGCCTGCGAGGTCTATTCGGAGGAGAAACTCGCTGAGATCAAGTCGGAGCATGAGGCGAAGGGACTCTTCATGCGCATACTCGATGCCATCCTCGACGGTGGTAAGGCTGGCGTGGAGATAGGTATGAGCATCATTCCCGGTGTGCTCGTCATCAGTACCACGGTGATGATTCTTACCTTTGGCGCTTCCGCCGATGGCACCTATACTGGCGCAGCCTACGAGGGTGTGGAACTCCTGCCCTGGCTGGCAGAGAAGTGTAGCGTGGTGTTCCATTGGCTCTTTGGCTTCCAGGATCCCCACCTCGTGGCATTCCCCATCACGGCGCTTGGCGCTGTGGGTGCTGCCCTCGGACTGGTTCCCAACTTTGCTGCCCAGGGCTGGATCGATGACAATGCCGTGGCCGTATTCACCGCTATCGGTATGTGCTGGAGCGGTTACCTCTCTACCCACACGGCTATGCTCGACTCTCTGGGCTATCGCCAACTCACCTCTAAGGCTATCCTGGCGCACACCATTGGTGGACTCTGCGCAGGCATTGTGGCGCACTGGGCATTTGTGCTCTTTGCTTAAATGAGAAATAAGAAATAGAAAATAAGAAATACAAAAAGATATGAAGCAACTCTTTACTCTCCTCATCGGCCTGCTGCTGTATAGCGTGTCTGCACAGGCACAGGGTTATGTCAACACTCTTATCACTCCTCCCGAGGGCATGACCACCACGACGATGACGGTCAAGATGACCTCCTCCGACTTCTATGGACAGACGGACAATGTCACCTCTACCCTCACTGTGGGCAATGCCGATGGGCATGTTTATATCAAGGGCTTTTACGAGGAGTTCCCGGATGCCTGGATAGTTGGTACCTCCGATGAGGCCAAGTCCAAGATTACCTTCAAGCAGGGCCAGTATATTGGTCTCTATTATGGTTCGCTCGATGCGTACTCCAGTGGCTACTTTGGCGATGCTGGCAAGCGCTGCGACTTTGTGCTGGAGCGCAATGTCTCCACTGGCATCATGACCAACGCCAGTACCAGTTCGCTGGGTGGCTACTACTATGATGACATGAGTCCCTCGACCAACAAGTACAGCCCCATTGCACGCTACACCTCTATTACCATAACTCCCTCCTCACCCTGGGAGCCCGTAGCTCCTGGCAATGAACCCGTAGGCCCCGTCACCCCCAAGGAACCTGTGGTCGTGCCCGAGGGTGTGACCTTTGTTCCCTATACGCTGACGGCCAACAGCTATCTGGCTGGTGGTACGCGTGTGACGCATTCGGCCAGTCTGGGCTTTGATGGTGATGATGTCTATCTCAAGGACTTCTGTCGTGCCAGTGAGCAGACTCACACTTGCGCCAAGGGCCGCCGTGAGGGTACGCGTCTCATCTTCCCCAAGGGTCAGTACATCGTCAAGTTCCAGGGCCAGTACGACATGTACCTCTATGGCGCTATCTACTACTTTGGCGGACAGGACATCTACCTCGATGACCTTACTTTTGACTACGACGCCACTACCAACACCTACACTGCCTCCAACGGCATCCTTATGTCTATCGGCGAGTACGATGGTGTGACGGGACAGCCCAATGAGTTCCTGCAGAATGTCGTGATGCAAGGCTCACTCACGGGAGTCAAGATTAACGATAACGATAACGTTAACCTTAACTACTATGACCTGCAGGGTCGGTCGTATGCACGACAACTACAAAAGGGGTTGTTCATTCAGGGTGGCCGCAAGCTGCTCGCTAAGTAGGCATACCGCTGATGGAGGTCAGTACACATGGGAGTGCCAAGCTCCGCCGCCTCTTCAATAGGGCCTGCGCTGACTACCAGTTGCTGCAGGACGGCGACCGCGTACTCGTGGCCGTGAGTGGTGGCAAGGACTCCATGGTACTGACGCGCCTGCTGGGAGAGCGGGCACGGTTGCACAAGCCCCGCATAGAGGTGGCCGCTGTGCATGTGGTGATGGACAACGTGCCCTACGCCACCGACCAGAACTATCTTCGTCAGTACTGCGAGGAGTGTGGCGTACAGCTGCATGTGGTACACACCCATTTTGATCCTACGACAGACCGACGCAAAACGCCTTGCTTCCTGTGCTCATGGTACAGGCGCAAGGCGCTTTTTCTGTATGCCTCCGAGCATGGTTATACCAAGGTGGCTCTGGGGCACCATCAGGACGATATCCTCGTTACGATGTTGATGAATCTTACTTTTGAGGGCTCCTTCAGCAGTATGCCGCCGCTCCTGCCCATGGCGCACTATCCTGTGAGTCTCATTCGGCCCTTGTGTCTCGTGCCAGAGGCGATGGTGCGGGATGAGGCAACTCTGCTCGGCGTGCGTCCGCAACACAAGTTGTGTCCCTATGAGACCACTACGCGCCGCACGACCATGCAGGGCATCTATCAGCAACTGGAACAGATGAACCCCGAAGCCCGCTACTCCATGTGGAGGGCTCTGCAAGGGAGGTCGCAGAGTAACGAAGGATAGTTCGGGCTCTCCTGAACTCCCAGATAATCCGGATAATCCGTCTCACACGATAATAAAACCATACAACAAATGATACTAGGTATTCTCAGTGGCATTCTGGCTGGCTACATTGCCAGCCGTATTCAGAAGGGCAAGGGCAGTGGCTGCCTTGTCAATCTCTTTCTCGGTGTAGTGGGTGGCGCCTTTGGCGGTTGGCTGTTCAGCCTCCTGGGTGTAGGCCCCGTGAGCTGGCTCGGCGAAATCTTTGTAGCCGTTGTCGGAGCACTGATACTTATGTGGATAGCTCGCAAGTTTAAGTAGTCCAGGTTCCACAAAAACAAGGAGGAGGGTGTGTCAATTACTTTTGGCACACCCTCTTTTGGGTTAGGGACAGTTTTCGTAGTCTATACGATAGTGAGCGCCTACGTATGTTGTTCTATTTCAGCGAGCCAGACGCTTGTGGCCCTCCTGCAGATAGAGACCACGCTGGGGCTGACGCAACTGACGGCGACCCTGGAGATCGTAGGTGGGGGCGGCTGCGGTGCCCAGGGTGGGAGCCTGGATGCCGTCGGTGTAACGCATCACCTTGCAACGCTCTGAGAGGCAGCTCTCGCCTGCGTCATAGACGGCAGAGACATAGTAGTCATAGCAATGCTCCATCTCTACGCTCTCGTCGAGATAGGCGGGAGTGGCGAGGGGCGTGTCGTTGAGGCGCTCGCGGTTGCGATAGATGTTGTAGCCCAGTAGTTGGAGGTTGGCGGGGCCTTCGGGCTGATAGGTCACATCGTCCACGAGGAGGGCAAACTTGTGCTGGCTCATGCAGCGCAGCGCAAAATGTCGAGCTCCCTCAGGTAGGGCCACGATGAACTCGTCCCACTCATTGACGTTGCGGAGCTCAATGGGTGCAGTGAGGGCGGAGCGGAAGCCTGCCGTGACGTCCGTGGTGGAGAGCTCCTCGGTGGTGTAGAGTACATCGAGCAGTTCGGGCTGATAGGCGCTGCTCATGCCGCACTTGGCAAAGAAGGAAATCTTCTGCTCCTTGCCGGAGAGGGTGGGGGAGATGAGCCAGTCGTTGTTGTCGTAGTACTGGCCGTCGGCGTTGCGGGCATTGCCCATGGCGACCATCATCATCTCGCCGGAGTGAGGCTCCCAGGAGCCGTAGGGTATGCCAGCATCGGCGGAGTGATATACCTGCCAGGCCATGGGCAGGCCGGCGTTGGGGTACTCGTCCAGCACCACCACGCTGCTACCTATGGACATTGCCATGGTGAGGGTGTACTGGCCATCGCCGTCGTAGAGAGTCCAGTCGCCGCAGTTGGTTATGCTGAACTCGGGGTAGTACTCAAATGAGTCCGTCGTGGGCAGGGCACCGCCTGCGGTCATGTCGGGAGCCTGCCAGCCCAGGGTGACGCTGCTGGTACCGTTGGTGGCAGCCAGTGCGGTGGGCACGGGGTAGTTGGGCATGAAGACTGTGGCGCGCTGGCTCTCAGAGGTGTTGTCCTCCTCGCGGGCATCACCCTCGAGCACGGCCTGAGCGTAGTAGCTCACCACGTGGGGCACAAAGACATCGGGGGTGTCCTTGAGCGTTACCTCGACGTTGGCATCGAGGCCTATGGCAGGACCCTCGATGGACTGTACGAGACGGGTATTCTCGCCTTCCGTGCGGTATAGCTGGAGGGTGTAGCTACCCTTGGCCAGAGCCTTGCTGCCACGGTTGCGCAGGGTGAGGGGGAAACTGGCCTCCTGGCCCATGTTGACGCGGATGGGGAAGTTCGTGGAGATAATGGCCACGTCGCTCTCGACGTTGTCCGTCACGCTGATGTTATCAACCATGGTGATGCGGGTGGTCTCCACCACGCTCTTGCCGTTCAGACCAATCTGCACGAATTGCTTGTCCTTGAATCGGGAGAGGTCCACCGTGTAGCGCTGCCATCCCTTGCCCTGGCTCAGGTCGATGGTGGTGAGGGTCTCCCACTCTGTCATCTCGGGCATGATGTCAACGTCCACGAGATCGGCCTTGCCGCTCAGGTAGAGCCAGAAGGAGAGTGTGGGTGCGGAGAGCTGGCGCAGGTCTATCTTGGGGGAGATGTAGCGGGCGGACTTGCCCAGGGCGGAGGTGAAGAAGTGCGTGTAGCCATTGTTGCCATCCTGATCGGGCACCTCGTCAAAGGCGCTGGAAGTCCACCATGAGGCCTCACCGATGGAGGTGGATCCTGTCACGTGGGTGAGCCAGGGGCCGTTCTTGACGGTAGCATTGGCATAGTTCTCATTCCAGGGAGCCACCTTGGCAGGTCCTACCTGCGTGCTGACGGTCTGCCAGTCACTCTTGTTGCTGCCCACCTGGTTCTGAGCATAGACGGAGTAGGCCTTGTAGGTCTGTCCCATGGAGATGTTCACCTGGTCCTCAAAGTGGGTGTCGTACGTCGTCACCTCGCGGTCACTGGTGATGGTGTAGGACACTTGCTTGGGGTCGAGATAGCCACCATGTATGCCCACCTTGGGAGCCTCCCAGGTGAGGACGATGGTGCCGGGGCGGTCAAGATCCTCGCGGCAGGTCAGGTTGAGCACGCGACCAGGGCGGTCAATGCCCACATAGACTTCTGCCACGGCAGGGTCGCCCTCCTCGCCATTGATGTCAACGGCTGCCACCTTGTAGGTGTAGAGGCGGTTGGAGAGTTCCTTGTCGTTGAAGGTGAGCTCCATGCCAGGGGCGATGTCCTCACCGTTGGCATTCTGCGTGAGAGTTCGCACAAGGTTGTCGTTGCGGTAGATGCGCACGCTCTCCACATACTGCAGGGGTGCGCCTGCCAGTGTAGTGGTGGGCACAAAGAAGCTGAGGTCGCAGGTCGTCTTGCCCTTCTCGCCAGGAGTGGCTACAAGGTCGGTGGGAGCGGAGGGGGTGGTGACGGCGGCCACGGTGATCTCGAGGTTGTCGAGATAGAGATAGAGCTTTTCGCGGTCGCTGCAACCATGGAATCCGAGATAGTACGTGCCGGTCTCCTTTACCTTGAACTTGGTGCGAACCTTGTCGCGCTCATACTCGGTCTTGAACTCAAAGGGGGCTACCAGCTCCTGGGTCATGCCCTCGGCAGTGGCGGAGGTGCCAAGGTATAGGCCCAGACGCTCGGGATAGAGCGAGGCATAGCAGTTGAAGCTGACCTCATACGCGGCATTGGCCTCCAGTGCGAGGGGCAGTATGAGCCAGTCATCTACGGGGCCGTCGTTGCAGGGCGGGCACTGCACGTAGTGCTGATAGGGGTTGTAGCGCCAGCACTCGTCATCGCCGTTGGCATCCAGCAGGATAAAGTCACTGAGCGATGCAGGGGTGTCAAAGTTCTGAACGTAGGGTGGAGTAATCTCCGTTGCGGCGCGACTCACAAGAGCCAGACAGCAGAACAAAAGGGTAAACAGATTGCGCATAGTTTAGCTTTTTAATGATATTTGGCGCAAAGATACGTAAAAAATGCCGAAAGGAGGGTTTGTTGTGCTTAAAGTTTGCAAAGAGATACAAAAATGAGCCAAAAACTTTGCACAATGTAAACAAAATCGTATCTTTGCAGTCGCAATCAATTATACATTATATAATATAGTATGACACGACTAAACAAGATTTTCTCCCTCCTTCTCCTGTTCCTTGGTATGGCATTTACGGCTCAGGCCCAGGTTGAACTCGAAAGCTTTGAGGGATGGGACGGCGCCGACAGCGAGTGGCTGCCCGAGGGTTGGACCGAGGAACATACCGACGAGTATATTCCCACGTTGGCTGACGGCCAGTACACCTGGCACGTGATGGACCCCAAGACGCAGAAGTCCATGCCCGATGCTACCGACGGCAAGTACTATGTCGGCATTGGTTTTGCCAAGGATGGCAATGGTGATCTCTATCAGGACGAGTGGCTCATCTCCCCGGCCTACAAGCTGAGCGAGTATGGTGGCACGGTGAACTTTGACCTGTTCTACTCGCCCCTCTATCTCTTCGATGTGAGCACGTCCAATATCGACTTTGACAACATGGACTTCTACGAGCGCCGCTCCTCTGCCGACCTCCAGATTCTGGTGCGTCGTATGCTGGACAATGGTGAGTGGGACGAATACTGGTCGCTGTTCGGCAGCCTCTATGCCGACTGGTACACGATGTTCTACTCCTCGCTGATCAGTGCCTTCTCCACTATTGACTACCACCAGCACGACACAGTATTCCTGACTGACGAGGAGTATCACAATGCCACCGTGCAGATAGCCTTCCGCTATGTAGGCGTGGGTGGCTACAACATGGCCATCGACAAGTTCCGTATGGGCTATGCCTCCAACGTGACTGGAGTGAAGGGTGTCAACGATAACGATAACAATAACGATAACTACTATGACCTCCAGGGTCGCGTGCTGCGTTACCCTCAGGGCATCTACATAAAGAACGGACAGAAGACCCTCCGCCGCTAATGGATGACCTCTTAGTCTTTCGTCGCTTTCAGCTGGATGAACTCGATGGCTACACCGAACGTTGCATGGCAGCAGCCAAGGACAAGCTCCACACCCTCTTCCCAGCCAAGCACCTCGTGGCCCTCGATGCCGTTACGCTCGGTATAGAGACCGACTCCCTCTACAGCGACACAGGTATAGACACCTACGAACTCGGTCTGGTCGATGACGAACTGCCTGCCATGCGCAACACCCGCGATGGCAGTGTTATAACCTTCCGCGTCTGATCTGTTGGCTCTCAAACTCCCGCATACACTCAGCTAGCCGTTCGGCGCCACGGAGCGGCATACCATTGTAGCACGAGGCTCGCAGGCCACCCACAAGGCGGTGGCCCTTGATTCCCACCACGTCGCGCTCGGCGCAGTAGTCTATGAACTCTGCCTCGAGCGCGGCGGCTTTTGTTGTGTCGCCTCCGAGGCGCTCGGCATCTATGCGGAAGCTGATGTTCATCCTGGAGCGGGAGTCCCGACGTGCCATGCCACGGAACATGCGGCTCTCGTCCAGTACCTCGTAGAGCAGACGGGAGCGCTCCACGGCCATGCGCTCCATGGCGGGTACACCCCCTTGGGACTTGATCCAGCGTAGCATCTGGCGGGCACAGAAGATAGGTACCACGGGCGGCGTGTGGAACAGTCCGCCGTGGGCACGGTGCACCCTGTAGTCGAGGATGGAGGGCAGCGGACGCGGGGTCTCTGCCAGCGCCTCGGGGCTGAGTATGACAAAGCTCAGGCCGGCCATACTTAGGTTCTTCTGTGCACCACCATAAATAGCCCAGTGACGCTCCACTTGTATGGGACGAGAGAGGATGTCGCTCGACATATCGCTCACCAACGGTACACTCACCTCTGGCTCATGGAGGAACTCCGTACCATAGATGGTGTTGTTGGACGTGTAGTGCAGATAATCTACATCGGAGGGAACGGTGATCTGGCTGGGCACATGGTCGTAGCCATCTCTCTCCGTCGAGGCTACCTCCACCACCTCACCCCAGTGCTGGGCCTCATGCTGAGCCTTGGCTGCCCACACGCCGGTGTTGACGTAGGCTGCGCGGCGGCGTAGCAGATTGGCGGGTATGCGGCAGAACTCCATGCTGGCACCACCGCCGAGCAGGAGTATGGTGTAGTCCGAGGGTATGTGGAGCAGTTCTCTCAGGAGCTGGCGCGCCGCGTCCAGCACCTCCTGGAATATGGGTGAGCGGTGGCTCGTCTCCATCAGTGAGAGGCCCGTCCCCTCCAGTTGGCGGCAGGCCTCGGCAGTAGCCTCCATCACCTCGCGTGGCAGCGTGGCTGGGCCGGCACAAAAGTTGTATATGGGCTGTGTTGTCATGTCCTCTGGACTCTCTTTCCTAGACTTTACAGCTACTAGGCTGTACTGAGTGGGGGCAAAGTTACGAATAAAATCCCAAACCTATGCCCCCAGAACAGAGATTTCTGCTTGTTCACTACAAAAACAATACCTATGGACCACAAAATGGCTGAAAGACAATTTTGAGCAATAGGGTAGTGCGCCGTAGTGTATAGAGCAGTGAATCGTAGTGTATATAGTAGTGCGCCGTACTCGCTATAATAGTTTTGCCCAAACTTGTGCACTAAGCACAAAGCATGTATAACAAACTGCGTTACAATACGTTACGCAGTGTTTGGGCCGTACATTTTTGTACACTATTGTACACTGCTGTACACTCTCTATGTAAGCGTCTCCGCGTTGACGCTTTATTGGTCAATTAAGAGCCGCTAAGCTCTTT
>JAKSLU010000012.1 GCA_024400995.1 Bacteroidaceae bacterium
TCGGGGCTTCGTTTATAAAAAGAGGGTGTGCCAGCATTTTGACACACCCTCTTCGTTTATTTAGCGGTGATGAGCCGATGGCTTATCAGCGAGCGAGGAGCTTCTTGCCACCACGGATGTAGAGGCGGCCAGGAGTGAGCTGCTGGCTGGGACGACCCTGGAGGTCGTAGAGCACAGAGGACTGGGCAGCGTCCATAGAGGTTGACTCGATAGAGGTAATATCAGTGGGGTTGCCATCCTTGTCCATCACGATGTCGAGGGTAGGAGTAGCAGCCACGTGGAGGCTGTAGGTGCCGTTCTTGAGAGCCGTTGCCATGTCGGTGGGGATGACGAAGGTCTTGGTGTTGGCAACCTGCACGAGCTTGCCCTTGTCGTCGTAGATCTTGACACCGAGGATGCCCTCGCCGCTCATAGTCACCTTGCGGCCAGAAACCTTGTAGTCCCATTCGCCACCCTTGTCGGTAGTGTAGGACTGAGTGCTGGTGGTGGTACCGATGGTATAGCGGAGACCAGAGGTGTGGTTCTCACCATCAAAGTCGCGGTAGTCACCATAGTCAACGAAGGGAACCTGCCAGTACTTTTCGAGTTCCTTGCCAGCACGGCTGGGGTTGATCTGAGCAACGAAGCACTCGGGATCAACAGTGTTGGTGCGTACGTGGTCGTCGATGAAGAAGAGGTTGGGTGCCTTGTGGGGCATGGACTTCATGTAGGCCTTGAGGTCAGCCATGTTCTTCTCGTCGGCGGCATTGCCACGCACGGGAAGCTTCATGGAGTAGTTGCCATAGTCACCGATGAAGCGGTTGCCGTTCTTATAGGCAGTAGAAGTCGTAGCGGGATCTTCCTCAGAGGTAGAGATAATCTCGTCGGCATACTTCCAGAAGCCATAAGCCTCAAAGAACTCCCACAGGTCGGTCTGGGATGCGGTGGCGCAAGCCTTGGCAAACTTCCAGAAGTCGTCGTTGTAGGTCTTGGGGGTACCGTTGACTGCATCCTTACCTGAGTAGGTGATGGGTGACTTGCGCATCTCGTTGTGCATACGAGTGAGGAAGCCAGGGTTGTGGCCCATTACCTCGAAGTAGAGGTAGAGCTGATAGAGCAGGTGGTTGCCAGTATGCAGAGAGGAGTCATAGAAGGGAGTAGCGTAGCGCACGTAATCGACCCATGACCAACCGCGCTTGCCGTCACGCTCGTAGTTGAAGAGCTGGATGAGGCGGTCGGTACCGTTGCCACGGGAATAGTTGTTACCCATCATGTGGGACACAATCTGAGAGAGAGAGTTGTTGGTCACCTCGGTGGTACCAGCCATCTTGATGGGGTACTGGCAACCGTGGCCAATCTCGTGGAGGATCTCCCAGATGTTGTTCTGATAGAAGTTGTCGTAGTTGAAGAGATAGCCTGAGGTCAGGCCAGGATGGTTAGAACCTGCATAGCCACCCCAGTTGGGGTTGCCCTGGTAAGAGTGACGGGGGTTCACGACGGGGTTGTAGCGACCATCCCACTGACCGGTGTGGCCGATAGCCTTTTGCAGGCCGAGGAAGGCGAAGTCCCATCCCTTCATGATATCGTCGGGATTGGTAGCATCCTTCACCTTGTCCTTGAGGACGTTGAGCACGGTGTTGTGACCCTTAACGTGGAGGAACTCGCCCTTGAACATATTGGTCTTGAGCCAATCCCAGTCGGTGTTGTCCATACCACGGCTGGCATCCCAGCAACCGTTGGCCACGCCACCCTCAATGTGAACGAGGATATTGGGGAACTCGCTGAGCTGCTTCTCGGTATTAGCATTGAAGTAGTTGAGGAAGATCTCACCAGCCACGGGGAGCTGCCATACGTTGAGACCCTGACGGAGAGTGAGCTCACCCTTGTTGCGGTACTCGGTGTCGTAGGCCAGGAGGGCGCGCAGAGTGCCACCTGTCTTGGGAGCCTCATTGACATAAATATAAACATAGTCGCCGGGCTCTACCTGAATGCCAGTGGGGCTGGTAAGCTCGCCGAAGGGACCCACCTGAGTGATGTCCTTCCACTTGAGGTTGTCAGAGTAGCACTGTACGTCCTGAATGCGGAAGAACTTCTCATACTTGTTGTGCTTGTCGGACTTGGTCGTCCAGGTGTCGGTAAGCACGCGAACAGCCATATCCTGGAGGATGGTGGGCAGCTCGTCGGCGGTCATAGCGCTACGGAGCTGTGCCTCGGTGTAGGTGGCGTAGTCAGCACGCACCTTGGTGCAGGCGTAGTCCTCAAAGTATTTCTGGAGCTTAGCGTTGTAAGTAGCAGCATTGTTCTGCAGGTCAGCGCCCTGCTGCACCTCGGCCTTCTCGGCAGCGAGGGCTGCCTCGTCAACCGTAACGGGATAGAGAATCCACTGTGAGGCCTCGGCGTTCTGGTCCCAACCTACCACGTTGTAGCCCTGGCTGGAGGCACAGTGGAAGCCGGTGCTGGCGCCACGGAAGTTGAAGTAAGCATCGAACTCGCCACCACCAGTACCGATGGTGAAGGTGTTGCTGGAGTTGGCAGCCTGCGTCTTGTACAGAGCGGAGGTGCCGGCGCTGTTCTTGATGTAGTTCTCAGAAAGGGCGTTCTGGAAGGTGCAGGTCGTACCATTCTCGTTGACAGCAATCTTCCATACCTGAGAGTAGCGGCTGTTGCGGTTGATGGTAATCACGTCCTTGCTGCTGGCATCTTCGGCCAGGGCACGTGAGGGATAGGCAGCGGGGATGACACGATAGTAGCCGTTGACCAGCTTTGTAGCGATGCCCTGCATCTGGGCCATGTGCTCACGCAGCTTCTCTACGGTAGCCTCGGTATCGGCCTCATCCACGGGCTCGATGGTCCAGTCGGAGTACATGACACCATCGCTGGCGTTGTTGGCATTCCACTTGACGACGTTGCCCTTGGCGTTCTCATGCAGGCAGTTGGTGCCGCTGAAGTCGCTCTTCCAGCTGATGGTGAAGTAGTCGGCCTTGTAGGCTGAGGTCTTGATGTAGTAGCTGATGGCCTCCTCCACGGTCACGAGGGCAGCATCGGCACCACCATTGTCGGGCAGATAGCGGCCTGTATTGGCGTTGCGGATGGTGTAGGCGGAGTTAGACTTGCTGATAATCCATATCTGAGAGAGGTCGTTCACCTTCTTGCTGGCAGCAGTGCCCACAGCATGGGTAGAGGCGTTCTCAGAGGCATAGTGGTTGTAGCGGCTCTTGAGACGGAACACACCACCATTCTTGAGGATAGACATACGGTTGGCATCGGTGATGGCCTTGGTGATGGCAGACTCATGCGAAGCCACGCTGGTCTGTGCGGCTGCGAGATCGTCACCAGTTACTGCAGTGAAGGTCCACTGGGAGTTGGCCTCAGTGTCGTTCCACACCACAATCTTGTTGCCACTGTCCTCATGCCAGCAGCTATAACCGCTAAAGTCGGCTGCACAGCTGATGACATACTTGCTGTTGCTCTTCTTGATGAAGAAGGGGCTGCAGGTGGTCGTGCTGGTGCTGTGCTCCTTCTGAGTAGCAGGCTGAGCCTGCACCATGCTGCCACTTGCGGCATTGATGATGGCATAGGTGTCATCGTCAATCAGACGGACCTGCCAGATTTCGTTCAGGTTGCCCTGAGTTACCGTGGTTTTGGTACCGACAGCTAGTTTGCTGTTGGTCTCCACCACATACTTGCCCGAGCGGGGCGCCTTGATACGGTAGTAGCCAGAATGGTCGGCTGCTATCGCCACTACGCTACAGAGAAGAGCGCAGATTACGACAAGGAAACGTGTGTGTGTGTGTGTGTGTTTCATTGTGTTGGTTAGATTGTTAATAAAGTTAATTGGTTAATAAGGTAATAGTTGTTACAAAAATAGTTCTGCAAGACTGAATGCCCCTAGAGCTACACCGAAGATGGCGTAGCAGTAGGCGCGGATATTATAACCTCGGCGGTACTCATTGAGGCTCACGAAGAACATGGCCACGGGTACCACCCACAGGAGTTGTGCCGCCAGATAGAGGAGCGGTCGCACCAGGGCCACCTGACTCGTACCGAACGGCTGCACGGCGCCGAAGAGGTAGAAGGACATTCCCCACAACACAGGCGCGAGGCACAGGAAGGCGAGAATGAGGAGCGGGAGGGGGAATTCTTTCATTTCTCCTTACCTCTCAATATAAGCCAAGACATCGCCCTTCTGGACGTGAGCACCCTGCTTGGCACCTATCTCGACGAGCTTGCCTCCGAGGGCGGCGGGAATCTCGTGGATCTGACCATAGGGGTTCTCAATGTAGCAGAAGAAGTCGCCTTCCTTGTACTCCTTGCCGATAAAGGGCTCGATGGCCTTCACGTTCTCGGCATCGCCGCCGATTTCCCAGAGCACGGTACCAGCCTCGGGAGCCACCACGGCATCGGCCTTGGCGTGCTTGAGGGCGGCAGCCTCTTCGGGAGTCATGCCCGCAGCACCAGCCTTGTCCTTGGCGGCCTGCAGGTCAGCGAGGAAGCGCCTCTTGGCGGCACCGCTCTTGTAGTCGCGATACTGCGTGGGGTGCATGGCGAGCTCAAAGAGTTCCTCGTCGTCCTCACCACGCTCCCAGCCGTTCTCCTCCATCTCCTTGATGTAGGTCTCGAGGTCGTCGGGATAGTAGCTCTGGGGATCGGCCTCGGTAAACTCGTAGCCCTTCTCCTTGGCGAGCTCCTTGATTTCGGGAGCCACCTCGCCGGGGAGCTTACCGCTCTTGCCGAGAATCATACCCCAGATGGAGTCGTCCATCATGCTGTAGCGGGGCTTGCCCATAGACTCGGTGAGGAGGTTCATGAGGGCGATGTTCTTGACGTACTGGCTGAAAGGGGTCACGAGGGGAGGATAACCCACGCGGGGCCATACGTAGGCCACCTCGTCAAAGAGCTTGACGAGCAGGGCGTCCTCGGAGAGGGGCTCCTCGCCCTTCTTCTCGCGATTGCTGTTGATGGCAGCCATCACACCGGTGAGGTCGGCCATCATTGAGCCCATCATGCCGCCGGGCAGACCGCATCCGAGGAGCAGGGAGCTCATGAGCTTGTTGCCTGAGTTCATGAAGTAGCCGAGGAAGTCGTCGATGAACTCCTGTGTCAGTTTGCGCGCCTCCATGTAGGCGTCCATATTGATCTCAGGCACATCGAAGCCAGCGTTCTTCAGCATAGACTGTACGCTGATGACGTCCGGATGTACCTTGCCCCAAGAGAGGGGTTCAATAGCGGTATCGATGACGTCGGCACCATTGCGGCAAACCTCCAGGATAGAAGCCATAGAGAGACCGGGACCACTATGACCATGGTACTGGATGATGACCTCGGGGTGCTTTTCCTTGATCATGCGGGTGAGCTTGCCGAGCATGGCGGGCTGACCCACACCTGCCATATCCTTGAGGCAGATTTCGGGAGCGCCAGCCTCGATGAGCTGGTCGGCAATACCAGCGTAGTACTCAGCCGTGTGGATGGGCGAGGTTGTGATACAAAGAGTGGCCTGGGGAGTCATGCCAGCCTCCAGCGCATACTTGATGGAGGGGATGATATTGCGTACGTCGTTCAGACCGCAGAAGATACGGGTGATGTCGGTGCCCTGAGCGTGCTTGACCTTGTACATCAGGCGACGTACATCGGCAGGCACGGGGAACATGCGCAGGGCGTTCAGACCACGATCGAGCATGTGGGTCTTGATGCCCACCTCGTTGAAGGCCTTGGTGAAGGCGCGCACGGCCTTGTTGGGGTTCTCACCATAGAGCAGGTTGACCTGCTCAAAGGCGCCACCATTGGTCTCTACACGGCTGAAGCATCCCATCTTGATGATGACGGGGGCAATACGCTCCAACTGATCCTTGCGGGGCTGGAACTTGCCCGAGGACTGGAACATATCACGATACACTAGGGAGAATTGAATCTTACGTTTTTCCATATTCTAATTGTAATTATATATCTATAATGTGTATGGTCGTTCTTAACTGAACCTCGCGTGCACTATATACGTTCCACAAAGGTCTTGATGAGGCGAGCCAGGGGCTCCTTGACGCTGTTGGCGGCCTCCTGCACCTCCTCGTGGCTCACCTCCACGGCGATGCCCTCGCCACCCAGATCAGTGATGATGCTCACACCAAAGCAGCGTATGCCGCAATGGCGCGCTACGATGACCTCGGGCACGGTGCTCATACCCACTGCATCTGCGCCCAGACGATGGTAGGCGATGTACTCGGATGGTGTCTCAAAGGTAGGCCCCGACACGCCGATATAGACACCCTCCTGTACCGGAGTACCCTGCTCGGCGGCAATATCCTTGGCCAGCTTCAGGAGCGTGTGGTCATAGGCCTCGTGCATATCGGGAAACCGAGGTCCTGTGGGGATATTCTGCCCACGCAGAGGATGCTCGGGGAAGAAGTTGATGTGGTCGCGTATGAGCATGATGTCGCCCACATGGAACTGAGGGTTCATACCACCGGCGGCATTGCTCACGATGAGGGTCTTGACACCGAGTTCGTACATAACGCGCTCAGGAAAGGTCACCTCCTTCATGGAGTAGCCCTCGTAGTAGTGAAAGCGACCCTCCATGGCCATCACGGCTTTGCCACCGAGGTGGCCAAAGAGCAGACGACCATGGTGGCCCTCTACGGTACTGATGGGGAAATGGGGAATATCCTTGTAGTCAAAGGTATCGACAACGCTGATTTCCCGGGCCAGGTCGCCGAGGCCGCTACCTAGTACGATGGCTAGTTCGGGACGTATCTGGGTGCGGGTGCTGAGCCATTGGGCGGTTTCTTTGATTGCGGTTAACACTTTATGTTTGAGGTTTAAGGGTGAAAGTTGAAAGTTAAGGAGTTACGGGAGGTTGGCGAGGAGGGCATCGGTCTGGTCAAAGAGGAGGCGGGTCTCTATGGGGATGGGCACCACGGGTACGTCGGGGAGACGGGCGGCATCCTTCTCTGTGGTGAGTAGGAGGGTGGTGCTGGCCAGGTGCTTGATGTTCTCACGTTCGCTTTCGCTAAAGCGGTGGTGGTCACCATAGCAGAGGTGCTGCTGGATGTGTACACCCTGGGATGCAAGGTGGTCGAGGAGTGGCTGCGGATTAGCGATGCCTGTGAGGAGGTTGACCTCCATCTGCGGGCCACCTGCGGGAGCGATGAGCTCTGGAGGCAGAGGACCGTAGCCTATCGTTGCAAAGAACAACTGTTGCGCGGGGCAGAGAGCCAGCTCCGTGCGGATGGCATCAGCCTCCTGGGGAGTAAGGGTGGCGGGACACTTGGTCACAACCACGATGTCGGCACGCTGGGCGCCTCGCCTGGGCTCGCGGAGACGCCCCCAGGGGAGAACGCGGTCGCGGGTGTAGAGACGGTGGTAGTCCGTCAGGAGTATGTTGAAGTCTCGCTGCACGTAGCGATGCTGATAGGCATCATCGAGCAGGAGTACATCGCTGTCGGGAGCCTCTTGGGCCAGAAGCGGGAGTGCCTTGCGGCGGTCCTCACTCACAATAACGGGCACTCGGGGGGCATCTGCCGTAGTGGCTGTACCAAACTTGCGGTAGATCTGCAGGGGCTCATCGCCAATGTCGTCTGCCGTACTGCTGGCGTTGGCCACGAGGGGGCCTCGGGTGCGGCGTCCATAGCCACGGCTCACGACAGCGGGGTGCATGCCTCGGGCGATGAGTTGGCGGAGGAGGAACTCCACCATGGGTGTCTTGCCCGTTCCGCCCACGGCGAGATTGCCAACGCTGATGACGGGTACATCTGCCTTGCGCTGCTCCAACCATCCATGGTCAAAGCACCAGTTGCGCAGGGTCATCAGTAGTCCGTACATTACTTCAGGTTAGGCTCAAAGGGTATGCGTGCCTGTATGTAGTTGCCACCCTGCAGCTGGGGCAGGATGGTGAGGGGGCGGTAGTACTCACCAAGAGCGAGGCGGGCCTTGCGCTCCAGGTAGGAGTCGCCCTGTAGCTCAGACATGAGATTGTCCATCCATGAGGCCTTGCCAGGATAGGGGCTGGTGCTGTACTTCTTGAGTTTGGCAAGCTTGGCGGCATAGGCCACGGCGTCCTCCAGTGTACCGAGCTTATCGACGAGTTTGATAGAGAGAGCCTGCTGACCCGTCCACACACGTCCTTGACCGATGGCATCGACTTGCTCGGTGGTCATCTTGCGACCCTTGGCCACGCGACTGATAAAGAGCTTGTACCCACGTTCTATGTTGGCCTGCAGAGCAGCACTCTCCTCGGCATTGAAGCCACGACCCAAGCTGCCGAGGTCGGCGCTCTTGTTGGTCTTGACCATATCAAAGTGGAGACCCAACTTGTCGGTCAGGAGACCAGAGGCATCGGGAATCATACCAAAGATGCCGATGGAGCCTGTCAGCGTCGTGGCATCGGCAAAGATGTAGTTGGCACCACAACTCATGTAGTAGCCACCGCTGGCGGCCATACCGCTCATGCTGACAACGACGGGTTTCTTCTGCTTGAGGAGCTGGATGGCGTGCCACATCTGCTCGCTGGCATAGGCACTGCCACCGCCAGAGTTGATGCGGAGTACGACGGCCTTGACGTCCTCGTCGTTCATGAGTTCGTCGAGGTCCTCCACGACCTTCTGGCCTACTATCTGCTGCTCGCCGCTCATCATACTGCTGCCAGAGGCCTCATCGACAATGCTGCCAGAGGCATAGTAGATGGCCACCTTGTCGTCCTCCTCCTTGCTCTCATCCAGAGCTACCACATCGGTGGGGCTGACGAGATGGAGTTCCTTGGTCTTAGCCAGACGGCGGAGCACATCACGAGTGCCATCAATATAGCAGAGGGAGTCGGCCAGATGCTGCTGCACAAAGTACTTGCCCTCCTGCATGGCGGCATAGCTGTCGGCCACGGCGTTGAGGTGCTGGGCGCTCACCTTGCGGCTCTTGGCCACATCCTGCACGATGTGCTGCCAGATGTCAGTGATAAAGCTGCTAACCTGCTCACGATTGGCATCGCTCATGCCTGTGAGTATGTAGGGCTCCACGGCACTCTTGTAGGTACCTACCTTGAACACCTGCATACGCACACCGAGCTTTTCGAGCAGGTCCTTGTAGAAGATGGGCTGAGAGGCTATGCCGTGCCAGTCGATGATGCCGCTGGGGTTGAGAAGCACACGGTCGGCCACGGAGGCCAGATAGTAGGCGCCCTGGGTATATTGGTCGCCGTAGCTGACGATGAACTTGCCTGACTTCTTGAACTCCACCAGGGCCTGACGCAGTTCCTGTCGCTGGGCAAAGTCAGCCTCCTGCGCACCAGCCTCAAGGTAGATGCCCACAATCTTGTCGTTCGTGGCGGCCACGCGCAGGGCGGTCTTGAGGTCATCAAGGCCATAGCTCTCGCTGTCGCCGCTGCCCATGAGGGCGGCAAAGGGATTGGCCTCGCCGGCACGCTCATCGAGGGTACCATTGAGCTTGATGTGGAGCACGCTGCCCTTCTCTACGGGCTTGGCGTTGCTGTCGCCCATCACGGCCATACTGGCCACAAGGGAGAGGAACGAGATGAACATCAGTACGTTGAGCACGAGGATGCCGAGGATCGTTCCGAGGGTGTATTTGAGGATGTCTTTCATATTCTACCCCCTCCGGCGCTGCGCGCCACCTCCCCCTTTATGGGGAGGCCATGCGGACAGAAAGCCAGAGGGCTTTTTTATTGTTTGTGTTATTCGTTTAGTCTTTGAGCGTTAACTCCACCGGGCAATGATCACTCCCAAACACTTGGTTGTGGATATTGGCATCCAAGAGCTGGGGCACGAGGCGCTCGGAGCAGATGAAGTAGTCTATACGCCAGCCCACGTTCTTCTCACGGGCCCGCATACGGTAGCTCCACCAAGAGTAGGCGCCCTCCACGTCGGGATAGAAGTGGCGGAAGGTATCGACAAAGCCGCAGTCCATCAGCACACTGAACTTGTGGCGTTCCTCGTCCGTAAAGCCAGGATTTTTGCGGTTGGTCTTAGGGTTCTTGAGGTCTATCTCCTGGTGCGCCACATTCATGTCGCCGCAGGCAATGACGGGCTTCTCGTGGTCGAGCTTTTGCAGATGGCGGCGGAAGGCATCCTCCCACGTCATGCGATAATCGAGGCGGCGCAGGCCGTCCTGTGAGTTGGGGGTATAGACGCAGACAAAGTAGAAGTCCTCAAACTCCAGCGTGATGACTCTGCCCTCGTGGTCATGTTCCTCTATGCCGAGACCATAGCTCACGCTGAGGGGATGACGGCGGGTATAGACAGCGGTGCCGGAGTAGCCCTTCTTTTCGGCATAGTTCCAGTAGCTCTCGTAGCCAGGAAACTGCAGGTCGAGTTGCCCCTCCTGCATCTTGGTCTCCTGCAGACAGAACACGTCGGCATCGAGCTCCACAAAGCTCTCCGCAAAGCCCTTTTGGGCGCAGGCCCTGAGGCCGTTTACATTCCAGCTGATCAGTTTCATTTTACATCAATGGTTATCTTGGGTCTCACGGGGTCGTTGGTGATGAGCAGTATGCGGCGACGTCCCTTGAAGCGGAGGTCGTCCGCAGCCCAGCCGCTGACACGCAGAGTGGCCGACTTGCCGGGCTTGATGGTGCTACGGCTGAGACTCACCTGCAGACCGAGGTTATATACTTGCAGACGGCTGACCTCCAAATCCGACTGTCCCATATTGCGCACGAGAACTGTGCCCTGGATGCGACGGGCCTTCTTGGTACCGGTGGCAGAGAGCTCCACGATGGAGTCAACCTCAACACGGGGAGCCCGGCTCAGGTCGCTCGCGGTGCCACTGACCTGAGGCAGCATGGTGAGGCTCACCTGTACCTCGTTGTCACGTCCCACCTTGTCGCCTAGATGACGGCTCACATAGACGCTGGTCTGGGTCAGACCATAGCGGCTGACCTCGCCCGCATTGGCCGTAAAAGTCAGCACACCACTCTTGCCTGGACGTAGCACCTCGGGCTCACACTTAACCTGCAACCAACTAGGCAAGTGCATGAGCGTGGGGGTGTAGTTCTGCTTGGTGCCATTGACGATGCGGAGCTGCTGACTGAGTTGCTGACCATGGCGCACATCATCAAACTCCACCGTACTATCTGTCAGGTAGATTCCCTCGCCGATGGCATAGGGGTAGTCCTGGGTGTAGTCAATGACCTCGGTGAGCACATTGCCCTTGATCCACACGCTGGTCTCCTTGGTGCCTGTGCGCTCCTGGGTATAGATGCGCAGCCCCTTCTGGAAACGGCCGAGCGTCTGGGCATCGTAGGTCACGCGGATCGTAGTGCGCTGACCGGGCTCGATGAGCTGACCCTGCACCCACCGGGCAGTAGTGCAGCCGCAGTCGGTGCGCACGTCGGTCAGGATGACGGCGTGGCGGCTCTTGTTCTGGAACACGATGTCGCGGCTACGGGGATTGTGCCACCCGATCTCACCAAAATCGATGGTACTCTCGGGGGTGTGCAATTGCGCCTGCGCGCACATGCAGGTCGCGGCGTATATATATAATAAAAAACTGCGTATCTTCATTTCGGGTACAAAATTACGAAAAACTTTTGAAATATGCCAAATAATTTGGTCTTTTCGTGAGAAATGCGTAATTTTGCACTCGCTTTCGGCCTTCTTCTGCCCTTCCGCGGGGTTCTGCTGGGTCGAAGAGCACCCGGATAGTAGCGCAGTTGGTAGCGCACCACGTTCGGGACGTGGGGGTCGGGCGTTCGAGTCGCCTCTATCCGACCTGTATGTAAGTTTTCCGTCCTCTCCTGGGGGCGGAAAACTTTTTTATTAGGGGAGAAATATGCGCCGTTGCCTTTTGTCAAGATAATGTAACCATTGCGGACATCTCCTTGGTGCCAAACCAAAAAGTAAAAGACCGACAAGCACTGACGGCAATCTGGAGCACTTTTCCGCAAAACACTCATAGTGAGCGCGATAGGCTAACCTGGGACTAACAAACCCACCCTTTAGAGGGGTCAAAAGGCCAGCAAAGGGCGCATTAGTCCTAGGAGTAAGGCAAACTAGTCCCTACACTAGTACGCACTACTCCCTACACTAGTGCGCACTATCGTAGGGACTAGTGAAAGCTATCCTATAGGATAAGGCCTACTGGAGGCGACCGGCGGGGCATTAGACCCTATTTTAGGGCCGTTTTCTCCCTATAGCCATTGTCATTATTATTTACAATCCACAGCACTTAACCATACAAAATTTAACAATAAAATACACACACGCGTACAATAAAGGCGGACTCTTTACGTTTATTCTTTTAGACGAAACACCTACCCTACCCCATGATCGAATACATCTCCGGCAACATAGCAGAGCTCACCGCCACCGAGGCCGTGATCGAGGCCCACGGCGTGGGTTACCTCTGCAACATCAGCCTCACCAGTTCCGCCGCCCTTCAGCCCAAGGCCGAGGCAGGAGAGCAGGCCCGTCTGTGGATCCACGAGAGCATACGCGAGGATGCGTATGAGCTCTTTGGCTTCACGACCCGCGACGAGCGTACCCTCTTCCGTGCCCTCGTCGGCGTGAGCGGCATCGGCGGCATGACGGCCCGCATGGTGCTCAGCGCCTTTACGCCCGCCGAACTGGCAGCAGCCATCCAGGCTGAGGACGTCCGCGCCCTCAAGTCCGTCAAGGGCGTAGGTCCCAAGGCTGCCGCCCGCATCGTGGTGGATCTGCGCGACAAGGCCTTTGAACTCACCGGAGGTCCCATCGCGGCTGGTGCTCCCGCTGCCGCCAAGCCCAAGAACCCCGCCGTGGAGGAGGCCGTGGCTGCCCTCACCATGCTGGGATTTGCCCCCGCCCCCTCGCAGAAGGCCGTGCTGGCCATTGCCGAGCAGGACCCCAATGCCACCGCACAGGCCTACATCAAGGCGGCGCTCAAGGCGCTGAGAGGATGAGGGGAAATTGAAAATTGAAAATTGAAAATTGAAAATTGAAAATTGAAAATTAAGTAGTGCCGAAAGGCAGCTTTGACGGGCAGAGGCTCTTATTATGCGTCGCATCCAACTCCTCATACTCACTCTCTTTGTCGCACTCTCCAGTGCGGCACAGACGAGTTATACCCCGTGGGGATGGCATGCGCGAAAGGGTCAGCTCAAGGACCCCGAAAACCTCAAGACGGACGTATGGTACGATGAACAGACGGGTACCTACCGCATGGGTACCAAGCTCGGAGAGGAGTGGACAGAGGTGCCCTACTTCCTCTCCTCGGACGAGTACCAGAACTGGGCCATACGCCAGTCCATGAACGACTATTACGCCAAGAAGAACCAGGAGGAGTTCCAGAACGCCGAGAAGAACCAGTTCGACTTTACGGACATGCAGTTCAACATCGGCAAGGCCTCCAAGATTTTCGGCCCTGGCGGCGTACGCATCAAGACGACCGGCTCTGCCGAACTCAAGCTGGGCGGCAACCACCGCTTCACAGACAACCCCTCGCTCTCTGAGCGTAACCGCAAGGTGTTCGGCTTTGACTTTGACGAAAAGATCAACCTGTCGCTCAACGGCAAGGTGGGTGATAAGATCAACATGGACTTTGCCTACAACTCCGAGGCCACCTTCAATATGGACGCGCAGAACCTCAAGCTGCGCTACGAGGGCAAGGAGGACGAGATACTCAAGCTCGTGGAGGTGGGCAACGTGAGCATGCCGACCAACTCCTCGCTCATACGCGGTGCACAGAGCCTCTTTGGTGCCCACGTCGATCTGCAGTTCGGCAAGTTGCGTCTCGGCGTGGTCATGTCGCAGAAGAACTCCGCCAGCGCCAGTGTGAGCAGCAAGGGCGGTGTACAGGTGAGTCCCTTTGAGTTCAGCGCCGACGAGTACAGCGAGAACCGCCACTTCTGGCTCGGCCACTTCTTCCGCCAGAACTACGACACCTGGATGGAGCAGATACCCAACATCCTCTCCGGCATCACCATCAACCGCATAGAGGTGTGGGTGACCAACAAGAATGGTACCACGACCAATACCCGCAACTTGGTAGCCCTGCCCGACCTGGGTGAGAGCACCAAGTTCGACCACAACAAGTGGAACGCCACAGGCCTCCCCGTGCCCGCCAACTCCGCCAACGACTCCTACGACCTCGTGGTGCAAGCCCTCGGCCCCAACCGCAACGTGAGCCAGATCTCCGTGCTGCTCGACGGACAGGGCCTCGTCGGTGGCTCCGACTACGAAAAGCTCGAAAGCGCCCGCCTGCTCTCCAGCAACGAATACATACTCAACCAGAGCCTCGGCACCATCTCCCTGCGCAGCGCCCTGCAGACGGACCAGGTACTGGCCGTGGCCTTCGAATATACCTACCGCGGACAGACCTATCAGGTCGGCGAGTTCTCTACCGACATGAAGGACAACACGCAGAGCCTCATCGTCAAGTCGCTCAAGAACACGGCCAACACGCCGCAGATGAACAACTGGGATCTGATGATGAAGAACGTCTATTATCTGGGCGGCACGAGCGTGCAGAAGGACCAGTTCAAGCTCGACGTCAAGATACTGTCCGACACCACTGGCGTGTACCTCTCCTATCTGCCTGAGCCCGGATTCAAGGATCGCAAGCTCATCCAGCTCATCGGCATGGACCGTCTGGACAACAACCAGAAGCACAACCCCAATGGCACCTTCGACTTTGTGCCCGGCCTGACCATCAACACCAACGATGGTATGGCCTACTTCACCACGGCTGAGCCCTTTGGCAGTGCCCTGCGCAAGGCTATCGGCAACGATGCCATTGCGGACCGCTACTGCTTCCAGGAACTCTACGACTCCACCCGCACCATAGCCAAGCAGATAGCGGAGCACAACAAGTTTACCATCTCCGGCCAGTTCAAGGCTACCAAGAACGATGAGATCAACCTCGGCGTGGGCAACATCCCCTCGGGTTCCGTGGTCGTAACGGCGGGCGGTGTGACACTCACCGAGGGCTCCGACTACACGGTGGACTACAACAGCGGCATCGTCAAGATTCTGAACAAGAGCATACTCGATGCCGGCACCAACATCTCCTGCTCCGTGGAGAGCAATACCAACTACGGTCTGCAGCGCAAGACGATGATGGGCCTGACCTTCCAGTATGATTTCAGCAAGGACTTCAGCTTGGGCGGTACACTCATGCACCTGTACGAAAAGCCCCTCACCACGAAAGTCTCCATGGGCACCGAGCCCCTGAACAACACCATCTGGGGACTCAACCTGAGCTGGAAGAAGGAGAGTCAGCGCCTCACCGACTGGCTGAACAAGGTGCCCTTCCTCCACCTCAAGAGCGCCTCCAGCATCAATCTGACAGGCGAGTTCGCCCAGCTCATTGCGGGCAAGAGCAAGGAGGCACAGGGCAACGCCTCCTACATCGACGACTTTGAGAACACCAAGTCGGAGATTAACATCAGCAACCCGCAGGAGTGGGTCATCAGTAGCGTGCCGGCCTACTTCAAGCAGGATGCTGCCTATCTCAACGACGTGCGTGGCGGCTACAACCGTGCCCGCCTGGCCTGGTACTACATCGACCCCCTCTTCACGCGCAAGAGCAGCGCCCTCACCCCGCCCCACATCAAGGCCGACGTGGATCAGCTCTCCGACTGGGACGTGCGCGAGGTGTATCGCAGCGAACTCTTCCCCAACAAGAGCATCAACTACAAGGAGAGCAACACCCTCTCGGTGCTGAATATGGCGTTCTACCCCACGGAGCGCGGCCCCTACAACCTCGACCCCGTCCTCAACGCCAACGGCTCGCTGCCGGAACCCCGCCAGCGCTGGGGCGGTATGATGCGCAAACTGGACACCAGCGACTTCGAGACGGCGAACATCGAGTACATCGAGTTCTGGATGATGGACCCCTTTATGAAGGAGCGCCAGGCAGGCGGCACGATGCCCGAAGGCGGCGACCTCTACTTCAACCTGGGCGAGGTGAGCGAGGACATCCTGCGCGACGGCAAGAAGTTCTACGAGAGCGGTATGCCCACCGATGGCTCGCTCGCTCAGGTAACGGAGACGGCCTGGGGACGCGTGCCGGCACAGCAGAGTGTGACCTACGCCTTCAACACCGCCAGCGGTAGCCGCTCCCGTCAGGACGTGGGCTACAATGGTCTGAGTTCAGAGGAGGAGCGTAGCTTTGGTGCCTATCAGCAGTACCTGGAGCAAGTCAAGCCTCGCGTGAGCGCGGACGCGTATGCCAATATATATGAGAGTCCCTCCGCTGACCGCTACCACTACTTCCGCGGTGGCGACTACGACAACCGCCAGCTCTCCATCCTCGACCGCTACAAGCTCATCAACAACCCCAACGGCAACTCTGTGGCTGCCGAGGAGAGCCCCGAGTCATACTCCACGGCCTACAAGACTACTCCCGACGTGGAGGACATCAACCAGGACTACACCCTGAATGAGTACGAGAAGTACTACCAGTACCGCGTCAGCATCCGCCCGCAGGACATGCAGGTGGGACTCAACCATATCGTAGATAAGCGCACCACCATCACCAAGACCCGCAACGGCGAACAGCAGACCACGGACTGGTACCAGTTCCGCATACCCGTGAGCCAGTGGGAGAGCAAGATGGGCAGCATTGCGGACTTCTCCTCCATCCGCTTCATGCGTATGTTCCTCACGGGCTTTGACCGTCCCGAGGTGCTCCGCTTCGCTACGCTCAACCTCGTGCGCGGCGAGTGGCGTCCCTATGAGCAGAGCCTCTATGTGGGACAGGCACCCGACCAGAGCGGTACACTGGCTGTGAGTGCAGTCAACTTTGAGGAGAACAACACCAAGCTCCCCGTCAACTACGTCCTGCCACCGGGCATCTCCCGAGAGACCATCCCTGGCCAGGATCAGGTACTGCAGAACGACGAGCAGTCCCTCGCCCTCACCGTGGAGAACCTGGCCAGCGGCGATGCGCGTGCCGTGTATCGCAACACCTCCCTCGACCTGCGCAACTACAAGCACCTGCAGATGTTCGTCCACGCCAATGCTCTCATGGGCGACGACCAGCTGCAGGACGGACAGATGAGCCTCTTCCTGCGCATGGGCTCGGACTACAAGAACAACTACTATGAGTACGAGGTGCCCCTCACCCTCACTCCCGAGGGCAACTACGCCTCTGGACAGGCCGCTACCGTATGGCCCTCGGACAACATGATCGACATAGACTTCAGCCTCCTCACGGGTGTCAAGCGCAACCGCAACCGCAACCGCGGCCTGGGGCTCATCAGCTATGCCGAGGCCTACTCAGAGTACGATGCCTCCCGTCCCAACAACAAGGTGACCGTGCAGGGCAACCCCTCTCTCGGCGAGGTGCGCACCATCATGATCGGTGTGCGCAACAAGTCACGCGAAGTGCGCTCCATCGAGGTGTGGGCCAACGAGTTGCGTCTGCAGGACTTTGCCAACTCTGGCGGCTGGGCAGCACAGGCTCAGCTCAACCTCAAGCTCTCCGACCTGGGTAGTGTGAACCTCAGTGGCCACATGGAGACCTACGGCTTTGGTGGACTGGAGGAGACCGTCAGCCAGCGTCGCGACGACAACCTCTATCAATACAGTGTGACCACTAACGTAGAGGCAGGCAAGGTGCTGCCGGAGGCAGTCAAGCTCAACGCGCCTGTCTATTACAGCTACTCCCGCCAGCGCAACCAACCACACTACAACCCCCTCGACTCCGACATGACCATGGACGAGGCCTACGACGGCTGCGCCACGGAGCACGAGCGCGACTCGCTCAAGAACATAGTGGAGACGGTCGTAGTGAACAAGAACTTCAGCATGACGGGCATACGCTTCAACCACTCCACCAAGCGTGCGCACATGCCCTACGACCCCGCCAACTTCACCTTTGGCTACGCCCACTCAGAGAAGCACACCACGGGAGAGACTACGGCATGGGAGAAGGACAACACCTGGAAGTGGAACGCCTCCTACCAGTACGCCACGAACTTCAAGCCCATCGAGCCCTGGAAGAAGATGAAGACCAAGTCCAAGTGGGCTCAGTGGCTCAAGGAGTTCGGTCTGAACTACTTCCCCCAGTCACTCGGTGCTACAGCCGACATCAACCGTCGCTACTACGAGCTGCAGGAGCGCGACATGGACGCTCTCATGAACGGTACGGCGACCGGCTCTGGCTATGGTAGCCCGCTGACGTGGTCGAGCGACTTCCTCTTCAACCGCACCTTCCAGTTGCGCTGGGACCTCACCAAGGCCCTTAAGCTTAGCTTCCAGAGCGGAACCAATGCCGAGATTGAGCAGCCCTACACCGCCATCAACAAGGATCTCTACCCCGACCAGCACCAGGCCTGGAAGGACTCTATCTGGGAGTCTATCCGTGAACTCGGCAAACCGCTGACCTACTCACAGCAGGCCGAGGCCTCATGGACGCTGCCGCTGACCAAGTTGCCCGTGTTCGACTGGATCACGTCCGACGTGAAATACACCTCCACCTACAACTGGGCACGCGGCACGGAACTCACGAGCGGTGCCATGATGGGCCACACCATCTCTACCCAGCGTAACATCAACGCCAATGGTAAGCTCAACCTGGAGACACTCTACAACCACTGGAACTTCCTCAAGGATGTGAACAAGAAGTTTGCCGGCACAGCCAAGAAGCGCACCGTACCTCCCTCACGTGCAGGCAAGGCTGGTGCATCTGCCGCCGACAAGGACAACGACAAGAAAAAGAAGTTTGAAAAGGAGATAACTCTGCGCAGCGACTCCACACAGACGCTGCAACACAACCAGAAGACCAAGAAGCTACGCGTCATGGCCATACGTCAGGATGGCTCACGCTTCCCTGTACGCTTCAAGGTGCTCGATGCCAACAAGATTGAGCTCCTCACACTGGACACCGTCAAGCTCAAGATTACCGTAGAGCCCAAGGCCATCAAGGAGGACCAGACCTGGTTCAAGGTGGCACAGGGCACGGCCCGCGTGCTCATGATGCTCCGCAACGTGAGCGTGAGCTACCGCAATACGTACAATCTCTCCGTGCCCGGCTTCATGCCCAGCGTGGGCGATATTCTGGGTCAGAGTCGCGGTGGCGGTTCCTATCGTCCCGGTCTGGACTTTGCCTTTGGTGCGGTGAGCGACAGCTATGTCAACCGTGCCGCTGAGCGAGGCTGGCTCATGATGAGCGACTCCATCCTCACCCCTGCCGCCAGCAGCCGCCAGGAGGATATTTCGGGCAAGGCCACTCTCGAGCCCCTTCGCGACGTGAAAATAGACGTCAACTTCAACCGCAACACCAACACCTCACGCTCCATGCAGTACATGTATGCGGGCTGCCCCACGATGGAGACGGGCTCCTTCACACAGACCATGATATCCATCAAGAGCGCGTTCCGCGGCATAGGCAACGCTGACAACGGCTACCGCAATGCCACTTTTGACAAGTTCTTGGGCCTCCTCGACACCTACCAGCAGCAGGTACAGCAAAAGTACGAGGGTGTGCGCTATCCTGCCGGTACCACGCTGGCTGGTCAGACCTACAACCCCGAGAACGGCACGGTCGATAAGTATGGTGCAGAGGTCATGGTTCCCGCCTTCCTCAAGGCCTACTCCAGCGGTAGCGATGGGCTGCGTATATTCCCTACGATCAAGAAGATACTACCCAGCTGGACCTTCACCTACGCAGGTCTGGCCAAACTGAATAGGATGAAGCGCGTCTTCAAGAGTTTCAACCTCACCCACGGCTACAAGAGCACCTACTCCGTTGGCTCGTTCAACACCTTCACCTCCTACATGGACCTGATGGATGGCTATGGCTTCGTGACCAACGTCACTACCGGCCTGCCCACGCCCTCCTCACGCTACGATATCTCCACCATAACGATCAACGAGAGCTTTGCTCCGCTTATCGGTCTGGACATGACCTTCAAGAACAGCCTCTCCATGAAGGTGGAGTACCGCAAGACCCGCGTGCTCAACCTCTCCCTGACCTCCCAGCAGCTCACGGAGAACCACACCAATGACTGGGTGGTGGGTGCTGGCTACAAGATTGCAGACTTCAACCCCTTCCAGAGTAAGACCAAGGTAAAGAAGGCCAAGGGCTCCCGCGCCAAGGGAACTGGCGATGACGAGGAGGACAGCTCTACAAGCCGTCGTAGCAACTCACGCTCTACAAGCAGCGGGTTTGCGCACTCCCTCAACCTGCGCTTTGACCTCACGTTGCGCAGCCAGGCTGCCATCCAGCGCAACATCCTCACAGGACTCTCACAGGCCACCTCGGGCAACAGTGCCTTCAACATCAGCTGTCAGGCTGAATATGCCGTGAGCCGTATGCTTACCATGAGCGCCTTCTACAACCTGCAGAAGAACACTCCCCTACTGACCTCCAGCAGCTATCCTACCATTACTCAGGACTTTGGCTTCAACATCAAGTTCACGCTCACGAGGTAAGTCGGCGAAAAGCTTGGTTATTTCAGGAAAATGTTGTAACTTTGCTGCGCAATACTAATACAGCTACAGTGCAATACACACATACCAGCTGCGCACATTATATATAATATAGGACTATGAAACATATCCTCGACCTGCGCGTGGTCACCGTGGAACACCCGCGTGCAGACTATGTTCTACTGAAACTCACCAACCCCGCTGGCCCTATGCCTGCTATGGAACCAGGCCAGTTTGTGGAGGTACGTGTGGATGGCAGCGCTACCACCTTCCTGCGTCGTCCCATCTCCATCAACCATGCTGACGAGCAGGAACTCTGGCTCCTCGTCCACTGTGTGGGCAACGGTACCCGCCAGCTCGCACAACTCCAGGAGGGCGACACGCTCAACTGCCTCCTGCCCCTCGGCCACGGCTACACGATGACCACGGGCGAGACCCGCCACTATCTGCTCATCGGCGGTGGTGTGGGCACAGCTCCCCTACTCTATCTCGGTCGCCGTCTGCAGGCTCTCGGCCACAAGGTTAGCTTTATTCTGGGTGGCCGTTCCGCAGTTGATGTGCTCCAGGTGGAGCTCTTTGAACAACTGGGCCAGGTGTATATCACCACCAACGATGGCACGCTGGGCGAGCAGGGTTTTGTCACCCAGCACAGCATACTCTCCCAGGAACACTTTGACCAAATATGCACCTGCGGCCCCAAGCCCATGATGCAGGCTGTCGTACGCTGGGCCAAGGCCAATGGTGTGCCCTGCGAGGTAAGCCTCGAGAACATGATGGCCTGCGGCCTCGGCGCCTGCCTGTGTTGCGTAGAGCAGACCGTCAAGGGCAACGTATGCGTATGCAAGGAGGGTCCTGTCTTTGATATGAACGAACTTAACTGGGAATAAAGACTGACTACAGATATGGCACAGCTTAATGTAAATATAGGGGCACTCCAGATGGCAAGCCCCGTCATGACGGCCAGTGGCACCTTTGGCTACGGTCTGGAGTTTGCCGACTTTATTGACTTCCGCACCCTCGGCGGCATCATCGTCAAGGGCACAACCCTCCATCCCCGTCAGGGCAATCCCTATCCCCGCATGGCGGAGACCGCACAGGGCATGCTCAACTGCGTTGGTCTCCAGAACCCCGGCGTGGAGCACTTCTGCCACGACACCTATCCTCTCATCAAGGATCTCCCTACCAACGTACTGGTCAACGTCAGCGGTAGCAGCCCCGAGGACTACGCCGAGTGCGCCCGCCACATCAACGCGCTGGAACAGATTCCAGCCATAGAGCTCAACATCAGCTGTCCTAATGTCAAGGACGGCGGTATGGCCTTTGGCGTGACCTGCGAAGGAGCCGCCAGTGTAGTGCGCGCCGTACGACAAGCTTATGACAAGACGCTCATCGTCAAGCTCTCCCCCAACGTGACCTCCATCACCGACATCGCCAAGGCCGTTGAGGCTGAGGGTGCCGATGCCGTGAGTCTCATCAACACCCTGATGGGCACCAGCATTGATATTGAACGTCGAGTACGTCGTCTCAGCATTGGCACAGGTGGCCTGAGCGGTCCCTGCGTCAAGCCCGTTGCCCTCCGCATGGTCTATCAGGTGGCCCGCGCCGTGCAAATTCCCGTAGTAGGACTGGGCGGCATCAGTTCTGCCGAGGATGCCATTGAGTTCCTCATGGCTGGTGCAACCGCTATCGAGGTGGGAACGGCCAACTTCCTCGATCCGTCTACCTCGCAGAAGATAGCCGAGGGCATAGACGAGTGGCTCGATCGTCACGGTGTGCAGGACGTACATGAGATTATTGGATGTGTAGAATAGCCCCACTCGAAGCCCACTCGAAGCCCCACCCTCCGAAGCTGGCTACGCCACTTCGGTGTCCCTCCCCGAGGGGGAGGGTTAGATACCTTTAGTAATTAGACCATATTAATAATATGAAGCGCTTATATTTTTTCTCTGTTATACTTCTGTTGGCCGCAACCTCGCTGTGCGCCCAGACCGCCAAGAGTGTACTCGACAAGACCGCCAGCGTGCTGAGTAGTTACCCCTCATGCAGCGCCGCCTTCACGGCCACGATGGGCCAGGGTACTACCTCGGGCAACATCACCCTGCAGGGCCGCAAGTTCTATGTAAGTGGTAACGAGGCTCTAGTATGGTTTGACGGACAGACGCAGTGGATGCTCCTCCGCAGCACCAATGAGGTGAATGTCACTACCCCCTCCGCACAGGAACTGCAGAGGATGAATCCCTACACCTTTCTCAACCTCTACAAGTCAGGCTACGACCTTGCGCTCAAGACTGTAGGCTCCAACCACATCGTCACCCTTACGGCCCAGAAGCGTCAGGGCATCAAGACGATGGAGGTCACTATCAACAAGTCGAGCCATCTCCCCTCCCGCGTCGTTATGACAACCCAGAAGGGCAGTAAATCAACCATTGACATCTCGCAGATCAAGAAGGGGAAGAAGCTCCCTGACTCAGCCTTCCGCTTCAGCCAGAAGGACCACCCCAAGGCCTCTGTAGTGGATTTGAGATAAGGACATACCTAAAGCCCCACGAAGCCACACCCCAAAGCCCACGAAGCCCACGAAGCCCCACCCTCCGAGGCTGGCTACGCCACCTCGGTGTCCCTCCCCGAAAGGGAGGGTTATATACCTTAGGATGTAATGAGCCCAACAATAGTAACTAATTAACTTTAAACATTAAATCATAAACCATAAACCATAAACCATAAACCATAATCCGTAACCCCTTAACACTAGAATATGGAAACCGTAAAGATACTTATCCTGGGCTCCGGCCCCGCTGGCTATACCGCTGGCATCTATGCAGGTCGCGCAGGCATGGAGCCTGTAGTATATGAGGGTCTGCAGCCTGGTGGCCAGCTGACCACCACCACTGAGATTGAAAACTTCCCTGGCTACCCCGAAGGCGTTGATGCCAACGAGATGATGGACCAGTTCCGCCAGCAGGCCGAGCGCTTTGGCACCCAGGTTCGCAGCGCTATCTGCACCAAGGCCGACCTCTCCAAGCGTCCCTTCCATCTCTCCTTTGACGATGGTAGCGAGGTACTGGCCGAGACCCTCATTATCGCCACAGGTGCCAGTGCCAAGTATTTGGGTCTGAGCGACGAAGAGAAGTACCGCGGCATGGGTGTCAGCGCCTGCGCCACCTGCGATGGATTCTTCTACCGCAAGAAGACCGTAGCCGTAGTCGGCGGTGGCGACACAGCCTGCGAAGAAGCTACCTATCTGTCTGGCCTGGCTCAGAAGGTCTATATGATTGTGCGCCGTGACCAACTGCGTGCCTCCGAGGTGATGCAGAAGCGCGTCATGGAGAACCCCAAGATTGAGATACTCTGGAACACCCAGACGCTCGGCCTCTTTGGCGAGGACGGCGTAGAGGGAGCCCATCTCGTCCGCCATCAGGGCAAACCCGAGGAGGAGAAGTTTGACATCCAGATTGACGGCTTCTTTCTGGCCATCGGTCATCGCCCCAATAGCGAGCTCTTCCGCGACCAGCTCACCCTCGACCCCACTGGCTACATCGTGACCGAGGGTCAGACTCCTCGCACCAACATCCCCGGTGTATTTGCCGCTGGTGACGTAGCCGATCCCCTCTATCGTCAGGCCATCACCGCTGCCGCCAGTGGTTGCAAGGCTGCCATCGAAGCCAAGAAGTTCCTGGAGGAGCAGGAAGGGTGATGGTATAATAACAAATATGAAATAAGAAATAAGAAATAAGAAATAAGAAATATGAAATAAGAAAGGGCTGAATTATGCGCAAGTCTCTTTTCCTTACCCTTTTCCTCGTGTGCCTCGGTCTCAGCGCCAAGTACTACCCCTCGTCGGAGGTACAGGAGCGTCGCGACGGGTTGGCAGCTGGCCGCTTCGGCGTGTGCATCCACTGGGGGCTGTATAGCGCCTTTGCCCAGGGCGAGTGGTTCATGCAGAACGAGGACATCAACCGCGACGAGTACGCCAAGGCTGCTCAGGCCTTCTATCCCCACAACTTCAACGCCCGCGAGTGGGTCAAGGCCATCAAGGCCGCTGGTGCCAAGTACATCTGCTTCACCACCCGCCATCATGAGGGCTTCAGTATGTGGAATACCAAGGAGAGCAAGTACAACATCATGAACACTCCCTACGGCAAGGATATCCTCAAGCAGCTCGCCGATGCCTGCAAGAAGGAAGGCATCGCTCTGCACCTGTACTACAGCCACATCGACTGGACCCGCGACGACTATCCCACAGGCCGTACGGGCAAGAACACTGGCAAGAATCCCAAGAAGGAGAACTGGCAGAGCTACTACAAGTTCATGAACGCCCAGCTCACCGAACTCCTCACACAGTATGGTCCCATCCGCTGCATCTGGTTTGACGGATGGTGGGATCACGATCAGGATGCCCGCCCCTTCAACTGGCAGTTGGAGGAGCAGTACAACCTCATCCACACTCTCCAGCCTGGCTGCATGGTGGCCAACAACCACCACCAGAGCCCCTTCGATGGCGAGGACCTGCAGATCTTTGAGCGTGACGTACCCGGCGAGAACACCGCCGAGTGGAACACCTCCGACATCAGCGCCCTCCCTCTGGAGACCTGCCAGACCATGAACGGCATGTGGGGCTACAAGGTCAAGGACCAGAACTACAAGTCCGTTGACGAACTCATCCGCCTCCTTGTCCGCACCGCAGGCAAGGGCGCCAACCTCCTGCTCAACGTAGGTCCTCAGCCCGACGGTTCCATTCCCGCAGCCGCCCTTGAGCGCTTTGGAGAGATCGGCAAGTGGATGAAGAAGTACGGTCCCACTATCTATGGCACCACTGCAGGCCCCACACAGAACGGTGAGGTCTTTGCCTCCACCCGCAAGGGCAAGAAGGTCTATGTCCACCTCTTTGACCACCAACTCAGCACCGTACAGATGACGCTGGGCGGCAACAAGGTGGAGAACGTCATGCTCTATGGCAGCAAGAAGTCCATCAAGTGGAGCATGGCTGGCGACCTCCTTACCTTCACCACCGCCAACGACCGCAAGGAACCCGACAACGTCTATGAGATTACGCTCCGCTAGCGTACTGCTGCTGTGCCTCTCCTGCCTCTACTCGATGGCACAGCAGACACGCAGCCTTGTGCCCGACATCAACACAGTGCGCCTGCTTCTCAACGGAGAGGCAGGCCGCTTGCCTGTGCTACGGTTGGGCAGCAAGGATGTGCTCGAGCTCTCTTTTGACGACTTGACGCATGAGTACGAGCGCTTTGAGTACCGCCTCGTACACTGCGACCGCGACTGGCAGCCCTCCGAGGGCATACTCCTCAGCGATGCCGTAGATTACATCCAGGAGAGCACACCCATCGAGGAGTACGACTACTCCATGAACACGCTGCAGCTCTACACGCACTACCGTTTTGAGGTACCCTCCGACGATGCCCGCCCCCGCATTTCGGGCAACTACCGCATTGAGGTGGCCCGCGATGGCGACTATGAGGACGGTCTGGTGGCCGAGGCCTGCTTTATGGTAACCGAGGACCGTGTCAACATCAGCCTCTCCACCACCGACGACACCGAGGTGGACTGGCGTGTAGCCCATCAACAGGTATTGCTCGGCGTAGATTACGGCCGCATGTCACCCCTGCCCAGCAATCCCCGTGAGGAGTTCACCACCGTGGTGCTCCAGAACCAACGCTGGGACAACGCCCGTCGTAACGTGGCTCCTGACTATCTCATCGGTAACACAATGAAGTGGGAGCACGCCCGTGGCCTCGTCTTCCCCGCCGGCAACGAGTACCGCCGCTTTGAGAACACCACATCCCGCCACGCCGCCATGGGCATGGAGTCTCTGCGCTACTATGAGCCCTACTACCATGCCACCCTGCGCCTGGCAGAGCCCCGCCGCAACTACATCTACGAGCAGGACAAGAACGGTCTGCGCGTCATCCGCACCATCGATAGTCCTGACATCGACACCCAGGCGGAGTACATGTACGTCCACTTTGAACTTGCCATGAACCAACTCCCTGAGGGCCAGCACGTCTATGTGCAGAGTCAGTGGTCAGGCGACTGGCTGAGTCCCGACAACGAGCTCTACTACAATGCAGAGCGTGGCATCTATGAGCGTGCCCTCTACCTCAAGCAGGGTTACTACAACTTTCAGTACCTTGTCAGCAACTCCCCTACCCAGCCTGGACGCACGGCTCCTATCGAGGGCGACTACTTCCAGACCGAGAACGAATATAACGTCCTCGTCTATTACCGCAACCCCTTTGACCGATACGACCGGTTGGTGGGGTACAGATGACGAAAACGAAACGGCTACGCCTACGAAACGCTGCGCTACGAAAACGAAGACGAAAACGAAAACCCATGCACGCCGACAACCCACTCTATCTCTTCCGCTACTGCCCTCTGTGTGGTGCAGATGGCTTTGCAGAGCACGCCGACAATGCGCGCCGTTGCCCCTCGTGTGGTTTCACCTACTACACCAATCCGCGCGGTGCCACCGTCGCCATCATTCGCAATGACCACGACGAACTCCTCGTAGCCACCCGCGCCAACGACCCGGGCCGTGGCATGCTCGACATGGTAGGCGGGTTCATGGATCTAGGCGAGACAGCCGAGGAGGCCATGTGCCGTGAGATCAGGGAGGAGTCCGGTCTCAACTTTGCCCCCAACGAATTGCACTACCTCTGTTCGCAGGCCAACATCTATCCCTACGGCGGCATCACGCTCCATACCATAGACCTCTTCTTTGAGATACGTGTGCAGGGTCGCCCCGCCATACAGGCACAGGACGATGTGGCTCGTCTGCAGTGGATTCCCATTAGCCAATTACGCATAGAGGACTTTGCCTTCAAGTCCATTCGCACTGGCCTCCAACAGTACCTAACCACTCATCCCTAACCCCATGTCCTTCCTTGTCCGTTGGCTCATCATAGTTCTGTCGCACCTCCCTTTCGGGGTGCTCTATGCTCTGTCGGACATACTCTACTATCCACTGTACTACGTCATCAGGTACCGCCGCCGCATTGTGCGCCACAACCTGACGACCTGCTTTCCCGACAAGTCCGAGAGTGAGATACGAGACATAGAGCATAAGTTCTACCACTTCTTTGTGGACATGATGCTGGAGACCTGCAAGCTGGCCAGCCTCACCCCCACAGAGCTCAGACAGCGTGTCCGTTTTACCAACCCCGAACTGATCACCGACTCTCTGGCCGAAGGTCAGTCCGTGGCCACCTACCTTGGCCACTACTGCAACTGGGAGTGGATGAGCAGCATCGGTCTCTGGCTCCACGATGGCGACGTGTGCGGACAGGTATATCACCGTCTGCGCAGCGATGCCATGGACACACTCATGCGGCAGTTGCGCGAACGCTGCGGCAGCACCTGCGTAGAGATGCGTCAGACTGCCCGCTTTGTGGCCTCGATGCAGTCCCAGCACAGGCCCTGCCTCCTTGCCCTCATAGCCGATCACTCCCCCAAGCGCAGAGACATCAGGCACTACACCCGCTTTCTCCATCACAACACACCCGTGCTTATAGGCCCTGAAAAGCTCATCAAGCACTTTGGCTACAAGCCCCTCTTTGCCACCTCGCGCAGAGTCGGCAGAGGCTACTACGAGGTGGAGTTCAGCCTGCTCCATCCCGATCCCACTTCACTCCCCGACTACCAGTTGAGCGACCTCTACTTTGAGCGACTGGAGGAGGAGATCAATGCACAACCTGAGTACTACCTGTGGACCCACAACCGCTTCAAGTACGCTCAGGAGGAGAACATCAGTCGGCCCGCCGAAAAGTCAATGACTCAATGAATAGATAACTCGCCCCTAATGATACATATGGATATAGATTTTGTAGTAACATGGGTTGACATGGACGACCCCAAGTGGCAGGAGGAGTTTGCTCAGTACTCCGGCAGGAAGGGAAACACCAAGAACGGTGTCTCCAAGGCCCGCTTCCGCGACCACGGCTTCCTTCGCTACTGGTTCCGCGGCATAGAGAAGTTTGCCCCCTGGGTACGCACGATACACTTTGTCACCAGTGGCCAGAAGCCCGAGTGGCTCGATGAGAGCAACCCCAAGCTGCACCTCGTCCACCATCGCGACTTCATCCCTGAGGAATTCCTACCCACCTACAACTCCGTGGTCATCGAGCGCTACATGTACCGCATCCCCGGGCTGTCGGAGCACTTTGTCTATTTCAACGACGACTTCTTTATCACCAACCCCATCACGCCGGAGCGCTTCTTCCGTGGGGGTCTGCCCTGCGATATTGCGGTATTCACCTACAACCCCTCTTGGTCACAGTGGTACGTCCGCATCAAGAACAACATCCGCCTCATCAACCAGCACTTCAGCAAGCGTGAGGTCATGCGCCAGTGGCACGACAAGTGGTTCCACCCCTCCTATGGCAGCAAAGCCCGCTGGAACTACCTCCTCCGCTACTACCCCAGGTTCATCACCCTGCGTGTCCCCCACAACGCCCAGCCCTACCTGCGTTCCACCTTTGAGGATGTATGGGAGACAGTGGGCGATGAGCTGACGCGCACCTCCGTCAACCGTTTCCGCGCTCTCGACGACTACACCCCTGAGCTCTTCCGCATCTGGCAGATATGCCGCGGACAGTTTGAGCCCTACAACACCTACCAGGACACCAAGATGTTCCCTCTGATGGTCAAACCCAAGCAGGCCATCCGTGCCATCCGCAAGCAGTCCTACTCCCTCATCTGCCTCAACGACAATGTGCACATCCGTCACTACGACGAGGTGATGAGCCAGATTAGCCAGGCCTTTGAGAGCATACTGCCTGAGCCGTCCAGCTACGAGAAATAACACCCACTCCTCATGAACAAAGTACTTGCCGAGGCCATCGCAGGCTTGATTCCGCACAAGATGACACGCAACCGCTGGCGTGGCCTTCTGCGCTATGGTCTCACCGATGCTGTCCGCCTCTTGCACCAGCTCCGTCAGCCCCACGCAGAGCCAGAGCACTATCTGTGCGTCTGCGCCATTGCCAAGAATGAAGGACCCTACTTTGAGGAGTGGATCGAGTGGCACCTGCAGCAGGGTGTGCAGAAGTTCTATATCTACGACAACGAGAGCACCGACAACACCCGTCAGGTGCTCGATCCCTATATTCGCAAGGGCAGTACATCTCCTGGCCTGGCTATCGTCGCCAGCTCGCTGCTTACGACCACTGTCTGGCCCAGCACCGCTATGAGGCCCGCTGGATAGCTTTCATCGACCTCGACGAGTTCATAGTTCCCGTGCAGGATGGCAGCATACCGCAGTTCCTGTGCCGCATGGAGCAGTATGCCGCCGTGGAAATCAACTGGCTCATCTACGGCAGTAGCGGACAGAAGGAGCGAGCCAAGGGTGGCGTGATGGAGCGTTTCCGCCGCCACTCCCTGCCAGAGCATCCGCTCAACCGCCACGTCAAGAGCATCGTCCAGCCCCGCCGCGTCTTCAACATGATTGGCTGCCACGAGGCCTGCCGCATATCTGGTCTCTCAGCCGACTCCCATGGACTGCCCATCATGCGCCACTTCAGAGAGCGCGAGCCCCAGCAGGATGTCATCCGCATCAACCACTATGCCGTGCGCTCGCTGGAGGAGTTCCGCGAAAAACAGCAGCGCGGTCGTGCCAGCGGTACCCAGACCTCGGTGCCTATGGAGTACTTTACGCGCTACGACCTCAATGATATAGAGGACGAAACGGCTGAGCCAACGAAAACGAAACGGCTGAGCCTACGAAACGGCTGCGCCTACGAAAACGAAAACGAAAACGCAGAGCAGCCGCGCATCGTGGTGTCCATGACCTCCTTTCCAGCAGCCATTACCTATGCCACACAAGCCATCCGTTCGCTGCTCACAGGCTCTGTACTGCCCGACCGCCTAGTGCTCTACCTCACCCTCTCACAGTTCAGAGAGGGAGAGTTGCCTGAGGAACTCGTGCAGCTGGCGGAGACCAATCCCCGCTTTGAGATACGCGACTACCCTCGCGACATCCGTTCCTACCGCAAGCTCATTCCCGCTCTTACTGACTTCCCTGAGGCTCTCATAGTCACCGTTGACGATGATGTCCATTACCATCGTCACATGCTACGTGATCTGCTTGCCCTCCATGAGCGCCATCCCCATGCCGTCCTGGCCCATCGTGCCAAGCGCATCCATTGGGGCCGCCCCTATCGTCAGTGGACCAAGTACCGTTGGTACCACTTTCTCCTCCAGCGCATCCACCGCAGTTACCTCAATCTACAGACAGGCGTAGGTGGCGTACTCTACCCTCCCCACTCGTTGCGTCCAGACATGATGAAGGAGGAACTCTTCACGCAGCTGGCTCCTAGCACGGACGACATCTGGTTTTGGGCAGCCGGTGTGCTCAACGGGTATCCCGTCATTCCCGTACCCTTTGGCCGCAACAAGCCCCGAGGCCTCCACAAGCCCAAGCAACTCTCGCTCAAGACCACCAACTTCCGTGGTGGTACCGACCGCAACCTAGCCGCCCTTCAGGCCATCTGCAAGTACTATCCCGAACTGGAGCAGAAAATTAGGCAGAAGTAGTTGAATAACACTTTTTTCAGCCAGAGCTTGGCTATATGCAAAATTAATCGTAAATTTGCAACGGCAAATCTCTCACAATCAGCTATTCCGTGCTCCACATCTCCTACATACACCCTTCATTCTGTGCTTCAAGACGAGGCATAGGATGCTGGCTTGAAGGAAGCACAATGCACACGCCAGATCATAACTCCCTTTATATCAAATATATGGGGGGGGGTAAGGCTAGCGCCTACTCTCGCTCAGGACCTCCCAACATATACAAGTGAGACATACATGAGTCTGCACTCCGTGCTCCCTCGCTGGAGCATGGAGAGCAGACTCCTTTTGTATGCGCCTTTTGTATAGGTCAGGTTCTATATATACTTGTATAGCCTGCCATAAGCACAGAAAAACACATTTTTATTAACTATTTTATTAACCTTACAAACCTAATCAACCTCTAAATGAAAAGATTGATTCCTTTTGTACTGCTGACCCTCATGAGTCTAGCAGGATGGGCTGATGTCACTACCGAGGGCACGCACTACGTGACCTTCACCGGTAAGGCAACAGATGGGCGTAACAACTGTCTCTACAACGACGTTACGCAGGCCGACGGCTACACACTCCAGGCCGCCAGCCAGCCCACCCCAGTTACCAATGCCTACATCTGGCGCGTCGATGTGTCTGGTAGCAAGTTTACCAACATGAAGAACGGTCAGGGCCAGAGCTATGGCATGAAGATCAAGTGCAAGGACAGTAGTCCCACCACTAGTGAGATCACCTTTGAGGCTCACAGTGGCAGCTACTACCTCAAGCCCACCGCCACTGGCATGACTAGCGGCCACAACTGCCTCAATGTGAGCAAGAGTGGCTTTAGCAATGCTGCTGGCACTCCCTGTGTGACCTCATGGAGCACCACCGGCGGCGGCGCCAATGCCAACGACAACCACTGGGACGTGGCTGAGGTCAGTGGCATGGACTTCTACACCGTGACCATCACCGGTGCTGGTGACGATGCCTACATCGACTGCAAGGGCCAGAAGGCTCTGAGCACTGGCTTCATCGCCGTGACCACTGGCAGCAGCATTGCCCAGAGCGATGTGACCAGCGGCAGCTCCAGATACAAGGTCAAGAGCGTGAGTGTAAACAGCAGCGCCAAGACCATCAACGTAGTGATGGAGGGACAGGCCGTAGTCTATACCGTATATAGCGGTGGCGTACCCGCAGGTGCTGTGATCAGCATCGGCGGCGTGGAGGTCAAGCCCGAGGGCGATGGTCCCTGGACCGAGGGTGCCACCTACTCCTGCGCCAAGGGTACTCTCAGCGTGAGCGACATCAGCGTGACCGATCCCGGCGACGGCTACGTGTGGACCATCCGTGTGGATAACAACAACAAGCAGGTGTGGATCGACTTCAACCAGCTCTTTGCACCCGCCGCCAGCACCAGCGCCATTGCCGGTGCCAACACCTACTTCATCAAGGACGCCCTCGGCCGCTATCCCTACCTGAAGGGCAGCGACCTCTGGCACACCAAGTCAGCCTCCGAGGCCTGCAAGTTTGTCTTCATCAGCGGTACCACCAAGGGTGAGTACTACATCTACGACACCGTTAGCAAGAACTACATCTACTACACCGCCACCACTGGCAGCACTCAGAACACCACCGCTCAGAGCAGCGTGAAGTATCAGAGCAGCGTACCCACCAATGGTGGTCTCTGGAAGTTCAATGCCGATGGCAACATCATCCCCGCCACTGGCAGCGACTACGGCTGGAACTTCACCGGCGGCGACGGTCATCCCCTCAACCTCTGGAAGACCGACGACAGCAACTGCAAGTGGACCATCGTGGATAGCAGCCTCGGCTCTCTGGCTTGCGCTGTGACCATGTTCTCCAAGCCCAACACTGAGTATATGCACAAGATCGTGACCGAGGGCGGTGTGACCGTCACCGGCATCGAGCTGAGCGATGAGCTCAAGGCTGTTGGCTGCAACTTCAGCATCAAGGACCGCAGCACCCTGGGCAACAAGTACAAGTACGTACACGGCACTGCTCCCGCCAAGGAGGGTACCTACTACTACTACGTGACGCTCTCCGATGGCACCAAGGCCAAGGTGAGCCTCACCGTGAGCAACTTCCTCCAGGCCGCTACTCCCGGCATGGTATGGGTGAGCTGGAACTGGCTGCAGGACAAGATTACCGCTGCCAACCTCACCGACATGGCCAAGGGCCTCGTTGACAAGGGCCTCGTCAAGGCAGGCTACAACACCATGGTCATCGACGACGCATGGGGCACCAAGACTGGCGTGGCTAGCCTCACCTGGAACAGCAGCAAGTTCCCCCAGGGCATGCCCGACTTTGTCAAGAGCATCAACGACCTCGGCGTCAAGGTAGGTATCTACTCCGACGCTGCTACCTACACCTGCGGTGGCTACCAGAATGGTTCCATCGGCTATGAGGAACAGCACGCTCAGATGTTCGACGAGTGGGGCATCGACTTCCTCAAGTACGACTTCTGTGGTGGCAGCAACGCTCCCGTGTCCTATAAGAAAATGGGCGATGCCATCGCCAAGGTCAACGCCAAGCGTCAGGCCAGTGGCAACCCCGATCCCTTCGTATTCAACGCCTGTGAGTGGGGTACCAACCAGCCCTGGACATGGGGCGCAGAGGCAGGCACCAGCATGTGGCGTGCCACTCAGGATGCCCGCGAGGAATGGTGCGGCACCCATGGCCGTCCCGCTGAGCTCGCCCGCGCCGACGAGGTGCGCGCCCTCTGCCGGCGCGCCGGCGTCACCCGCTTCGACGACCTCGACATGATGACCATCGGTCTGCACGGCCTCGGTGGTCCCTCCAACAACACCTCTACCCACATGAGCAACGGTGGCAAGATCACCGGCCTCACCGACGAGCAGGCTCGCTCCCAGATGTCCATCTGGAGCATGATGGCCAGTCCTCTCTCCCTGAGCTGCGACGTGCGCCAGACTCCCGCCAACGAGTGCAACCCCTCCGGTGGTGTGCTCAACCCCATGCTCTCCGCTGCCGACCTCGCCACTCTGACCAACGCTGACATCATCTCTATCAGCCAGGACGTGCTCGGCCAGCAGGCAGAGTACATGAAGGAGCTCTCCGCAGACACCTATCAGCAGCCTCAGGGCTACAGCGTATTTGTCAAGGACCTCGCCGGTGGCAAGAAGGCTCTCGCCATGGTCAACCGTGGTGGCACTACGCTGCAGGGCAAGACCTTCACTATGGAGAATGTCTATCTCACCGCAGGTACCTATTATATTAAAGATGTATGGGCAGGCACCGTACAGCAGGCCGGCAGCATCGTCACTGGCAGCCTCAAGCCCTATGAGACCAAGGTGTTCATCATCTCCTCCACTCCCCTTGAGGGCACTGAGGTGGATCCCAGCACCGACGTCACCATCAGCTACAACCTCAAGTGGAACGGTGTGACCAAGAAGACCATCACCACTACCGTGGCCAAGGGCAGCCCCTTCCCCGCTGTGAGCGAGCTCCCCTTCGGTGTTGAGGCCACTGCTCCCACGGGTCAGGCTACCGCCGATGCCAGCTACGACGTAGTCTGCAGCCTCTCCGACAGCTATCCCGTCAAGGTGGCCGACAGCTTTGCTGAACTCACCGACGCTACCTTCTATGTGCTCGAGCAGAACCCTGCCGACACCGACGGCTTCTGGACCTACAACGCTTCGGCCACTCCCAACGTCAAGGCCAACGCCAAGGAGACTCCCAACGAGGATACCATGAGCAGCAAGGCCTGGGGCTTCGTGGGTAACCCCTTCGACGGCTACAAGATCTACAACCGTGCCGCAGGTGCCACTATGACTCTGAACAAGAGCGGCGTGCCCTACGTCATGAAGACTGACAACAGCAACAACCTCTGGACCATCGAGAAGGGCACCCGCAGCGGCTTCTTCATCAGCCCCGAGGCAGGCAAGTACATCAACCTGCAGAGCGGCCAGCTCAAGAACTGGACCAGCGCCGACGGTGGCTCTACCACCAAGGCTACCAGCGTAGCTGCCTATGCTCCCGCTCCCACTGGTGAGTATGCCACCTTCGAGGCTGGCAGCCGTCCCGCTGGTGTGAGCGACTACACCCTCTGGTACAACGTGCCTGGCACCAAGGAGAGCGCCTCCGACAAGTGGATGGACTATGGTCTCTGCGTGGGCAACGGTAAGGTGGGTGCTGTTGTGCTCGGCGGCGTGAAGAATGACGCCATCCAGTTCAACGAGAAGACCCTCTGGGCCGGTGGCATTGCCAGCCGTGCTCACAACGCCGGCTATGGCTCATACCAGAACTTCGGCTCTCTCATCGTGAGCGACCTGAGCGGCGACTTCAGCAGCGCTCCCGTCAAGAACTACAACCGCTACCTCGACATTGTCAATGGCGTGAGCGGTGTGAACTACAGCGGTGCAGCCACCAACTACACCCGCACCTACATCACCAGTGCTCCCGACAACGTGTTTGCTGCTCGCTACACCGCCACTGGCGACAAGAAGCTCAACCTCCTCTTTGCCTACTACCCCGACACTCAGATCAACGCCTCTGAGCCCGTCTATACTGATGGCACTGGCTCCTTCAGCGGTGCCCTCGAGGTAGTGCAGTACAACGCCCAGTTCAAGGTTGTGACCGACGGTACCGTGACCACCACTGAGGCTGGCGTCAAGGTGGGTGGCAATGCTACCTATGCCGTAGTCTATATGGCTGCCGGCACCACCTTCGACCTGAGCAAGACCACCCTCTCCACTGGCGACAAGAACACCGTGGCTGCTGACAATGCCAAGGCCATCAGCGCTGCCATCGCCAAGGGCTGGGACAAGGTGTATGCGGACCACGTAGCCAACTTCTCCGCCCTGATGAACCGCGTCAGCCTCACTCTGGGCAACGCCTCTAGCACCAAGGACACCAAGAGCCTCATCAACGCCTACCAGAGCAACAGCACGGGTGCCGATGGCCTCTTCCTGGAGAACCTCTACTACCAGTTTGGTCGCTACCTCACTATCGCCACCAACAACATCAACACCATCGGCGCTCCCTCCAACCTGCAGGGCATCTGGAACAACCGCTCCAACACGCCCTTCTGGTTCAGCGATATCCACGCCGACATCAACGTGCAGATGAACTACTGGCCCGTTGAGGCTGGCAACCTGAGCGAGATGCACAAGCCCTTCCTCGACCACATCATCAACCTCAGCAAGGAGGGCTACTTCTGGCGTCAGCTCGCCAAGAGCACCATGGGCAGCAACACCCGTGGCTGGCAGGTGAGCACGGAGAACAACATCTTTGGTGGTGTGTCCAACTGGATGCTCTCCAACATGAAGACCCACAACGGATGGTACGTATCCCACCTCTGGAACCACTATCGCTATACGCTGGACTACGACTTCCTCAAGGAGGCCTTCCCCGCTATGTACGGCGCTGCCCAGTACCTCATGGACGTCAGCACCGCCATCAGCTCAAAGGACGGCAAGAAGGAGATCCCCAACGAGTGGTCACCTGAGCATGGTGCCAGCTCTGGCTTCAACAGCACCTTCGTTACCGCCTACGCCCAGCAGAACGCTGCCGAGTGCATCACCGAGGTGCTCGAGGCTGCCGAGGTTCTGGGCAAGGACGCCGGCCTGACCGACGCTCAGATCAAGGAACTCCGCGACTTCTACGCCAGCATGGACCTCGGTCTCAACACCGAGCAGTACAACGGCAAGACCTGCCTCAGCGAGTGGAAGTACAAGACTCTCAACCACGCTAACGACTGCGCTAGCCACCGTCACCTCAGCCACCTCATGGCTCTCTATCCCTACAACCAGGTGTCTGCCTTTGCCACCGACAAGGCTGACAAGGACCTCTACGAGGCTGCCAAGAACTCTCTCGCCGCTCGCTCTAGCGACGACGTGACCGGCTGGTCTATGGGCTGGAAGGTCAACTGCCTGGCCCGTACCCTGGAGGGCAACGAGGCTCATCGCTTCCTGGCCAAGGCCCTCAAGCACTCCGATGCCTACGACATCCAGATGAGTGGCAAGGGTGGTATGTACTACAACATGTGGGACGCCCACTCTCCCTTCCAGATCGACGGCAACTTTGGTGTGTGCGCCGGTGTGAACGAGATGCTCCTCCAGAGCTACGACAACGTGCTCCACATCCTCCCCGCCCTCCCCACCGTGTGGGGTGACGGCAAGGTCAGCGGTCTCAAGGCCATCGGCAACTTCACCGTAGGCATTGACTGGAAGAACGGCAAGGCCATCAGCATCACCGTAGAGAGCCACAAGGGCTCCGAGCTCATCGTTGACTGCAAGGACATCGACCTGAGCGTGAGCAAGATCTATGTGGATGGTGTCGAAAAGCAGGTCACCAAGGTAGGCAACTACTACAGCGTGCCCTGTGAGGAGGGTAGCTCCGTCTTCTTCAGCGTTGACGGCAAGACCATCCCCACTGGCATCAAGACTATCACCGCCCACCAGGCCAACGTGATGTACGACCTCACTGGCCGTCGCATCAGCGCTGCTCCCACTCGTGGCATCAGCCTCCGTGCTGGTCGCAAGATTCTGAACTAACTCCAGAGAGCAGGGCAGCAGCTCCTCGCTATGCCCTCTCCTACTATTTGCATCAGGCCCCGTCAACAACATTGTTGGCGGGGCTTCCTTATATATGGTATTTCGGGAACTGAAAAGGCAAAAATACAGACAGAGGAGGCGGGTATGTCAGATTTTATTTGTACCTTTGCCGTGCCAACAAAAAACTTGGCATTCCGAAGCACATGAACATCGACATCGTCTATCTCTGGGTCAACGGCAATGACCCCCAGTGGCAAGCTAAGCGCAATGCCACTATCGGCCGACCTGACGACCATCAGCAGGTCAACTGCACAGGCCGCTATGCCGACAACGGCGAACTCCGTTATAGCCTCCGCTCCGTAGAGCGCTATGCGCCGTGGATACGCCGCATCTTCATCGTCACCGACAACCAGGTGCCCGAGTGGCTCGACACCAGCCACCCCAAGGTTCAGATCGTTGATCACACCGAGATATTGCCACCCGAGTGTCTGCCATGCTTCAACTCCAGCGTGATAGAGCTCTTTCTGCATCGCATCCCGGGACTGTCCGAGCACTTTCTCTATGCCAACGACGATATGATGATCAACCGCCCCGTCACACCCTCCAACTTCTTTGCCCCCGACGGTCTGCCCTACATCTTCATGCTCCGCAAGCCCATGCGCAAGTTGGCCCTCTGGTACCGCACCCGCGTCCTGGGCAAGACCCTCCCCGCACACACCCAGACCCTGAGCAACTCCTCCCTCCTCGTGGAGCGCCATCTGGGCCGTTATCTCAGCGGCAAGCCCCACCACAACATCGACGCCTATCTGCGTAGCCATTTTGAGCCCGTCCACGAGGAGTTCCGCCAGGAGTTGCAGACCATGCTGCCCCACCACATGCGTTCTCGCGAGGACTATGAGCGAGTGCTCATCAACTATGTGGCCCTACTCCGCGGCCAGGGCCATCTGCGCTATGTCTCGCAGCACCACTCCTTCCGTCTGCATATAGACAACCCCCGCCTGTTCCTCAAGTTTGAGCGCTACTGCCCGATACTCTTCTGCATGAACGACTCCGAGTATGCCAACGACTCCGACCGCCAGCATGCACAGGAGTATGCTAGTCGTCTCTTCCCCGACAAGTCCTCATTTGAGAAGTAAGCTCCTCATCCTCTGTCTCCTCTGCGCCTCACTCCTCTGTGCGCAGACGGACATCTTCCGTGAGCATTACGTTTCATGGGACGAGTTTGCAGCCACCCTGGCCACCTCGCTTGATGATGACGGCGAGGAGCGCACCGCCAGCCTCCTGCAGGAACTGGAAGAACTCCACGCCACGCCTCTCAACATCAATGTTGCCACCCGCGAGGACCTGCTGCGCATCCCCTTTATGGACGAGGCCCGCGCAGACTCCCTCCTCGCCTATCGTGAACGCAAGGGAGGCTATCTGCGCACGCTGGGCGAGATGCAGTTTGTCACCTCGCTCGACTACGACACCCGCCGCTACCTCTCCCTCTTTCTCTATGTCGGACCTAGCCCCCTGCTTGCCACCCGCAGGAGTACTTCTCTCCGAGAGGCCTGGCGAGAGGGACGTCATGAGGTGAGCACCCTTTTTGCCATCCCTCTGTACCACACAGCGGGCGATGTAGCCCACACCAGCGCCCAGGCCCTGGCCTCTCCCAACAAGTTCTTTGAGGGTTATCGTCTGGCCAACACCACGCGCTATGCCTACTCCTACAAGCACACCCTCCGATATGGACTGACGCTCCAGAAGGACAGCGGCGAGCCCTTTGGCACCCGTGGCACGCACACCTACCCCTATGACTACAACGGCCTGTACTTCTATCTCCGCCACCGTCAGTACGAACTGGCTGCGGGGCG
>JAKSLU010000013.1 GCA_024400995.1 Bacteroidaceae bacterium
GTCGGGGCTTCGTTTATAAAAAGAGGGTGTGCCAGCATTTTGACACACCCTCTTTGTATGTCTTCGTAGTCTATGCACTAGGAAAAACTAGTCTATACACTAAGGAAAACTAGTCTATACGATAGTTTTTCCTAGACTATACTCTAGTTTCGGGGAGTCTGAGGTGCTGACGTAACTTACTTGCTCGCAAACAATTATGCACCTGCACGCGAGAGGCATGCAGGTGCATAACTGGAGAGGGCTCAGAGGGGGCGTGTTACTTGATGATTTTGCGCCCCGCTGCGATGTATATGCCAGCCTGTCTGGGCTCTCCGTAACTGCGGCCCTGGAGATCGTAGAGGGGCATACTAGCAGTAGCGGAGGAGGAGAGGATGGGTGCTACGCCCACGGTGGGGTTCTGTGCCTGGTTCTGGTAGATGCGCACAAAGTCAAAGCGCGTCTCGTACACGTGGCCCTCTACGGGGTTGGCTGCCCAGCCGCCAGCGCCTACGCTCTGGTTGAGAATGAGGTAGTAGTTCTTGTCAAAGGGCCAGTAGCCCTGCTGGATTTGCGCGTTGGTGTAGCTGCTCTTGTCGTGGGTCGAATAGACCTTGCCGTCCACGCTCCACGTCATCTGTGTGGCCGTCCACTCAAAGCTGAACACGTGGTACAGACCATCGTACTGGCAGGCGGTGTTCTTGGTGTACTGCGACTCGCGCTGGGCATGGATGGTACCATGGGCTGCATTGCTGGTGTTGACCATCTCCCAGATGTCTATTTCGCCATACTGAGGCCAGCCTGCACTCTGGTCGTCGGGCAGGAGCCAGATGGCGGGGAAGGAGCCCGTGAAGGGGTTGGTCAGGGAGCGCACATCCACGCGACCATACCTGAAGGAGTAGAGTCCTCGGGTATCTACTGCACCCGACATCCACTCGCGGTAGTTGTAGGGGGAGATGGGGTTCTTGTTGCTCTCCCAGTCCTCTTCGGGACAGGGAATGCAGCGCGTCACGAGGTCGCCATCCTCGAGATAGACCACCTTGTCGGAGGTGGAAATAAAACGGTTCCAGGCAGAGTTGTTGTCGTGGGCGGCGCGCTTCCACTTGGTGGCATCGGGCTGCGTGTAGTCCTCACCCGTGAACTCGTCGCTGAAGACCAGTTGCATGTCGCCCTCTACATACAGTTCAGGCTCTTCAAAGACGGCCTCCACCCACACGTCGCCGCCCTGCATGGCACTGGCGGGAATGCAGAAGAGATCAGCCTGTTGCTGACTGATGATGGTGGGCTCAGACTTCTGGCCCTCGGCATTGACCGTCCACACCTTTATCTCCGTGGGAGCCTTGTAGCAGGTGGCGGGGGTGACGAGCTTGACGATCAGATCGGTGGTGGGCACCTCGGCAGGCAAACCTGTCTCGGAGCCTCCTCCGATAAAGAAGCCGTAGTTCGACTCAAAGTGCATACGGGCAGGACGGGGAGCCTTGTCCTGAGTGACGCGTAGGGTGGCATCGACGATAGCACCACCGTTCTTCATAAAATCGCCATTGGCGGGGTTGGCGTCGCCTGCGGGGTCAATGCTGTTCCAGTCCACCTTGAAGCGTATCACGTAGTCGCCCTCAGCGAGGTCGGCGGGCACGGTGAAGCTAGGCGGATTGAGCACGCTGCGTGAGCCTCCTGAGAGAGCCGCACCCTTGCTGTTGTAACCGCTGGAGTCGTTGTTGTCGTCACCGCTGTAGAAGGAGTAGCTCACGAGCTCACTCTCGGCTGTGGGCACACCCTGCTCGCCTAGTTCGTAGGTGAGCTTGCCGTCGTGGTTCAGGTCGATATACACGTAGCCGTTCATCCAGTCACCAGCATAGCCCAGCGATACGGTCACGGTCTCGCCTGGTTGAGCATAGAGTGCGCGGGCAGTGCAGTCGTTATATACATGCGTGTCGTCCACCATCAACTTTTGTGCACCGTTGTGGGGCGTGGAGAGAGTGACACTAGAGAGTTTGCGTCCGTTGGAGTTGGTGTAGCCCTGATTGGCTCCCACACTCACGGGGATGGTGCTCTGCGCCATGCCCACTGCAGGCAGGAGAGCCAGGAGGAGAGTCTGTAGTTTCATGTGTTTGATAGTAAATAGTTGGTTTTCCAGCTGCAAAAGTACAACTTTTCTGCGACATAGCCAAGAAAATCAGGCATCTACTTGGTTGAGTCAGCAGAAAGTCGTAACTTTGCTGCCCGATGAAACACATGCTTCTTACCCTCGCCCTCCTCATGTGCGGCATGTCCGCCTGGGCCCTCTCTCCCCGTCAGCAACTCCAGGAGCAGGCTCTTGGTCTGGCCCAGTCGCCCGCAGAGCGCGAGGCTCTCACCTTCTTATATAAATATATGGCGTGGCCCGATGTGGCCGACTACACTCCCCAGTTCCATGCCGCCCAGGTGCGCTGCGCCGTGCGAGCCCGTCAGGAACTGCCCTGGGGCCAGCTAGTGCCCGACCGCGAGTGGCGCCACTTTGTGCTACCCGTGCGTGTCAACAACGAGCATCTGGACTCCTTCCGCACCACCTGCTATGAGGAGCTGCGCCAGCGTGTGCAGGGCCTCTCCATGCGCGAGGCTGCACTGGAGGTCAACCACTGGTGTCATGAGTATGTGACCTACAAGCCCTCCGACGCCCGTACCTCCTCTCCCCTGGCCTCCATGCGCACGGCCTACGGTCGCTGTGGTGAGGAGAGTACCTTTACGGTGAGTGCGCTGAGAGCAGTGGGCATACCCGCTCGCCAGGTATATACCCCGCGCTGGGCCCACACGGACGACAACCACGCCTGGGTGGAGTGCTGGGTGGAGGGAGAGTGGTACTTTCTCGGAGCCTGCGAGCCCGAGGCTGTGCTCAATCTGGCATGGTTCAACCAGCCAGCCTCCCGTGGCATGATGATGCACACCAAGGTCTTTGGTCTCTACGATGGCCCCGAAGACAAGGTGAGCTATACTCCGACCTATACCGAAATCAACGTGACCTCCAACTACGCCCAGACGGCCCGCACATGGGTCGTAACGGAGCCCGGGGCTACGGTGGAGTTTAAGCTCTACAACTATGGTGAGTTCTACACCGTCTATCGCACCACTGCCGACAAAGATGGCCGTGCCAGCATCCAGTCTGGCCTGGGCGATATGATCGTATGGTGCAGCAAGGACGGTCGCTACGGACTGAAGCAGGTGAGCCCCCGAACCCTCCCCTTAAGAGGGGGAGATGCCCCGCAAGGGGCGGAGGGAGTCTTTATCCCTCTTGACCACAAGCAGGGGGACACTTGGTCAGCCGACTTTACGCTCACGCCGCCAGCAGGGGGCAACAACCTCCCCGCTGTGACGCCCGAGGCCACAGCCCTCAACGAGCAGCGCAAGGCCCATGAGGACAGCATACGCACGGCCTATGTGGCTACCTTCCCCCAGACGCAGGACGAACTCATCACCCAGAGCCGCGGCAACTGGCGCAGCATGGAGCGACTGCTCCAGACCTATGGTCAGGCCGCCCGTGCCCTGCTGTCCACGCTCTCCGAAAAGGACTTACGCGACTTTGATTATGACGTCATTGCTCACCACATGGAGCGCATCGATCGCCAACTCCTCGTGGAGGACAAGCTCTACGCCCAGTACGTGGCCTGTCCTCGCATCAGCACCGAGCATCTCTCGGCATGGCGTCAGCCGCTCGCAGCAGCCTTCACGCCCAAGCAGAAGGAGCAGTTCCGTCTGCAACCTGAGCGTCTGGCTCAGTGGCTGCGCAAGCAGATTGTGACCGACACCGAGTGGAACCCCGCCCACGCCTGGCTCTCGCCAGAGCGCAGTATGGAGTTCCGCCTGTGCGATGTGCGCAACAAGGGGCTGCTCTTCGTGGCTGCCGCCCGCAGCATGGGCATCTTTGCTCGCATCGACGAGGTGACAGGACAGGTGCAGTATGCCGACCCAGCTACGCCTCCCTTTGGCGGCGAACCCAAGTGGGTCACCGTGGATATGGCTGACACTAAAGCCGACACCAAGGCTGCTGCTGCCACGGCCTCTCTCTCCCTCAGCTACACACCCCGTCAGTATATGGAGAACCCTGGCTACTACTACCACTTCACGCTCTCACAGCTACAGGGAGGTCGTCCTCGTCTCTTGGAGTATGGCGAGGAGGATACATGGCAGGACAACTTCGCAACGCCGCGCCCCATCGATCAGGGCGACTACATCCTCGTCTCTGGCACCCGCATGGCCAGTGGCAGTGTGCTGGCACACGTAGAGGCCTTCACTGTGGGCCAGGGCACAACTACCGTACCTCTCACCATGCGTGAGGATAAAACGGGTGTGCAGGTCATCGGCAACTTCAACTCCGAGAATCTCTATCAGCCTGCACCCCATCCCGCAGAAGTATCCCTCCCCATCAAGGGGGAGGTGGCCGTAAGGCCGGAGGGGGTTCGTAGCATCCTGTCCCACACGGGTCGCGGCTACTACGTCTGCGGTCTCATCCGTGCCAACCACGAGCCTACCAACCACATTCTGCACGACCTCGAAAAGCAGCGCGCTGCCCTCGAGGCATGGGGTCGTCCGCTGCTACTCTGCTTCCCTACGGCAGAGGAGTATGCCCGCTTCCTCCAGAACTCTGCGGAGTTCACCAACCTGCCCTCCACTCTTTCCTTCGGTATCGACGCTGAGGGGCAGATAGCCAGGGACCTCTTTGGTGGTACCCTCGTCAAGACGGAGGAGCTGCCCATCGTCTTCATCGGTGACACCTTCAACCGCGTGGTGTTCTGCTCCCAGGGCTACACCATCGGCATGGGCGAGAAGATAATCCAGACCATCAGTAAGTTGTAAGGCAATAAGATATGAACCGCAGAGATAAGCAGACCAAGTTGTACAAGCAGGCCAACGAACTCTTTCTGGCAGAAAAGGCTAAGGAGGAGGGCATCACGGCCCTCCCCTCTGGCGTACTCTATCGCTGGCTGCACAGAGCTACCCCTGCGCTGGGCCGCGAGAGCGAGTTTGCTACACCCAGCAGTATTGTATTTGTCAACTACACCGGTCGCCTCATCGATGGCAGCGTGTTCGACACGACGGAGGGACAGTCGCTGCCCGCCTGCTTTGTGGTGCGCGAGCTCATCATGGGGTGGCAGATTGCCCTCACCCGTATGCGTCAGGGTGATAGGATGGAGGTATATATTCCCGCAGAGTACGGATACGGCAAGCGTGGGGTAGAGGGTATCCCCGGCTACTCCACGCTTGTCTTTGAACTCGAACTCGTCAAGTTGGAACGTCGCTGACTTTACTTCAGGATGACCCTGCGTCCTCCCTTGATGAGGATATGTCCTCCCTTGTTCTGACCTGCTACCAGGCGGCGGCCCTGCAAGTCATATACCCCTGCTCCCATCAGAGCGGGGGCTTTTGTTATGGGGCTTATACCTAGGACTGTACCCTCGGGGGCATCAAAGACGGGATCCAGTGCCACACTCATGTAGTTGATGCCGACCTCGTCTGCCTTGCCCATATTGAGGATGAGGGCCTGCTGTCCGTCGGAGGTCAGCTTGCCAGTGGCGGCATTGTAGGTGCACTCCAGAGTTGGCTGGGGTGTCATGACGTTGGTGGTGTAGGTCTCGTCCCACTCTTCGTCGTAGAAGGTCTTGGTCTCATAGCTGGCACCGAAGGCGTAGAGCAGGAAGCCGCTGGAGTGACCTACATACTGGTCGGAGGCAAAGCTCACCTTGTTGCCCTCGATGGTACCTACAATGCAGGCGGCGGGGTCGTGGATGGAGAGCCCGGCCATATAGACCTTGCCGTCAGCGACTACGACGGGGAGACTCTCCTTCTCACCCTCCTGGGCATTGCTGTAGGTGAAGGTCCATGTCTCGGGCGTAGCCGTCTCGGGTAGGGTAGTGTAGGTGTAGGTGAAGGGGCTGTACACGCTGCCGTAGTCTGCATACCCCACAAAACTCTGGTCGTCGTCATACACCAGCGCATACATGGCTCCTGGATAACCACCCTGGTCCTGCTGCTCGCCGAGCGCGTCCATCGTGAGACTCTGGCCATCGGCGGAGGGCGTGAAGCTGACCTCCTGCATAGCGGAGTCGAGGTAGTACTGTGCGCCGGTGGTCTCATCGTAGCTCATGAGCTTGAGCACTGCGGTCTGCCAGCCGTATCCGCTGCCCTCAAAATACTGTACATACTGACCGAGGGGAAAGTGCAGGCGGCCCGCTTCGTCGCGGGTTCCTGCAATCCAGTTGCCAGAGTTAGCCTGCGAGATGGGGTCCTTCATATAGACGGTCTTGCCATCGGGGGAGGTGACGATATTGACGACGGTGTAGTCCTGTACGGTCTGCGTGGGCGAGCCGTAGTAGGCAAAGAAGGCCTTGCCGCTACGCTGGTATGTGCGGAGCGTACCTTCGGGCTGCTGCGTGATGAGTTGAGGCTTTTGTGCCCATACGCCGAGAGTAAGGCTGAGGGCGAGACTGATAAATAGTGTACGCATAGGTATATATTATATGTTCATGGGGTTATCTGGCCAAGCGTGTTTGGGGTAGCGGCGACGCAGCTCCTTACGGACCTCATAGTAGGTGGAGGCCCAGAAGTTGTGCAGATCCTGCGTGAGTTGCACGGGCTTGAAGCCTGGTGAGAGCAACTCCATCAGTACAGGGCGCGTGCCGCCATCTACGCGGGGGGTCTCTGCCATGCCAAAGCAGTCCTGCAGCTTGGCGCGCACTATGGGGAGCTCGGCCCCCTGACGGTACTCCACACGAATGCGGCGACCACTGGGGAGCGAGATGTGAGTGGGTGCCAAGCGGTCCACTGTCTGCTGTTGTTCGTAGGGGAGCATACCCCAGAGTACGGCACAGAGATCAATCTTCTTGAGTTCGGTTGCAGTAGTGGCACGTCCCGCGTAGAGGGGTATCCACTCTGCTGCCCGTTGGAGCACCTGCTCTGTGGAGAGGTCGGGCAGGAGCAGTTCGGGGTGCCACTCGCTCAGGACAGCAATGCGGCGTTGCAGGTGCTGTACATCCTCGCCAAAGTCGAACATGCTCATACCCCACTTGCGAGCCGCCTCACAGAGCGTATGGACTATGTGCTCTCGGTCGGCATCGTGGAGTGGACGACTATCTACAAGCAGTGTTCCGATGCGACGCTCACGGCGAGCTATGATACGGCCTTGCTTGTTGTCCCAGCTGATGTTATCGCGCTCCTCGATGAACTCCGCCAGCTCCTCGGGTGAGGTCGGGGCAGCGAGATGTACTCGGCCGTTGCCTGTAGCATTCATGCTGGCTATGGCTATCCAGGGCTCGTCCGACAGGGGGTCTGCCGTATCTACCGTTGCCGTGTCGCCACAGGCCAGGCGAAAGCGCCCTACGCCCTCGTCCAGTCGGCGGGCGATGCGCTCTGGGTAGGCATAAGCCAGTAGGAGACCTGCACCTGGTTCATACAGATGCGATGGCCAGGAGGAGGGGGCCGCCTCTAGTAGTTCGGCAATGCGGTACGCCAGATGCTGCATGCCGGTATCGCGGGCTTTGACGAGCATCTGGGCGAGTCGGGGGTGGTAGGGATGTCGCCATAGCTTGCGGCCATGTGCCGTGATACGTCCAGTCTCGTCAGTTGCTCCGAGTAGGTGGAGCAGACTACTGGCGCGCAGAATATTGGGGCAGGGTGGAGGCGTAAGCCACGGCAGATTGGCGGGCTGGCTCTCACCCCATGCCGCTACATCGAGTACCATGGGCGTGAGGTCGGCCTCCTCTATCTCGGGACGGCGACACTCCGCCATGCTCCACTCCGTGGCACGACTCCATAGACGATAGCATACTCCCTCCTCCACGCGGCCTGCACGTCCGCTGCGCTGTCGTGCCATGTCCATCGACACGCGCACCGTCTCCAGACGACTCAGTCCCGTTCGGGCATCGAAGGCCATACGGCGGCACAGGCCAGAGTCCACCACTACGCGCACTCCCTCTATGGTGAGTGAGGTCTCGGCTATGGAGGTGGCGAGTACCAGCTTGCGCTCTCCCTGTGGGGAGGGCGTGAGTGCGCGGCGCTGTTCCTCAGAGGAGAGCATACCGTAGAGCGGACAGATGTGGGTGGAGCCCAGTGCCGTACCGAGTAGTTCCTGGCAGCGACGTATCTCTGCCTCGCCTGGTAGGAAGGCCAGGATGTCGCCTCTCTCCTCCCTGTGTATATGTATCAGTGTGCGGGCAAACTCGGCACAGCCCTCCCGCGTGTTGCTCCAGTCGATGTCCTCGCCATAGCGAATGTCAACGGGATACATGCGCCCCTCGCACTCCACGAGTGGGGCGTTGAGCGCCTCGCATAGTGTGGCGGCATCGATGGTGGCTGACATGATGACTATATGCAGGTCGGGCCTCACGACCTGCTGGGCCTCGCGGCTCAGGGCGAGTGCTACGTCGGAGTGTATGCTGCGTTCGTGGAACTCGTCAAAGACCACTATCGCTACGCCCTCCAGGGTCGGATCGTCCACCAGCATGCGGGTCAGGATACCCTCGGTGATAACCTGGACACGGGTGAGCGGAGTACAACGGTTCTCGCCCCTGATACGGAAGCCAACGGTCTGCCCGACCTCCTCGCCCAGCATGCTGGCCATGCGTTCTGCTATCTGTCGTGTGGCTAGTCGGCGTGGCTCCAACACCAGGATGCGTTCCTCTGTAGCCTGGAGCATGGTGAGGGGAAGGAGGGTCGATTTGCCTGCACCTGGAGGTGCGGTGATGACGAGGTTAGGGCAGGAAGCCAACTGCGCGTTGACCTCCTCCGCTATCTGACTGGCTGGCAGTCTCTCTGCTCCTCGTATCGGGTTATGCATATGTCTATCGGATCACTGTGACCTGTGCAGAGTCCGTGAGCTTGATGATATGACTGGGTTGTGCGGGCGTACGCTCCTTGCGGCGGGAGAGGCAGACATAGTCCACGGCCTCCAGGAGGGCGGGGGAGATGTCGCGGAAGGTCTTGGGCGAGGGCTCTCCACTGATGTTGGCACTGGTGCTTACCACCGGGCCACGCATGTGCTGGCAGAGTAGCATGGAGAACAGCTCTCTCGTCAGACGGATGCCTACGCTACCATCCTCAGCCAGCAGGTTGGGGGCGAGCCCCTTGCCGTGGTCGTAGATGATGGTGAGAGGCTCCTCAGCGCACTCTATGAGCTGCCAGGCAACCTCGGGCACGTGCTCCACGCTCTGCTCTAGACGCAGCTCGCTGTCAACGAGGCAGATGAGCGCCTTGGAGTCCTGGCGCTGCTTGATGTCGTAGATGCGCTGCACGGCCTCGGCATTGCGGGCATCGCAGCCGAGGCCCCAGATGGTGTCGGTGGGGTAGAGAATGACGCCCCCAGCCTGCATGATGCGGACGGCCTCACGCACATCGGCGAGGTAGCCGTCGGGGATGGATAGTCTCATTGTCGGTCTAAAAAGTATCGGTAGTAGTTGACACAGGTCAGGGGAAAGGCGAGCCCATACGCCACGGAACGCAGACCGCGGATGGCGGGTGTGGGCAGCAGTTCGTGGCGATGGCGCAGACAGAACCACGTCAGGCGCAGGTAGTTGAGGGGGCCACGCCCCTGCTGCAGGCGTACCATGGTGAGCAGACTGTGGTCGGCTGGCAACGGGGCAGGCTGTGGACGGAGAAACGTCTGCCACTCACCAAAGCGGCGGCGTACCTGAGGACGCAGGCGCAGGTAGTTGCGCAGTGTGAGAAGGAGTATCTGCAGTCTGCTCTGCGGGACCATGTAGGTCGTGGCCTGTGGGTAGCGACGCTGGTGAACAAGCACCTCTGGCACATAGGCTAGGCGCTCGAGTATGGCGGCGGCCATCTGCAACTGGAGGTCGTACATGAAGAAGTCCCCTCGCGGTACCCACCTCAGCAGTTCGCGCCTGAGCAGCATGGTGTGGCCTGGCATCATACCGACGTACATCATGCGCAGCGGGGAGAGATTGGCGGGTCGCTCGTCCACCCGGATAGGGCTCCCGTCTGTACTGAAGGGACGGGAGATGCAGCCGCAGAGCAGGGCATCGCCGATGGTGTCGTACTGCCGTTCCAGCTTGGTGGGCTCCCAGATGTCGTCCTGGTCGCAGATGGCAATGAGTTCGTGGCGAGCGGCGCGCAGGGCTGCAAAGAAGTTTCCGTTCACTCCATGCTCTCCCTCATTGCGCACGATGCGCACCTCCATGCTGAGACGGTAGGGCTCCATGCGCTGACGGAACTCCTCGGCAATCTCCAGCGTAGCATCGGTGGAGCCATCGTCGTGGATGAGTATCTCATCGGGACGCAACGTCTGGTCGATCAGCGACTCCAGTTGCTCCCTGAGGTAGGCTGCACCATTGTAGGTGCATACGACGACTGATATCTTGGTGAGCATAGGCGTGGGGGAGGTTATGAACGACGCAGGCGCTGCTGCAGATAGTGCATGAGCCAGGCTGCGCTGAGGGTGATGAGGATATAGGCCGTGAGGGCGGCATAGACATGGCCGGCGCGGGCGGGGCCTATGGTATATTCGCGCACGATGGGGTGCAGCGCAAAGACCCAGGCACTGATCGTGCCGAGCCAGTGTAGAGGCAGGCGGCGCCCAGCCAGCATGAGGGCTACGGCAAAGGGACTGGCCACGCTCCACACCCAGGGGGTGTAACTGCCGGCCACCATGACCACGGCGCCCACTACGGCTGCGAGAGGGTGCAGTAGCCACTGGGCTCCATAGCGTGCAGCCCAGATGCCGAGGGCAAAGGGCAGGATGGAGCAGGGCATGTTGTAGTGCCAGTAGGTCATGATGCAGCTACTGTTGGACAGATGTCCCCAGCTCTCCCATGTGGCCCATCCTTGCAGGGCGAGGCAGAGACCCACGGTGGCGAGCAGTACTGTTCTGCCTCGGCGATAGAGCACGAGGCGGTAGAGGAGGTAAAACTGCATCATGAGGGAGAACCACCACCAGGGACCAAGGATGAGGGGGCGGTGGGGGTTCATGTTGACCGTGAAGGTCAGGAGTTGCCAGAGGTGCTCCCAGCCCCACTTCCAGCCACCGGCATAGAAGGTCTTGAGCAGATAGAGCACAAGGAGGGCGGGCAGCATGAGTTGCCAGAGCTTGGTGGCGTGCCGGAGGAGAAAGACCACTGCTCCCTCGTGCGAGGATGCTGATCGAGGCGTGGCGGAGGGACTCTCGTACTTGCGGACCAGGCCATAGCCAGAGAGAAAGAGGAAGAGCGCTACGCCATAGTGGCCGTAGTGGCTCAGCAGGTTGAGCACCACGTGGGGGCCGCCATCGCCGATGTAGAGCACAAGGCGCTGGACGCGGGAGAGCGCCCAGGTGTACTCGTTCTCATCGATACAACGGGGTAGCCAGTGGCAGAAGTTGTGCAGAATGATGAGGCCTATGGCCAGACCGCGCAGGGCGGTGGTCTCGGAGCGGGTGAGTTGCATCAACTATTTATTATTTTCTATTTATTATTTCTTCATACACTCCGACTCCGTCCTTGAGTGGTCGGCGACGGGGCTGGTACTGGTCGGAGAGCAGGTCACGACGGGCATCGTACTGAGGACAACTGATGCCTGCCAGACCGAGGAGCAGATGGGGCATGTCGTCTATCATGAAGGGGCGCTGGCTGGCCTGCTGTATGCGATGCCACAGCTGACGATGGCGACTGCGGAAACGGCGGGAACCCCATATCTCCAGGGGCACCTCAAACTCCCCTCGTACCACCTCGGGCGTAAGGTCGGCGCGGTGGTTGCGGCCATACATGCCTATCTGTCCATCGAAGACCTCATCCCCATGGTCGGCCAGGTAGATGACCACGGCGTCCTCGTCCTTGAAGTGGCCACACACGCGGGCCACAATCTCGTCGTTATAGAGCGTGGCGTTGTCGTAGTCGGCGATGATCTGGCGGTCGTCCAGCGTGAGGTCGGGGCGGTCGTAGTCCTCAGCGTGGAACACCACCTTGCTGCTCGGAAAGCGCTCCGCATAGACCAGGTGCTGGCCTATGAGGTGAAAGAGCGTGAGGCGTGGTCCACGAACGGCCATGAGGGTGCTATCGGAGAGCTCGCGCAGCAGGCCGGCATCGTACTTGTACTTCTTGCTGCTACGGTGGTCAAAGCACAGGGAGTCAAAACGCTCGTCGTTGAGGAAGAAGGAGCCGTTGAAGTCGGCCTTGTTCTGACGATTGGACTGCTGGAACTGGTTGGTGATGAAGCTCACGTGGTAGCCTGCCCGACGGAAGAGGGCAGGGAAGAGCACCCCGTCCGTCCAGGAGCCAGAGGCATCGACGGAGTGGGTGGAGAGCATGTTCTTGAAGACGTTGCTCGTGAGGTTCCAGGGGGTGGTTACATCGCTGAAGGCCACCATCGTGCCACGCTCACAGAAGCGACTCTGATAGGGGGTCGTGGGGCGCTCATAGCCATAGACCTGCGAGTGGTGCTTGTTGTAGCTCTCGCCGATGATGAGCACGATGTGGGGACAGGTGGCCGCGCAGGAGTCCACCTGGAGGCTCTGCATGTTGTCAGCCAGATGGTCCATCTCCTTCTGGGCCAGACGATAGAACTTGACGCTCTGCAGCAGACGCAGCGGGGCACTATAGAAGATGTTGCTCGTGGCCTTCTCCGCCTCGCCTGTGTCCTGGGCCACGCAGAACTCCAGGAGCTGTGTGCGCGTCTGCCACCACACGGGAGCCTGCCAGATGCAGTAGCAGAGGGGCACGGCTATATATAATATATATAATGTACGGCGGAGCCCCTGCCTCAGTATGGTGGGGAAAAGGATTTTCTTATTTCTTATTTTCCATTTATTATTTATCCTCACTGCCACAGCGAGGTGCACACCTACCAGCAACAACCACGGCCACAGGGTGGGCCACAGGTGGCGGCTGCCCATGCAGGAGCTGAAGAACTCTCCCGCCTCACCACCATTGGTCTCCAGGGCTAGCGTGAGAGCGGTGGGGGCGTAGATGATGTAGAAGCGCTTGTACAGGAAACTCTCGATGAAGCCCATGAGGTACATGCCTGTGTACCATACTCCCTTTGCGCCCATACGCCAGCGACGGGGCAGGAGGGCCATGAGGGCTGCTACTACAAAGAGGTCCATGCCTAGGAGCCAGAAGTAGGGCCAGAAATCCGGACGCGGATAGTCCGTAAAGGTCCAGTTGAGCCAGAAGGCCACCAGACCCACGACGATGAGCTCCCACCCCGTGCGCAGAGGGGCCGTGAGTGCCCGACAAAGGGGGCTCTCCAACAGGGCAGAAAGGGGGGGGTAGGGGATGCGTTTCACTAGTGTATAGGATAGTTTTCACTAGTGTATAGGATAGTTTTCACTAGTGTATAGGATAGGAAGTGGTTACCCAAACAACTCTCTCAGAGCCTGTTCCACGCGGGCTACAGGGACGATGTCGATACCGTGAAAAAGCTTGAGGTTGATGCCCTTGACGTTGTTCTCAGGTACGAGGATACGCCTGAAGCCCAGCTTCTGTGCCTCGGCTATGCGCTGCTCTATACGGCTGACGGGACGTATCTCGCCGCTCAGACCCACCTCGCCGCACATGCAGGTGGTGGAGTCGATGGCGGTATCGACGTTGGAGGAGAGCACGGCGGCAATGACACTAAGGTCCATGGCCGTATCGGCCACACGCAGGCCACCGGCAATGTTGAGGAAGACATCCTTCTGCACGAGCTTGAAGCCCACACGCTTCTCCAGAACGGCGAGGAGCATGTTGAGGCGGCGCAGGTCAAAGCCCGTGGCGCTGCGCTGCGGCGTGCCATAGGCTGCGGTGGATACCAGAGCCTGCGTCTCGATGAGGAAGGGGCGCACACCCTCTATGGCTGCCGTGATGGCAATGCCGGAGAGTTCCTGCTTCTGCTGCGAAAGGAGTAGTTCAGAGGGATTGTCAACGGGGCGCAGACCCTCAGCGCGCATCTCGTAGATGCCGAGCTCGGAGGTAGAACCAAAGCGGTTCTTGATGCTGCGCAGTATGCGATAGAAGTAGTGGCGGTCGCCCTCAAACTGTAGGACGGCATCCACTATGTGTTCCAGCACCTTGGGGCCAGCTATGCTGCCCTGCTTGGTGATGTGGCCCACGATGAGCACGGGGACGGCATTCTCCTTGGCGTACTTGAGTAGAGCCGCGGCGCTCTCGCGTATCTGCGTGATGCTGCCAGGCGAGGACTCTACACCCTCCACGCTCATGGTCTGGATGGAGTCGATGACGAGGAGTTCGGGCTGGATGTTCTTGCAGTGCGTGAGTATCTGCTCTATGCGTGTCTCGCAGAGGAGATAGACGTTCTCACCCACAGCTGCCTTGACGCGGTCTGCGCGCAGCTTGATCTGGCGCTCGCTCTCCTCGCCCGACGCATAGAGCACGCGGCGCTCCGTCAGGCCGAGGATGGTCTGCAGGAGGAGGGTGGACTTGCCTATACCAGGTTCGCCACCGATGAGCACGAGGCTACCAGGCACGAGACCTCCGCCCAGCACGCGGTTGAGCTCCTGGTCGTGCATGTCGATGCGGGGCTCCTCCTCTGCGCTGACGCTAGAGAGCTGTATGGGCTTGGCCTCAGCACCACCATGTCCACCCCAGGCTGGGGCAGACTTGGCGGTGCGAACGGTCATTTCCTTGAAGGTGTTCCACTCTCCACAGGCGGGGCAACGGCCCTGCCACTTGGGAGACTCGTAGCCACACTGGGCACAGACGTAAACGGTCTTTTCCTTAGCCATTAGAGTTCTCCCATTTCCTTCTTGATAGCCACCAGCTGGGCGCGGATGGCGCGCAGGCGGTCGATGACCTCCGTCTGCTGGGCCTGGCCCTGGTTGTTGTGCTTGAGGAGCTGACGCGCTGCTGCAATCTTGAGGCCGCGATCCTTGACGAGGCTCTTGACTATGCGTATCTTCTCCAGGTCGTCCTTGGAGTAGTGGCGCACGTTGCGGGCACCCTTGCGGGGAGCTATCTGCTGGGGGAACTCCTTCTCCCAGAAGCGCAGAGTTGTCTCATTGAGCTGGAACATCTCTGCGACCTCGGAGATGGTGTAGAACTGCTTGAGGTCCTTGTTGGGATTGAGTGCCATAGGCGTTTAGATAAACAGGATTAGCACCAACTGGGCGGCCAGGATGCGGAGGAACATGCTCAGGGGATAAACCGTGGAGTAACCCACGGCGGGAGCATCGTTGCCAGCGGTCTGACTGCCAAAGGCGAGTGCGGGGGGATCGGTGTTGGAGCCTGCTATAAGGCCCATCAGTGTGAAGTAGTTCAGCTTGAGCTTGAGGCGGGCGATAGTTCCCATGATGAGGATAGGCACAGTTGTGATGATGAAGCCCATCCATACGTAGTGAATACCGTCGCCGTTGACCACCGTATCAACGAAGGTGGCACCTGCCTGAATACCTACGCTGGCCAGGAAGAGGATGAGGCCTATCTCACGCAGCAGGAGGTTGGCGGAGGTGCTGGTGTAGCTGTTGATCTTGAAGCGATAGCCAAAGGCGCCAATGAGGATGGCTGCAACGAGAGGACCACCAGCCAGGCCGAGCTTGACGGGAACCTCCACACCGGGGATGGGGATGGGCAGCTGGCCGAGCAGTATGCCGAGGAAGATGCCGAAGAAGATAGCACCTACGTTGGGGTGCTCCAGCTTCTTGACGCTGTCGCCGATGGCGTTCTTCAACAGGTCGATGTTCTCCTGACGGCCTGTCACCATGAGGCGGTCGCCCACCATGAGGTGCAGGTTGCGGTTGGCAAAGAGGTCCATGCCGTTGCGGGTCACGCGGGTCACATTCACACCGTAGATGGTCGAGAAGTGCAGCTGACCGAAGGTCTTGCCGTTAATTTCAGGCTTGGTGATGATGAGGCGGGCGCTGACGTAGTTGGTGTCCTCGGTGCTCTCAGCCCACTGACCACGGGGAATGACCTCACCCATCAGAACGGCGATGGGCTCAGCCTCGGCCTCGGCACAGGTGATGTGCACCTCCATGCCCTCCTGCAGTTCGGTCTCACCATTAGGGATGATCATGGTGCCGTCGGCCAGGAAGCAGCGGCTCACCACGAACTGACGGTTGAGGAAGTCGTGGAGCTGGTGCAGGGTGCGTCCGAGCACGGCCTTGTTGGTCACGCGGATGGACATGTGGTGGGGAGTGGCAGAGGGATCGAGCTCAGCCTCGGCGGCGAGCTTGGCCTGCTCCTCATCGAGATTTACGCGGCAGATAAAACGGATGGCGATAGTGGCTAGAATGATGCCTACTACGCCGAGAGGATAGGAACAGGCATAACCAGATGCAATGGCGGGTACCTGTGCGCCACCAAAGAGGTCAGGCAGCAGCGAGTTGGCTGCACCCAGACCTGGGGTGTTGGTCACGGCACCGTACATTACGCCGACCATCATGCCGAGGTTCCACTTGGCGTCGCCATGCAGGAGACCTGTGTTGATGCCAATGAAGTACAGGCCAAGCATTACGGCGCAGTTGAGCAGAACGATGCCTACGGCCACGAGGTTCATGGAGGTGCCACCCTGCTTGAAGGTAGCAAAGAACGAAGGACCGACCTGCAGGCCGATGCAGTAAACAAAGAGGATAAGACCGAGCTCCTTGACGTAGTCGATGATGCCCTTCTGCGCAGCAACGGCGGCAACGGGATCAGCGTAGAGACCGGTGTGAGTGAAGATGTGTCCGAGGACAATACCTACGAACAGAACGAAGGTGACACCGAGCGCGATGCCATGCTTCTGACCACCAATCTTCCAGCGGCCGAGCTTCACGCCGAGCGCAATGGTCAGGCCATAGAGCAGGGTGATGTGGGCAATGGAAGTGGGGTTCTCGAGGAGTTTAATTAACCATTCCATGGTTGATCAGAGTGTTATTAGTGTATTGATATATAGAGTATTATGGTGTTGTTTCTTGGTCTGGTATCACTTTTACTTGTTTGGCAGGTGGGTGCAGCACATAAAATCAAGAAAATAATCCGGATGGCTTTTGCTTTCCGCAGGAATTAGTACAACTAATAGTTGCTGTAACTATTACCTACTGAACTGGCGGATGATGCGGAGCGTGGTGGTGTCGGAGCTGAAGACGGAGTAGAGACCCTGCTCCTCGTGGTTGGGATCGCAGGTGTATGGATCGCCAGGCTGCCATGTAGGATGGGGCGGACGGGCCTCACCTCCCCAGCCCCAAAAGTTGCAGCCTGCGGCCTTGCCCTTCTCCATGACCTGATGGAAGATGTAGGCATAGTAGCGGTCGCGCTGTGTGGTGGCGCTATCGGGGGAGATGGCATAGCCATCGCGCGGATAGCCAAACTCCTCAATGACGATGGGACGCCCCGTTCCCTGTAGGGCGCGGCGCGCATCGTCTATATAGCGCAGGCTACGGGTGCAGGCTGAGTCATAGCCGCGGGTGGTGCCATCCGTGCCGTTGGCCTCGCGTGCAGCTGCAGTGGGACTACGGAACTGACCCATCCATCCCCAGGTGTGGGGCCAGATGTGGATGCAGGCATAGTCTATGTGGGGCAGGGTGTGCAGACGGCGGAAGAGGTCCATATCTACCTCGCAGCCATAGAGTCCCTCGCTACCGGTGGTGACGAGGTGGTTGGGGTCAAGCCGCTTGATGAGGGTGGACTGCTGGTCGGCCCAGCGGAGGAAGGCCTCCTTGACCTGCGGATGGCGGCTGAAGGCACGGGGCTCGTTGGCCAGTTCCCAGGCCATGAGGGCGGGGGAATCCTTGTAGGGCTGGCCCGTCACGGTGTTGGTGCGGGAGACGATAAAGGCGGTGTGGCGCGCAGCCATATCCATGGCCCGCTGGTCCTGCACGAACTGGCTGTGGTAGTCCAAGAAACCCTGCCAGTCTGAGGGTTCGACGGCTGGACCATGACCCGCCCAGTCGAGATAAGCACCAAAGCCACCACTCCACTCCCAGGAGTTGGTGAGATAGAGCACGGCCGTCATGTCGCGACGCTCCAGCTCGGCCATGAGATAGTCCAGTCCGCGGAGCAGCGTGTCGTTGTACTCTCCAGGGCGGGGCTGCAGGATGGGACGAATGTGGGTGAGACGCTCATCGCTACCCTCGGCACCTACGAGAATGCGGAGATTGCGCAGACCCAGGCGCTGCATGGCATCCAACTCACGATGGAGGCGCGCGCGGTCGCCGCCCTGCCCCTCTGAGGCCAGAATGGGGCCGTACCAAAAGTTGGTACCAACGTACTTGTACTCCTCCGCTCCACGATAAAAGCGACCATCACGCACCTCGACAAAGGCAAGAGCCGACTGCAGGGAGAACAAGGACAGGAGCAGGAGGAGAGACAGACTACGACGCATGGGTGGTAGTTGTGGCCTTTTCCCAGTCGAGATAGGCGAGGATGAGGTTCTTGAGACCATAGCCCTTCATCTTGGGGTGGTAGATCACCTCGTAGCAGAGGTCGATGAGGGGTTTGGGTGTATCGGCCGTGGCGATGAGGGAGCGCACGTTGAACTTGAGCTTGTCGAGCGTCTGCTCCGTCACATAGCCCGTTGAGTCCACGAGGTCGCGGAACAGGGCGTAGTCGTTGATGGTGATGAGATGGCGCTCCTCTATCTCGAGATGGTGAGTGCCGCTTTCGTTGAGCTGAATGGATATCATAGTGTCCTTAATCATTAAACCTTAAACATTAAACCTTAACCCTTAACCCTTAACCCTACTGATTATCCCTAATCTTCTTGAACAGGTCGGAGGCAAAGATAAAGGAGTTGAGGCGCTCGTTGTCGGAGTTCATGACCTCGTCCTTGGTGCCCTCCCAGGCTGCCTCGCCCTTGTGTATATATATAATGTGCTGGCCGATGCCCATGACGGAGTTCATGTCGTGGGTGTTCATAACGGTGGTGGTGCCAAACTCCTGGGTTATGCCATAGATGAGTTCATCGATGACGAGAGAGGTCTTGGGATCAAGGCCTGAGTTGGGCTCGTCGCAAAAGAGGTAGGTGGGGTTGAGGGCTATGGCACGGGCTATGGCGGCGCGCTTCTGCATACCACCAGATATCTCGCCGGGGAACTTCTGGGCGGCCTCCTTGAGGTTGACACGCTCCAGGCAGTACATGGCACGGCGCACACGATCTTTGTAGTTATCGGTGGAGAACATATCGAGGGGGAACATGACGTTCTCCAGTACGGAGAGAGAGTCGAAGAGGGCTGCACTCTGAAAGATCATGCCCATCTCGCGGCGCAGCTGGGCGCGCTCCCGCTTGGACATACGCACAAAGTCACGTCCATCGTAGAGTATCTCACCGCTGGTGGGGGTGAAGAGGCCCACGATGTTCTTCATCAGGACGGTCTTACCCGAACCAGACTGACCTATGATAAGGTTGCACTTGCCAGGCTCAAGGGTGGTGCTGATGCCTCGGAGGACTTCCTTGTCCCCAAAGGATTTGTGGAGATTGCGTAGTTCTATCATAGGTCGGAGAGTAACTGGGTCAGGAACACATCGCTGAAGAGTATGAGCATGGAGCAGGCCACAACGGCATCGGTGGAGGCCTTGCCCACCTCCTGCGAGCCTCCCTCTACGCGATAGCCATAGTAACTGCTGACAGAGGAGATGATAAAGGCAAAGAAGAAGCTCTTGACCACACCCATCCAGAAAAACCAGGGCTCAAAGTCGTGCTGCAAGCCCTCCGTGAGGTCGGCTGGGGTGATGATACCCAGGAGGTAGGAGGTGGCGTAGGCTCCTAGTATGCCGCTGACTGTGGCAAAGGTCACGAGGATGGGCATCATGGTGATGAGGCCCACAATCTTGGGGAGAATGACGTAGGAGGCGGGGTTAACTCCCATTATTTCCAGCGCATCTATCTGTTGGGTGACACGCATAGTGCCTATTTCGGAGGCTATGTTGGAGCCTACCTTGCCTGATAGAATGAGACACATGATGCTGGAGCTGAACTCCAGGAGCATAATCTCACGGGTCACATAACCACTGGTCCATCCGGGCATCCAGGGGGACTGGATGTTGAGTTTGATCTGTATGCAGATGACGGCTCCGATAAAGAAGCTGATAAGCAACACGATGGCTATGGAGTCAGTGCCGAGTACCTGCATCTCGCGTATGTACTGCTTGAGGAACATGCGCATACGCTCGGGACGCGAAAATGTGCGTCCCATCAGTATGAGATACTGTCCGAGGGGTTGAAGGTAGTTGAAGGGGAACAAAATGAATGGGGAATTATGAATTAGGAGAGATGAATTATGAATTAGGAGCCTCGTTGGCAGACTCAGCGGTAGAGGGCTCTGCCGTTTCGGAGGCTTCAGACTTAGCAGGTATGGGGTCTTCCTCTACCTGAGAGTCATTCTTGGGCTCCTTGATGGGGTAGGCAGCCAGGGAGAGGAGCAGGCAGAGCAGGAAGCAGTACATCATCGTAGAGCCCTTGGGTGTCATCATGAAGTAGAGCGCCTCCGTGCAGAGTATGCCCATATTGACGGTCACAAGACGCAAGATACGGTGCCTACGCTGGACCATCACGAAATAGCCTGCCACGAGGACGAGCACTACGCCTACAAGATTGAAGATGTACGTGGCAACGGCGGGCACTGTACTGAGCTCGCCTGTGCCCGTAAACTGAAATATGATAGCCATCACTATGGCCACTGCCCACAGTGTGAGTTGCAGGCGCTGAAGGAACTTAGTCATATCGTACGATCGTTTATCATTCAATTCATAACTCATAACTCATAACTCCTCAAATCGGCACTCGATTGATGAGTGAGCGTCCCAGCGTCACCTCGTCGGTGTACTCCAGATCGTCGCCCACGCTCACGCCACGGGCCAGGGTGGAGAGTTTGATGCCGTAGTCGCGCAGACGGCGCGAAATGTAGAAGTTGGTTGTATCGCCCTCCATCGTTGGATTGAGCGCAAAGATGACCTCCTCCACTCCTCCGGCCCCGACACGCTCCACGAGGCTCTCTATCTCCAGATCGGAGGGACCAATGCCATCAATGGGCGAGATGACACCGCCCAGCACATGGTAGAGTCCTTGGTACTGTCCTGTTGCCTCCACCGCCATCACGTTCTGCACGTTCTCTACCACGCAGATGAGCGAGTGGTCACGGCGTGGCGAGGAGCAGATGTCGCAGAGCTCCGTGTCGGAAATATTGTGGCAGCACTTGCAGTAGTGCACCTCGTTGCGCAGTGTGGCTAAGGCCTCCGTCAGCGCCATCACCTCGCTGCGTTCCTTGCGCAGGAGGTGTAGCACGAGGCGCAGAGCCGTCTTGCGGCCCACACCGGGGAGCTTGGACATCTCGCCCACGGCGCGCTCAAGGAGTCGGGAGGGGTATTGGGTGAGCAAGGGGATATTTCGGGTTAAGGGTTGAGGGTTAAGGGTTGAGGGTTAAGGGTTGAGGGCAACCCCTAAATTACTGTCCGTGCGAACATTTGGCATAGCGCTGACAATTGGGACAAAGACCACGCAGCACATAGGCCGCCGTGTGCAGATGGAAGCCTTCGGGCAGCGGCACTACAGGTAGTTCCGCCTCTCGCAGACACCACACCTTGGCGCAGCGTTCGCACTCAAAGTGCGGATGCAGATCATGCAGTCCCTCGTGGTGATGGTCATGACAGCGACACCCCTCGGCACAGGGCGCATAGCGTGTCTGCCCCTGACTGTCCTCGATGCGATGCACCACATTCTGCTCCCACATCAGGGTGAGCGTGCGGAAGATAGTGCTCTTGTCCACCGTCCCTAGTTTGGCCTCCAGTTCGGAGAGAGAGTAGGCACGGTTGTCATCGCCCAGCGCCTGGAGCACAAGCAGCCTGACAGCCGTGGGACGGATGTCGTGAGCGAGTAATTTGGCTTCGAGGTCTATTTTCACGCTGCGAATTTACGAATTATTCGCGAATTATTAGTAAATTTGCCACGAAAAAACTTTAAAACTCTATGAAACGCGCTTTTTTTCTCCTCCACCTGTGCTTTTTGACGCTCCTGCCTGCTATGGCAGAAAAACTCACCTCGCTTGTCAATCCCTTTATCGGCACCACTAACTTTGGTACCTGCAACCCAGGTGCTGTCGTGCCGCAGGGCATGATGTCCGCTGTCCCCTTCAACGTGATGGGTAGTGACCTCAACCACTATGACAAAGACAAGCGCTGGTGGAGTACACCCTACGAAAATACGAACTCCTACTTCACGGGCTACAGCCATGTGAACCTCTCCGGCGTGGGCTGTCCCGACTTGGCCTCACTCCTACTCATGCCCACCACGGGCAAGCTCGACGCTAACTATATGAACTACGGCAGTACCTACACCCACGAGGAGGCACACCCTGGCTACTACAGCAACCACCTGACCAAGTACGGTATCCGCACGGAGGTGACCGCCACGGCACACACCTCGCGTGCCCGCTTTACCTTCCCCGCAGGTCAGGGCAACATCATGCTGAACCTCGGCGAGGGTCTCTCCACCGAGAACGGAGCCTACGTCCGCTATGTGAGTGAGACTGAGGTAGAGGGAACCAAGATGCTCGGAGGCTTTTGCTACGAATCTACCCGCACGTACTACCCCATCTACTTTGTCGTGCAGATCAACAAGGCGCCCGCTCGTCGAGGCATGTGGAAGCTCATGCGTCCCAACAACGAGATCACCAAGGAGTGGAACCACGAGGGCGGTAGCTACAAGTACTATGAGGGCTACCGCCGCGACATGGGCGGCGACCACATCGGTGCCTACTGGACCTACGACAACACTCAGGAGGAGGTCGTAGAGGTCAGCATCGGCGTGTCGTTCGTCAGCATTGACAACGCCCGCCAGAACCTGCGCGAACAGATGGCCGAGGTGGAGGGCGGCGGCGAGCGCACACTCTCCTTTGACGAACTGCGCCAGCTGGCCGACGAGCAGTGGGAAAAGACCCTCAGCGTCATCGAGGTCGAGGGCGGCACGCAGGATGAGCGCACCGTGTTCTACACCGCCCTGTATCACCTCAACATCCATCCCAACATACTCGACGATGCCAACGGCGACTACCCCACCATGGAGGGCGAGGATGTGCGCAACGTCCGCGACGAGGGTAATGCTCTCAACGGTGCCGAGCATCGCTACACCGTCTTTAGTCTCTGGGACACATATCGTTGCACCCATCAGCTCTTCACGCTGCTCTACCCCCAGCGCCAGCTGGACATGGTCAAGAGTATGCTACAGATCTACCGCGAGTGGGGCTGGCTCCCCAAGTGGGAACTCTACGGCCGCGAGACCTTCACGATGGAGGGCGATCCCGCTATCCCCGTCATCGTCGATACGTGGATGAAGGGACTGCGCGACTTTGACATCCACGAGGCCTACCGCGCCATGCTCAAGGGTGCTACCACTCCTCAGAAGGACAATCCTCTCCGCCCCGACGGCGATGACTACATGCGTCTGGGCTACTGCCCCATGCAGTCGCAGTACGACAACAGCGTGAGCCACGCCCTGGAGTACTACGTGGCTGACTACGCCCTCTCTACTCTGGCCGAGGAACTGGGCCACAAGGAGGATGCCAAACTCCTGCGCCAGCGCGCCATGGGCTACAAGCACTACTACTCTCCCGAGTATGGTACGCTACGTCCCATCCTTCCCTCTGGTGAGTTCTACTCCCCCTTTGACCCCAAGCAGGGTGAGAACTGGGAGCCCTCTCCCGGATTCCATGAGGGCAATGCATGGAACTACACCTTTGCCGTGCCCCACGACATCCCTGGACTGGCCAAACTGATGGGCGGCAAGCGCGCCTTTGTGGATCGTCTGCAGAGCGTCTTTGACAAGGGGAACTACGACCCCGCCAACGAGCCCGACATAGCCTATCCCTACTTCTTCTCCCAGTGGCCCGATGAGGCTTGGCGCACACACAAGCTGACACGCCAGCTGCTGCGCGACCATTTCCGCAATGCTCCTGACGGCATTCCTGGCAACGAGGACACTGGCACTATGTCAGCTTGGGCCATCTTCAGCATGATGGGCATCTACCCCGACTGCCCAGGTGTGCCGAGCTACACTGTGACTGCACCAGTGTTCAGCAAGGTGACAATCCATCAGGAACCCTCCGTGGCCAATCCCGAGCCTACACCCATCGTACTCGTGGCCCCCTTTGCTGAGGAGCGTACGGAGGTGCGCAGTGTCCGTATGGGCAACAAGGCGCTGCCCGGCTTCCGCCTCACTCATGATCAGCTCATGCGGGTGCGTCACATATATTTTGATATGAAGTAGCACCCCACCCCTCTCCACATGACCACACGCCTCCGAGAGTATCGCGCCCTCGTCCGACTTGGCATACCTGTACTTATAGGACAAGTCGGACTTACGCTGCAGAATCTGGCCGACAACGTTATGGTCGGCCAGCACTCCACCCGTGAGCTGGCCGCAGCAGGTTTTATCAACAACATGTTCATACTGGCTCTACTGCTTACCATAGGCTACAGCATGGGAGCCATCTCCCAGATTGGTTCCCTCCATGCGCAGCTCCAACCACTCAGGGGCGAGGAGCGCGAGAGTATGCTCCAGCGTATGGTGGCCATGCTACGTAGCAGCATTCGCGCCAATGTACTACAGGGGCTGTTCATGTGCCTGTGCCTCGTGGTACTCTACTTTTCCCTCCCCTACATGGGGCAGCCTGACGAGCTCCTTCCGCTCATGCGCCCCTACCTCATCATCCAGATTCTCTCGCTACCACTGATGGCCACCACCAATGCCTTCAAGCAGTTCACAGACAGCGTGAACGACACAGCCGTGTCCATGACCGTGATGCTCATTGGCAACGTGTGGAACGTCGTCTGGAACTACCTCCTCATCTTTGGCCACTGCGGTCTGCCCGAAATGGGCATTACGGGAGCCGCCATTGCTACTGCCTCTTCGCGCCTCGTCATTCTCCTGCTCAGCGTAGGTATATTCTTCCTCCGCCCTAGGTATCGGGAGTATGTACGCCACTGGCACTCAGCCCGTGCTACTCGCCTCGATATGCTCACTCTCAACCGCCTCGGCTGGCCCATCGCCATACAGATGGGATTGGAGGCCGCATCCTTCACGGTGGTAGCAATCCTCATGGGCTGGATGGGCACAGCCGTTCTGGCCGCTCACCAGGTCATGCTGAGCATAACGAACCTCATTTTTATGTTCTATCTGGGAGTAGCCACAGCAGTAGCTATCCGTGTGAGCCACTACAATGGACGTGGCGACATGGAGCGTGTTCGTCTGTCGGCCTTCTGCGGATGGCAGATGATATTTGGGATGGGCATCGTTCTGAGTATCACGGCCTACATGCTGCGCTGGCATCTGGCCACACTCTTCACTCCCGATCCCGATGTGTCGGCCGTGGTAGCCACGCTCATCTGGCCGCTTATTCTCTATCAAGTTGGCGATGGAATACAGGTCACCTTTGTCAACGCCCTACGCGGACTGGGTGACGTGCGTTGTCTGATGTGCTACTCCTTCATCGCCTACATCCTCGTATCCCTGCCACTAAGTTATCTGATGGGCATCACCCTCGGATGGGGTCCCTTTGGTGTATGGATGGCGTTCCCCTTCGGACTGAGTGTAGCTGCAGTACTTTACCTGCGCCGTTTCCTGTGGACAACAAAAAGAAGAGCCACCACCTAAGTAGCGACTCTTCATTCTACACGTTCTTTTCTCCCTCTGCCTGTTCCCACTCTTCCCACTGGCGCAGCACAGCCTGCCAGTCGGAGGAGGGGTCTGTTTTCTGCAGGGAAGGAGTAGGGGCATTAGCCTCATCATGGGCACGGTCGCGAGCACGCTTGGCCTTCATGGCCTCGATGGTAGCATCGTCCAGTATGTGGATGACGCCTCGGCGGATGCAGTCCTCCAGCTCGTCAGGGCCAAAAGCCTGTCCCTGCTTGCCAAAGTCTGCTATCGAAAACTCAAACTCTGTGCGCAGAATGTGCCGCACCTGCTTCTGCTGGAAGCGATTGCCGGCGCACTTGCGGCGGAGGAGGCGGACGATAAGGTCTATCTCCCGTTGTGAATATTTGTTACGTCCCATACCTTATATAAAAGAGGTAGGCCCCGTTGAGAGGCCTACCTTTTTAGTGTGATTATTTAATAACAGGCTTGCCCGAAATAATGGAGATGCCGCGTGGTGATTCGCCCTTGAGACGTCGGCCTTGCAGGTCATAGCGGACGCCAGACACGGAAGGAAGACTACAGGCCTCTTTCACGCTAGTAGGATCCTGACCGATGGCCTCCAGATAGGCTTCATAGGCAGACTGCAGTTCATCAATATCCTCCTGAGAGGGGTGCAGCTTGCCGCTGGCCTTTTCTATGGCAGAGACGAGTGCCGAGGCTGCCTCGGGATGCTGCATATTGACGGAGAGCTTGGAGATGCGGTTGAGCTGGAACTCAGCAAAGTGGCCATACACGCGATTGCCGGCATTGCCCTGAGTCTCGCTGATATAGAAGCGGAGATACTTGGCGGGAGCAGGCACGCGGAAGTCGCCCGTCACGGTCTCGCCCTTAGCCTGGGCGGTGGAGGTAAAGGGGAATATCAGATGGTCGATAGTGGTGTAGTCGGCGTTGTCGGTGCTTGCATCCACGCGGCAACGCGTCACAAAGTCGGAATCAGCATTGCTACGGCGCACGGTAGTGCAGCGCAGCATGCCCTCAACAGGTTCGGCAAGTTGCACCTGGAGATAGTGAGTGTCCATGGTGTTGCCGCTGACACCCTTCCACTGGCTATGCCAGAAGGTGTCAGCACGACCGTCGAGAAGGTTGTTGAGGGAACCTTCAGCGGTTTCGGTAAAAGGGCTCGTGAACTGGGAGTTCTTGGTGATGAGCTTCTCGGGGGACACCTCTACGCCCTCGTTGTTGGCGGCATAAGCATCCTCGATGGTAGAGATGAGTTCCTTGAGCTCCTCGCGCTTAGGGTCGTAGCTGGGGTCACTCCACACGATATCCTCGCTCTCCATAGGGGCAATGCGATAGATATAGGTAGCGTGACTGGGTACGCTGAGGGTGAGTTTGCTCTTAGTGGAGAAAGCTGTGTGCTGACCCTCTGCGTCGTTGAGATAGCTGTGCTTCCAGAGGTCGCGGAGCTTGTAGCTGACGCCAGGAGCGAGAGCAGAGAGGTCGGCAAAGTCAACGGTAATGTCGCGCGTGGTGCGGCTCATGTTGGTAATAGAGATAGCCACATCGCCGTTGGCCAGGTCCTTCTGGAACACGATGTAGTCCTCCGTGTCGTAGATGGGCTCGGCACCCTGACCGAGGGGGTCCTGGTCGAGAGCGATGAGCTCGGTGTTGCGGATGATGGCGAGGTCCTCCTCGTAGTAGGTGTTGGTAACGGTCTTCTTGGTGAGCGTGTTGGGCTTGCCGTCGAGGTTGGTAATGTTGTTAGAGAGAGTCAGAGGCGAGGAGAACATGCACCACAGACCAAAGTTGGTGCGATACTCATCCTGCGTCATACCAGCGCTATAGCCGTCGCCACCACCAGCATTGGAGGGATAGCCCGTGCCATGGAGACCCACGCAGAGCATGTCGGCATCGTTCCAGCGGTTGACACCCTGATAGGCCCATACATTGTTGTTCTTGAAGATCTCAATAACTTGCTTGACACCGCCCTTGTAGGTAGTATCTGACCAGAAGTCGCGTGTGTCGTCCGTAGCACGCCAGCAGCTGGCACCGGTGTTCGCAGCCCAGATATAGGGCTGACGCCAGCCCCACTCGCACATGTAGAACTTGAAGTCGCTGGGCTTCTTGCCAGCAGCCAGGACAGCCTCGTCCAGAGCCTTGCCCATGCGGGTGTAGGCCTGCTCTGCGGCTGCAGCGGTGGTACCACCGGTGGCAAAGCAGTAGTCATACTTGAGGAGGTCAAAGCCCCAATCAACAAAGTCCTTGGCATCGACCTCTTCGTAGTCATAGGAGCCAGGCTGTGCCTGCGAGCAGGTCCATGCACCAGCATCGGAGTAGATACCAATCTTGAGGCCACGGTCGTGCATATCCTTCACGAGCTTGTTCATGTCGGGGAACTTGTTTGTATCAATATTGAGGTGACCATCAACGCGGTTCTTGGTGGCCCAGCAGTCGTCGATGCACATGTGGTCATAACCCAGTTCCTTCAGGCCAAAGTCACCAAGGGCATCAGCGAGCTTGATGATTACGTCCTGGTCGATGTAATTCTGGAAGGCATTCCAGGTGAGGATACCCATGAAGGGGGTAGGCTGAGCCAGGTCTTCGCTCACAGTAAAATTCACATCGGTGCGGTCGGTACCATTGAGCACGACGGTGTAGGTATAGTTGCCAGCCTTGGGAGCTGTACCATAGACGTACTTGTACTTGGGGCGCTCATAGAGCTTGAGTCCCTCGGGCAGGCCCTCCACGGCGGTGATTACATCGCCCTCGTGGGTAGGCAGCTTGTGCATGAAGGGACGACCGGGCAGGGAGAACACCTTTGTAGCACAGGGCAGGGCATTAGACAGTTGGCCCACGATCTGCCAGCAGCCATTGGCATCGCTGCGATCGTAGAGATTGAGGGCGTAGTCGGCACCTCCTCGAAAGTTCCAGCCTTCAGTCGTGGCCTGTACTGAGGTCACACTGCCGGGCACGATGTCGTAGTTGTCGCCGTCCTTCACGAAGCGCCAGGTGTTGGCGGTAGCCTGACTCGTGGTCATGCGGATAGCGGAGGAGGAAGTCTGCTTGGTGTTGCTGGTGCCAGTGGCCTGGGTATAGTAGAAGTACTTCTTCTCAGACACATTATATATATAATAACAATCGTCGTTCTTGCCGGAGGGTACAAAGATGAACTTGTCACCCGTGAACTGATTGCCCAGCACATTGCCGTCAACCACCTTGACATAGCGGAGGTTGGTGGGCTGGTAGATGTAGTACTGCTGTGCGCTTACGTCTTGAGCGCTCTCGGCGGGCTCAAAGGGAACATCCGCCAAGACACTTACTGCTAAAAGCAGAAAGGCGAAAAGTGATAGTAGTTTCTTCATAGTATAAAATAAATAGGAATAGTTTGCTGTGGAGTTAAAACCTGCGTGTCCTGAATCAGCTGAAGAGTCCAAACAACTCGCCATCGATGCGGGAGCAGATGGAGGCAAAGTCCTCGGGACGATTGAGAAAGTCGCAGTTGTCCTTGTCCACCACGATGAGCTTGCCATCGTAGGTAGAGATCCAGTCCTCATAGCGCTTGTTCAGACCTGAGAGATAGTCTATGCGTATGCCCTGCTCATACTCACGTCCGCGCTTCTCGATCTGCGCTATAAGTCCAGGAATGCTGGAACGCAGATAAATCATGAGGTCAGGCTTGGCCACGAGGGACATCATGAGGTCGAAGAGTTCTGAGTAGTTGTCAAAGTCGCGATCGGACATCATGCCCATATCGTGGAGATTGGGAGCAAAGATGCGCGCATCCTCGAAGATGGTGCGGTCCTGCACGACGGTCTGGCCGCCCTGAGCTATGGATACTACATCCTGAAAGCGCTTGTTGAGGAAGTATATCTGCAGGTTGAATGACCAGCGGGACATGTCCTCGTAGAAGTCAGCGAGGTAGGGGTTGTAGTCCACTGACTCAAACTTGGGTATCCATCCGTAGTGTTTGGCCAGCATACGGGTGAGGGTGGTCTTGCCGCTGCCTATATTGCCTGCAATGGCGATGTGCATTTGTAGGTTAAGGTTTAATGTTTAAGGTTTAAAGTTTATGATTTACCGACATGGGGTCCAGTACTTAAGAACTTAAAAACTCAAGAACTCAACAAAAGAGGCCAAACAACTCGCCGTTGATACGATCGGTGATGGAGCTGAAGTCTGCGGGATTGTGCAGAAAGTCCATCTGATCCTTCTCGATGACGATGTAGCGACCAGGATACTTGTTGAATACAAAGTCCTCATAGGCCTCGTTGAGTCCCTTGAGGTAGTCGAGTTGTATGCTCTGCTCGTAGTCGCGTCCGCGCTGCTGGATGTTGCTCACCAGATGAGGGATGGAGGCACGCAGATAGATGAGCAGATCGGGCTTGTGGGTAAGTGTGAGCATGAGTTGGAAGAGCTCCATGTAGGTCTCAAAGTCGCGGTCGCTCATGTTGCCCTGAGCATGGTTGTTGGCAGCAAAGATATACACCCCCTCAAAGATGCTGCGATCCTGAATGATGGGCTTGGCCTCCTTGTCCATATCGAGCATGTCGCGAAAACGCTCCTTGAGGAAATACACCTCCATGGGGAACGACCAGCGGCTGATGTCCTTGTAGTAGTCCTCCAGATAGGGGTTGTCCACCACAGTCTCATACTGCGGTGTCCACCCGTAGTGCTCAGCGAGCATGCGGGTGAGGGTGGTCTTGCCACTACCTATATTTCCGGCTACAACTATATGCATGAGAGACGGGCAAACTTGAGGAGTAGCTTTTTGGTGCCCACGGAGTCAAAATCGACGGTGGCACGGAGGTTGTCGCCGCTGCCCTCGATCTCATGCACCGTACCCTGTCCAAAGCGTTCGTGCAGTACGCGCTGACCCACAGCAAAGGGGGATGACGCGGCTGCGGGCGTAGCGGTGCGGGCAGGTGCGGCCACACGCGTCAGGGTTCGTGCAGACTGAGCCACGGCGGACTGAGCAGGCTGAGCTACTGGAGTCTGCACGCGGCGCTGGGGCATGGCAGCGTAGGACGTACGCATACCTGCGTCCATGCGCAGATAGCAGCTATCTACGTCGCGCAGGAAGCGGCTACGGTCGGAGAACTCCATCGAGCCGTTGCGGAAGCGGCTGCTGGCAAAACTGATGTAACCGCGCTCCTTGGCACGGGTCACGGCGACATAGAACAGGCGGCGTTCCTCCTCCAACTGGCGGGGGTACATGGCCTGCGAGCCAGGGAAGATTTCGTCCTCCATGCCTACGAGGAATACGGTGTTGTACTCCAGTCCCTTGGCGGCATGGATGGTCATGAGCGTGACGCGCTGCTGGTCGCCGTCCTCCTTGGTGTCGGCATCGGTGAGGAGACTGACCTGCGAGAGGTAGTCGGCCAGTGCGACATGGCGCTGACCCGTCTGCTCGAGTGTATCCTCCTCCAAGGAACGGATGGAGGAGAGGAGCTCGTCGATGTTCTCCTGCTTGGAGAGATGCTCGGCATCGGTGTCGCTGTGCACATCGGCGGCTATGCCGCTGCGCTGTATGACCTCCACGGCCACATCGTAGGCAGACTTCTGCTCCATGCTCTCACGCAGGGAGAGGATGAGGGCGCAGAACTCCTGCATCTTGCGCATGGTGCGCCCGGCATCAAAGCCATAGGCGGCGGGCTCGGTGGCCACCTGCCAGAGGGAGGCGCCATGGGAGCGGGCGCAGGCCTGGAGCTTCTCCAGAGAGGTTGCGCCTATGCCGCGCGTGGGATAATTGACCACGCGGCGGAAGGCCTCCTCGTCGTGCTCATTGCACAGTAGGCGGAAGTAGGCGATGACGTCCTTGATCTCCTTGCGCTGATAGAAGGACTGGCCACCGTAGATGCGGTAGGGCAGGTTGTGCCGGCGCAGTTCGTCCTCGAGGGAGCGGGAGAGGGCGTTGACGCGATAGAGTATGGCAATGTCGTTGTAGTCCAGGTGCTCATAGCGCACGAGGCGACGTATCTCACCGACGACCTTGGCGGCCTCCTCGCGGTCGCTCACACAGGGGAGGACGCTGATGGGCTGGCCCTGGGCGTTCTCGCTATAGACGGTCTTGGGGATCTGGCGCGTGTTGTGGCTGATGATGCTGTTGGCAGCGTTGACAATGGTCTGCGTGGAGCGGTAGTTGCGCTCGAGCTTGATGGTGCGGGCGGTGGGATACTGCTCCGTGAAGCGCAGAATGTTGTCGATCCTGGCACCACGGAAGGCGTAGATGCTCTGCGCATCGTCGCCCACTACGCAGATGCTGCTATCGGGGTCGGTCAGCAGGCGCACTATCTGATGCTGGGCATAGTTGGTGTCCTGGTACTCATCGACGAGGATGTAGCGAAAGCGGCGCTTGTATCGGTCCTGCACATCGGCATGGTCACGCAGGAGCTGATAGGTGTAGAGCAGCAGGTCATCAAAGTCCATGGCGTTGGCCCTGCGGCAACGATCGAAGTAGGTGGCATAGACCCTGGCGAGCTCAGGCATGTTGTCGGCCTGGTCGCGCTTGACGGCAGTGGCATCGGCGGCATACTGCGCAGGGAAAATCAGGCAGTTCTTGGCCTCGCTGATACGGTTCTGCACGATGCTGGCCTTGTAAGTCTTGTCGTCGAGCGCCAGCTCCTTGATGATGTGCTTGATGAGCGACTTGGAGTCGGAGGAGTCGTATATCGTAAAGTTGGAGGTGAAGCCTATACGCTCGCACTCACGACGAAGCAGACGGGCAAAAATGCTATGGAACGTGCCGCTCCACAGCTGCTGCACCTCGTCACCGCCCACTATCTGGGCGATACGGGTGTTCATCTCTCGCGCCGCCTTGTTGGTAAAGGTGAGGGCCAGTATCTGCAGCGGACTCACATAGCGCTCCTGCATGAGGTAGGCTATCTTGTAGGTGAGCACACGCGTCTTGCCCGATCCGGCTCCCGCTATGACGAGGGAGGGACCGTCGCAGTACTGCACAGCCTCGAGCTGGGCGGCATTGAGCTCACGGCTCCAAACGCTATCTTCCACGGACAATCGGGGGAGTAGTTAGTGAGCTGCGGTGAACTCGTCGAGGAAGCGGGTGTCGTTCTGCGAGAAGAGGCGCAGGTCGTTCACCTGATACTTGAGGTTGGCGATGCGCTCCACACCCATGCCAAAAGCATAGCCGGTGTAGCGCTCGGGGTCAATACCGTTGTCGCGCAGCACGTTGGGATCGACCATGCCGCAGCCCAGTATCTCTACCCAGCCGGTGTGCTTGCAGAAGCCACAGCCCTTGCCACCGCAGATGTTACAACTGATATCCATCTCGGCTGAAGGCTCGGTGAAGGGGAAGTAAGAGGGACGCAGACGTATCTTGGTGTCGGCGCCGTACATCTCGCGAGCAAAGGAAAGGAGCACCTGCTTGAGGTCGGTGAAGCTGACGTTCTCGTCGATATAGAGACCCTCTACCTGGTGGAAGAAGCAGTGGGCACGGGCACTGATGGCCTCGTTGCGATATACGCGACCGGGGCAGATGACGCGGATGCTGCCACCCTTGATGGTACCGTCCTCGTTGGCCATCTGCTCCATCACACGGCTCTGCACGCTACTGGTGTGGGTGCGGAGGATGATGTCGGGATGCTGCTCTACGAAGAAGGTGTCCTGCATGTCGCGGGCAGGATGGTCATCGGCAAAGTTCATGGCACCGAACACGTGCCAGTCGTCCTCTACCTCGGGACCATCGGCCATGCTGAAGCCCAGGCGGCTGAAGATGTCGATAATCTCCTCGCGCACCAGACTCAGGGGGTGGCGTGTGCCCAGACCTACGGGATAGGGTGTGCGGGTGAGGTCGATGCCGCTGTGATCGTCCTCGGTGGTGGCCACCTGCTGACGGAGCTCGGCCATGCGGTCATTGAGGGCGGTCTTGAGGTCGTTGAGATGCTGACCCACCTCGCGCTTGAGCTCGTTGGGGATGGTGCGGAACTCTGCCATGAGGTCATTGAGCAGACCCTTCTTGGAGAGGTACTTGAGGCGGATGGCCTCTATTTCGGCCTCGTTTGCAGCATGGAGCTCGCGCACTTCGGCCATAAGGGAGTTAATCTTCTCTATCATTTTTGCACATTTTGCATTGTGGCTGCAAAGTTACATATTTATTTTGACATACGCGCGTGTGCGCGCTAGTTTTTTTCGTTCTCGGGACTGCTGATTCCTACCCCTAGGCCTAGCGTTCACTAGTGTATAGACTAGTGCGCACTACTCTATAGGATAGTAATCACTACTCTCCACACTAATTTCACCATACCTAACACACAGATTTTCAACGCCCCCTTCCAACGCTCCAATTTCCTACAAAAAAAGCCGATGCCGAAGGCCACGCTGGACCTCCGGCATCGGAGTATGAGATTTGGTGTATAGCAGTTCGGATTAGAGGCCGAGCTCCTTGGCGATGGCATCTACCTTCTGCTGAGCCGTCTGGCAGGCAGAGGGATAGCAGTTGGCGCAGCCCATCTCGCCCTTGACCTCCACGTAGAACTTGATCTTGGGCTCTGTGCCAGAGGGACGCACGCTGATCTTGGTGCCGTCCTCGGTGAACCACTGGAGCACATTGCTCGTGGCAGGCATCTCGAAGGCAGAGGCGTTGCCCTCGCCGTCGTACTGAGTGAGGGTGCCAAAGTCCTTGGCCAGAATGACCTTGCTACCACCCAGAGAGGTGGGACGGTTCTGACGGAAGTTCTCCATCATAGCCTTGATCTCGTCGGCGCCGCTCTTGCCAGGCTTAACCACGTTGATGGTGTGGTTGTAGCTGAAGCCGTAGTCGAGGTAGATCTTCATGAGCAGATCGTAGAGGGTCATGCCCTGCTCCTTGGCCCATGCTGCAATCTCGCAGATGAGGCAGATGGAGGCGGGGGCATCCTTGTCGCGCACCTTGTCGTAGGGCAGGAAGCCGAAGCTTTCCTCACCGCCGCCGATGTACTTCTGCTTACCCTCGCTGAGGGCAATCTCGCGGGCAATCCACTTGAAGCCAGTGTAGCAGTCGCGGCACTCCACGTTGTTCTTCTTGGCAATCTCCATGATGAGCTCAGAGGTCACGATGGTCTTGACCATGAAGTCGGTGGGCAGGAGCTGACCGAGCTTCTTCTTGTTCTCGATGATATAGTAGGCGAACATGAGGGCAGTCTGGTTGCCATTGAGGATGGCCCACTCGCCCTTGCTGTCGCGGCACACGATGGCCAGACGGTCAGCGTCGGGGTCGGTGGCTACAACGAGGTCGGCGTTGAGCTTGGTGCCGAGCTTCATGCCGAGGGTCATGGCCTCTGCGTTCTCGGGGTTGGGGCTCACGACGGTGGGGAAGTTGCCATCGACCTCCATCTGCTCGGGCACTACGTTGATGTTCTGGAAGCCCCAGCTGCGCAGAGCCATAGGAACGATGACGCGGCCAGTGCCGTGCATAGCAGAGTAAACTATGTTGAGGTCCTTCTGCTTGTTGATGACCTCCTGGTCGATGAGGGCCTCGTGTACGGCCTGGATGTAATCCCAGTCCATCTCGCCACCGATAATCTGGATGAGGTCGGGGTTGCCCTCGAACTTGACATCCTCCATCTTGACGGCGTTCACCTCGTCGATGATGCCCTTGTCGTGGGGAGCGAGCACCTGAGCGCCATCGCTCCAGTAGGCCTTGTAGCCGTTGTACTCCTTGGGGTTGTGGCTGGCGGTGACGTTTACACCTGCCACGGCACCGAGCTGACGGATGGCAAAGCTAATCTCAGGTGTGGGGCGGAGGCTCTCAAAGAGATAGGCCTTGATGCCGTTGGCTGAGAAGATGGCAGCTACGCTCTCGGCGTACATGCGACCTTCGTTGCGGCAGTCGTGACCTACTACTACGGAGAGTTCGCCGTCCTTGGCCTGGGGGAAAGCCTTGCGGATGTAATTGGCAAAGCCCTGGGTGGCAGCACCCACGATGTACTTGTTCATACGATTGGTGCCGGGTCCCATGATGCCACGCAGACCACCCGTGCCGAACTCGAGGGTCTGATAGAATGCGTCAATGAGGGCGGTCTTATCCTCACATTCTACCATGGCGCGTACGGCAGCCTTGGTCTCTTCATCGTAAATGGGGGAGCTGAGCCAGGTCTGTGCTACCTGCTCGCAGTATTTGATTAGTTCCTGATCCATTTGTTGTACCGCCATGTACGGCGGATTTTTTTCTTATTTTTTATTTTTTATTTCTTATTTGCGTACAACGCGGCCAGCCTGCATAACGAAGGTTACCTGCTGGTCCTGGTCAAACATGATGATGTCAGCGTCCTTGCCGGGCTCCAGAGAACCCTTGCGGTCATAGATGCCCATAATCTTGGCTGGGGTCTCGCTGATCATGCGGCAGGCTACGTCCATAGGGAATCCTGCCTGCTGCACGGCAGTGCGCACGAGACGGTCCATCGTGGCGATGGAACCTGCGAGTGCTGAGCGGTCAGCCAGCTTGCAGACGCCGTCCTCGATGATCTCGTTCTCGTTGAAGGTGCGGGTGGCATCGCTGCCAGCCACGGCGAGGGAGTCGGTGCAGAAGCACATGTGCTCCACGCCCTTGCTGTTGTAGATCATCTTCATGACTACGGGGGGCACGTGGATGCCATCGGCAATGACCTCGACGTTGAAGTCGGGGATGCTATACACGGCCTCTACCACACCGGCCACCTTGAACTCGCGGTTCTTGTGCAGGGAGCTCATGGCGTTGGTGAAGTGGGTGGCATGACGCGCACCTGCCTCATAGGCCATATAGACATCCTCGGGAGCACCATTGGTGTGGCCGATAGCTGCCACACAACCTGCTGCGACGCAGGCCTGGATGAACTCCTTGGCACCGGGCAGTTCGGGAGCTACGTCCCAGCGCTTGATGGTGCCGGTGGCGAGCATGCGGTTGTAGTCCTCGGGCTTGGGTGCTGTGATCCACTCAGGACGCTGGGCACCAGCCATCTTGGTGCTGAAATAGGGACCCTCGAGGTGCAGACCCATCACGGGACTGCCGGGCTCGGACATCAACTTCTTGGTAGTGGCCATGGCAGCCTCGTACATTTCGGGGGTGGAGCAGCTCATGGTGGGATAGATGGCTGTGGTGCCATGCTGCATGTGGGTCTCTACAGCAGTGCGGAAGGCCTCTTCGGTGCCTTCCATAAAGTCACGGCCTCCGCCTCCATGCACGTGGAGTTCAATGCCGCCAGGCACTACGTCGCAGCCCTTGGCATCGATAATCTCTGCGCCCTCAAGGGGGAGACCGCAGTTGCTGACTTCCTTAATCTTGTCGTCCTCTACGATGACACTGCCGCCCTCAAGCCAGCCCTGAGGTGTAAGGATGCGGCCATTGATGATTTGCTTCAACATGGTGTAAATATTAGAACGGCGGGGGCAAACTCCCCCGCCATTAAGTTACGTTTACTTGATGCCCAGCTTCTTGCGAAGTTCCTTGGAGAGGGCGTTCTTGTTGATAATGATGTTCATGGTCTTGTAGGCTACATAAGGCTTGGAAATGTACCAGAAACCCTTGTAGGGTCCGTAGTCACCCCATGAGTTCTTCATCATGAAGTACTCCTTGCCGTTCTGGTCCTTGGCGATACCGTATATCTGCATACCATGGTCGTCGGTGGTGGTCCAGTTGTCGTAGCCCTCCTGACGGAGTTCCTGAGTGATGACCTTCTCGCCTGCATTGTCGGCCTCGGTAACCTTAGCACCAGCCTTCTCACCAGTCCAGCGGCTCTGGTCGGAACCTACGCCAGCATTGCTCTTGGTGTCGGGCACGGTGGCTACGCACTTGTGCTTGCCGGTACGGCGGCTGAAGCCATCCTCACTCACGTCAGCACCCCAGGCAAAGGTCCAGCCATTGCGTACAGCGGTCTCCATCACGTCCATGAAGACGTCGAGGGGAAGGTTGTAGGAGGGAGCCCAACGCCAGTTGTCCTGAACCTCGATGATAAAGGGCTCGTAGAAGGGCTCGTGGGTGTAGCTGGTCAGAGAGATATAGTCATCGGCATCCAGACCGAGGCTCTTAGCGTAGGTGTGGGGGGTGTACTCCTTGCCATTGTGCTTGAAGGTGGTGGGGAGCTCACCAAAGTAGTCGTCGAGCATACCCTGCAGGCTCTTCTTCCAGATGGGATTGATCTTCTTGGCATCGCTCTTGGCGATGGCCTTCAGGTAGGCCTCCATGGGGGGGAAGAAGTTGGTGAAGTTGAAGAGGGAGTCACCATAGAGCGTGTTAGGATAGGGCATGGTTCCCTCGGGGGTAAGACCATACTTCTTGAGGCAGTAGATAGCATCGTAGAAGCTACCACCCTGGCTGAAGGAGGCATCACCGTGGGTGCGCACATGGCGGTCAGCGCGATCGGTGTAGGTGTGGCTTACGAGGAAGCTCTCGCAGAGGTCGATGTCCTCGGGCTTCATCTCGGGGTGCTTCTTCAGTACCTCACTCTCCAGGAAAGCGAGGGAGCTATAAGCCCAGCAGGTACCAGAGTTATTCTGGTTCTTAATGCTGGTAACGCGGTTCTCAACTACGGGGGTGAAGATGAGGGTGTCCTTCTTCTCCTCGGTCTTGGCCTCGTCGGCCATTGCGGGGGCTACGCTGAGGGCAGCCAGGGCAAAGATGATTAGTTTGTTCATTGGTTAGGTTTTTGTTATTTGAGATTTGTTATTTGTTACTCGCTACGAATGCTTCCACATCCTGTGCATGATAGGGGATGCGATCCTCGCCAAGGAAGCGGCAGCCATCGGGGGTGATGAGCACGTCGTCCTCGATGCGCACACCGCCAAAGTCGCGGAACTCGTTGATATGGTCAAAGCAGAGGAAATCCTTGTTGATACCCTCGCGCTGCCAGAGGTCGATGAGGTCGGGGATAAAGTATATGCCAGGCTCATCGGTCACTACATGGCCTACCTCCAGACGGCGGGCAAAGCGCAGACT
>JAKSLU010000014.1 GCA_024400995.1 Bacteroidaceae bacterium
CCCAACCGCCATCTTCTCGACGACCACATCGTAGCATCCCTCTTCTTTGAACCCAGCCCCCGCACCCGCCTCTCTTTTGAGACTGCGGCCAATCGTCTCGGAGCCAAAGTCATTGGCTTTGCTGACCCCAAGGTGAGCAGTGGCGTGAAGGGTGAGACCCTCAAGGATACCATCATGATGGTCAGCAACTACGCTGACATCATAGTGATGCGCCATTTCAAGGAGGGAGCCGCCGAGGAGGCCGCCAAGGTGAGCCCCGTGCCCATCGTCAACGCCGGTGATGGCAGCAACCAGCATCCCTCTCAGACCATGCTCGACCTCTATAGCATGTACAAGACGCAGGGCACGCTGGACAACCTGACCATCCATCTCGTAGGTGACCTCAAGTATGGCCGCACCGTGCACAGTATGCTCCAGGCCATGCGCCACTTCAATCCCACCTTCCACTTTGTCTCCCCCAAGGAACTCCGTATGCCCGAGGAGTGGAAGCAGTACTGCCATGAGCACGGCATAAGCTACTACGAGACCGAGGAGTTTACACCCGAGAGCATAGCCTCCGCCGACATTCTCTACATGACCCGTGTGCAGCGCGAGCGCTTTGAGGACCTCGATGAGTACGAGCGCGTCAAGGATGTGTATATCCTCAACCGCGACATGCTCCGTCTGGCCAAGGACACCATGAAGGTGCTCCACCCCCTGCCTCGTGTCAACGAGATCGCAGAGGACGTGGACGACGATCCCCGCGCCTACTACTTTGAGCAGGCCCGCAATGGTCTGTATGCCCGTGAGGTAATCCTGACCCGCGTGCTGGGCATGACCAAGGAGCAGATAAAGGCCTGAGAAGTTGCCGATACTTGATGCTCTGCACAATAAAACTGCCTTTTGCGCGTTATACTACAAAGAACTAAAATCAACATGAAGATACGAAGCCTCTTATTTGTCCTGCTCCTGATGTTTACCGGAGTACCTGCCGCTTTCGCTCAGAGTGCAATGAGTGACAGTCAGGTCATGGACTACATCATCAAGGAGAACGACAAGGGCTCCTCGCGTTCCGATATTACCAAGAAACTCATCGAGAAGGGTGTCAGTATCGACCAGCTCCGTCGCGTCAAAACCAAGATGGAGAAGGAGCAGAAGAACCAGCAGATGGGTGCCCGCAATATCAGTACGGGCGGAACAGAGAACCGTCTGCGCACGAGCAATGCGCAGGAGCGCTCCACCAACCCTCACTATACCAATCGTTACAAGGAGCCTGTAGATATCAACAAGCTCCCCCCCTCGCAGCGTCGCCGCTATCTTGAGGAGCAGAACTATGGCTATGAGGATGAGATGTTCTATATGGGTGTGCGCGACACCAGCGAGCTGAATGCTGAGGAAATGGAGGGCATGATGCAGATGCGCCAGCCCAAGGACCCTACGAAGCAGGTGTTCGGTCGTAATATTTTTAGCAACAAGCTTCTCACCTTTGAGAGCGACATGAACCTCGCCACCCCCAGCGACTACCGCCTGGGGGCAGGCGATGTGGTCAACGTCGATGTGTGGGGCTCTGCCTCCCAGAGTTACGAGTGTACCGTGAGCCCCGATGGTGATATTGTGATTGAGGGTTTTGGCGTTGTGTCCGTAGGTGGACTCACCGTGGCCCAGGCTCAGAACCGCCTCAAGAATACCCTCGGCGCCCGCTATCAGGGTAGTCGTATCAAGCTCACAGTGGGGCAGACCAAGACCATCTCCGTCAACATTATGGGTGAGGTGGTCAATCCTGGCACCTATACTCTCAGTGCCTTTGCTAACGTGTTCAACGCCCTCTATATGGCGGGCGGTACGAACGAGATTGGTACTCTGCGTGATATCAAGATCTATCGTAATGGCCGCATCATCGGCAACGTAGATATCTACGACTACATACTCAATGGTAATGCCAAGGGCAACGTGCGCCTGGCCTCTAACGATGTCATCGTGGTAGGCCCCTACGACTGTCTCGTGCAGATTCAGGGCAAGGTCAAGCGCCCCATGTTCTATGAGATGAAGCCCACTGAGAGCGTAGCAACTCTGATCAAGTACGCCGGTGGCTTTGCTGGCGATGCATACGAGGACAATGTGCGCCTTGTTCGCAAGAAAGGAGGCCGCCTGAGCGTATATACCCTCGACGAGTTTGAACGCGGCACGTTCCAGTTGGCTGATGCTGACTCTCTCTATGTGGATTCCACCCTTGTGCGTTACGAAAATATGGTCGAGGTCAAGGGTGCCGTGCGTCGCCCTGGTATGTACCAGATGGATGGTGGCGTGATGACCGTCCGCTCCCTCATAGAGCGTGCCGGCGGTCTGGACGAGGAGGCCTTTGGCGTGCATGCAGTTATGCACCGCCGCAAGGCGAATCGCCAGCTCGAAGTGCTCTCGCTTAACGTGGCTGCTATCATGGCTCACGAGGAGAGCGATGTGAGCCTGCGCAATGAGGACGTCCTCTTTATCCCCTCTCTCCAGGATTACAACAAGGAGCTCACGCTCAGCATCTATGGTGAGGTGGTCTATCCCGGCACCTATGACTTTGCCGAGAATACCAGCATTGAGGACCTCGTACTCCAGGCTGGCGGTCTGACCGATGCCGCCAGTACGGTCAAGGTGGATGTGAGCCGTCGTAAGCGCGACAACAAGGCTACTAGCAGGCAGAACGAGACGGCCATCAACTACTCCTTTACGCTGCGCGAGGGCTTTGTGATAGATGGCGAAAAGGGCTTTGTGCTCGAACCCTTCGATGAGGTGTTTGTGCGTCGCTCGCCTGGCTATACCCAACAGGGTCATGTGACGATTACGGGCGAGGTGGCCTTCCCTGGTACCTACGCCATTGACAAGAACAACATGCGTATGTCCGATTTGCTGGCTCGTGCAGGTGGTGTGACGATGGACGGCTATGCTCACGGTGCTCGTTTGACCCGTATGCTTACGTCCGAAGAGAAGGAGCAGCAGACCATAGTTCTGCGCACTTTTATGAATAACTCTACCGATGCCATGACCGACTCCCTCACGGCGCGTGATAAGTTAGAAATTGGCGACACTAAGAGTGTCGGTATTGAACTCGACAAGGCATTGGAAAATCCAGGTGACGGACGTTGGGATATCACTCTGGAGAACAATGACGTGATACACGTGCCAGGGCATCTCAATACAGTTACCATCACTGGTGAGGTAATGTATCCCAATACAGTGGCCTACAACAGTGATATGCGCTCCCACGACTATATCGACATGGCTGGTGGCTACTCCCAGAAGGCTAAGAAGAGTCGTGCCTTTGCCATCAACCCCAATGGTACGGTATGTCGTCTCAGTCACTATAGTCGCATTGAACCTGGTGCGACGATTGTGATACCGTCTAAGAAATTAGCTGAAAAGATGGGTGCGCAGCAGCTTATGAACGTAAGCATATCGCTTGCCTCTCTCGCGGCAGTGCTTGTCAATGCTATGCGTAAATAATGCACAGCAAGAGCCAACTGAAAATTCAGCCCCAAACGTCTGCGTCAACGTTTGGGGCTGAGTTGTGTTATACCTCAATCTCGAGGCCGTCGTAGGCAAGTTGAATGTTTGGGGGCAGGCGCTTGTTGGTCTCCTCATGGAAGCCCGCGCCGTGGCACATGTGTATGAGGTAGCCGCGCTCCACGCCGAGGAGCTGGCAGAGTTCAACGGCATCCTCTATGCGCTGGTGTGTGTTGTGCGGACGTTCCCATCGCAGTCCGTTGACGATGAGGGTGCGCACACCGCGCAGAGCTTCTATGGTCTCCTCAGGTGCCGAGCTCATGTCGGTGATATAGGCCATGTCGCCTATGCGGAAACCTACGATGGGTTGCTCTCCGTGCATAATACGCACAACCTCGATGTTCAGCCCCTCTATGTGCAGCGTCTGGCCTGGTTGTATCTCACGTAGAGAGAGATGGGGCGCCCCAGGGTAGGCATTCTCCCTGAAACAGTAGTCCATGTGGCGGTGTATCTCTGCTGCCACCTTCGGCTCAGCGCATATCTCGATGGGATGCTGATAGGAGGCGGGGCGCAGGTCATCGAGACCACCCACGTGGTCGTAGTGCACATGCGTGATGAGGCAGGCTGAAATGAGCGGCAGACGATACTGATAGGGACCTACGCTGAAGTCCGCCCACTCTGCCTCGTGCTGGTGCTGAAAACGGAGCATCTGCGTCCTGAAGTCAGGGCCGCAGTCCAGCAGGATGTAGCGCCCCGTCGGGGCCTGAAGCAAAGCTGATGTTCGCAGACGCTGATCACGAGGGTCGGTGCTGCGACATACCTCGCACTGGCAACCCAAATGGGGGACGCCGATGGAGGTGCCTGTACCTAAAAAATGGAGTAGCATAGTGGAGGGTGGGGTAGGGAGTTAGTGCTTGTTGTACTGACTGCGCAGGCCAAACTTGATACCTGCATAGATCGAAAAGAAGTTTAGAGAGTTTGTGGCCACGGAGCGAGCACGGCTATACACGTAGTTGTGGCTCACTGCATTGGCACCAACAAACCACTTGTTGTCCGTCCACATTACACCGAGGCGGGCAATACCGGTTCCACTCATGGCAGATGTGCGCATCTCGCCCGTGTGGTAGGCTGGGCGCCACATGGTGACGGCTCCCACCTCGGCCTGAAGCCCACCACCCAGTACCCAGCCTGGTGCGAAGACCCAGTTGTAGGCATAGCCGCCAGTGGGGCCAATGCTATGGTAGAGATGATGCTGTCCATCAAAGCGTAGATTCTGGTGATCGTAGCGCAAACCCAAAAGCCACGAGCCGCAACTCTTGAGCTGCATAGATCCCTGAGCCTGCTGTGTGCTGTAGCTAAAACGACGGTGGTTGAAGATGTAGTAGCCGTGCAGTGTGACGAGTGAGGAGAGGCACTGCGGCAGTACTGTGCCACCATGGTGGAGGGAGCCGAGTTTGTTGTACTGGTAGATAAGATCGCCGCCTACAGGACGGGTATAGAAGCTCAGGTATTGCGTGGTTTGTCGCCCCGTGCTGCCAAGTTTGGCCACAGAGTAGCCATATACTATCCAGCGCCAACCAAAATGTGGAGCAAAACTGACCTGCGTTGGTACCTTCATGCGCTGAGTGCCCTCAGAGGTGTGGAGTATAATGGGTTGCACTTGCGAGTCGGCCGATAGCATGGTACTCCAGTTATAGCGAGTCGGTGCGCAATACAATGAGTCGATGTCGCTGAAAGCACGAATAGTCCGACCGATAATTCCCTTGGTAAAAAAAGGACGCTCTAGTAGAGGCACACGTTTGTGAAGCGTGCTATCCTTCTGTGCCAGAGCAGGAAAGAACGTGAACAGGGCAAGGATGAGAGTGATGGGGAGGCGCTGCATCATATCTTGCCTAGTATGCGATCTACCACCCAGTTGACGCTCGTGGCACTCACACCATCACAGGCGCAGACGGCCTTGTTCTGCAGATGCTCTACTACATTGCGAATGAGCGGTAACTGTACGTAGCGGGGATTTTCGACCATGATTTCCTGACGACCTTCGGCGTTGTATAGTACAATGGGCTCGTACGTAAAGACGCTGAAGTGCAGCGAGCCCTCATCTCCAATGATGCTGATGCGGTCCTCCTTGGCACTCTCGTGAGCCACAAAGCACCACGATCCGCTGCCAGGCAAGCCATTGCGGAAGCTGAAGGAGGCAGATACGGTGTCCTCTGCTTCGTACAGACCGCCGAGGTTGGCCTTGTAGCCCTTGGCCTCAATGATGGGGCCGAACATCTGTTGTAGTAGGTCAATCTGATGGGGGGCTAGGTCATAAAAATAGCCACCGCCTGCAATGTCGCTTTGCACGCGCCAAGGACGGTTGGAGGTGTTGTAGTCCAGATCGCGCGGAGGTACAGCAAAGCGTATCTGTACGTTCACTACCTTGCCGACAGCTCCCTGCTCAACGAGCTGGAATACTCGCTGGAAGTAAGGAAGATACCTGCGGTAGTAGGCTACGAAACAGGGCATGCCTGTGGTCTCGGCTATGCGGTTGATGCGTAGGCAGTCCTCATAGCGCGTGGCCATGGGTTTCTCGATATAGACGGCCTTGCCGGCCTTCATGGCCATGATAGCATATGTGGCATGCGTGGAGGGTGGGGTGGCAATATAGACGGCCTGCACCTCCTTGTCGTAGATGAGGGCCTGCACGTCGTCGTAATAGCGGGGGATGCCATTGCGCTCTGCATAGCTGCGAGCCTTGTCCAGACGACGGCTCATCACTGCCACGACGCAGGAGTCCTCTACTTCGTTAAAGGCGGGGCCGGATTTCTTCTCTGTGACTTCGCCACAGCCAATAAATCCCCACTTAACTGTTAAGTTTTGTTTCATAAGTGCAAAAGTACAGATTTTTTTTGTAACTTTGCACGCGCAAATAATTAAAAGTTATGAAAAAGGCACATATTTGTCTCTCCAGGCGCTCCAGATACCTCCTCGGACTTGCAACTCCATGGGCTATGCTACGTCAGAACTATCTGCTGCGCGCGCTCCTGCTCCTGTTGCTTCTGTTGCCGTGGGTCGGGGTGGGTCTCGGCTTTCTGGAGTCATGGCGCACCTACTCCATCGGTGATGAGATGCTGGTGCCCCTGTGGGCCTGGCTGGCGGTTGTGCTGCTCCCCGTAGGTGCCGTGGCGCTGGCTCGTATGATGGCTAATCGCCTTGTGCTGCAGTGGATTCTGCGTAAACGTATGACTAAAAACAATAGACTAAAATGAAATACAGATATCTCTCCCTCTTTCTGTTGTTCCAGTTCAGTGTGGTCATGGCTGAGGCTTCGCGCCCCTTCCGCTATGTTATGAGCCTGCCCAACGGACGTCAGGTTGTGGCGGAAAAGACAGGCTGCTGCTGTCCTTCCTCTATGGGGCTGTACGGAACTATGACTGATATGGTGACAACGCGCGACTTTGCGACCAATGCGAGTAATGGCCTAGGTATTTATGGGCAGAGTTCCAAGGGAACATTGCCTAGCGTAGGCGACGTGACTATCCCTGTAATCATGGCGAGCTTCCCAGATCGTGACTTTCTAGAAACTACTACGGTGGAGAAGGTGAACCGCCTCTTCAATGAGGTTGGATACCATGACCAAGAGACGCCCGCTATTGTCGCAGCAGGTTCGGTGCGCGACTACTTTGTGCAGAACTCGGGTGGTATGTTCCGTCCCAGCTTTAAGGTAATCAGTCCTGTCAAGCTCAGCCGGAGTTATACCTACTATGGCAAGAACAGCAGCTCCCGCAATGATATTAATATCAGCGAAATGATTAATGAGGCCATTAAACTGGCCACAGATGCTGGTACGGATTTTAGTCAGTTTGCCCGTGGAGCTAACGGAGTTCCTCTTGTGGTGGTCTATTTTGCCGGCCCTGGTGAGCATGCCTCCTATGAGGAAGGATCCTCGAACTACATCTGGCCCCACTTTAACGGGAACGTCAAGCGTAATATAGGGGGGGTAACCTTTGCGAGCTATTTCGTGGGCAATGAGACTATGCAGGACTACGACCGCGACGCGTATGTTCAGAACCAGAAGTACGTTGTCACCGCCTCCTATACCTCTGGCATCGGTGTACTCATCCATGAGCTTGGACATGCCCTCGGGCTGCCTGACCTCTACGACACTAAGTACTCGACTGACGTGGTGCGCGAAACTCCCAACTACTGGAGCGTGATGGACTACGGCCAGTATCAGGAGAATGGCTACCGCCCTATGCAATACTCAGCTTATGAACGCTCTTGTCTCGGCTGGCTTGACATTCAGCCTCTTTCTGCAGAGGGTACTGTTACCGTCAACCCTGGTGAGGCCTACCTCGTACAGAATCCAGACAATGAACTACAGTACTACATTATCGAGACCCGTGACGAGGATACTTGGTTCCGCCGTTCGCGTTTTGGCAAAGGACTGCTCGTCTGGCATATTGATTACAACCGCAGTCGCTGGGGTAATAACGAACCCAATAATTACCTAGACGCACAGGGTGTGCATGTAGTACCTGCTGATGGCGCATGGCAGGCTCACAATACCCTGAAGGACTGGAACGAGTTTCGAGGTGACCTTTATCCTGGCGACTACAAGGATGAGGCCTCCCTCACTCATACTTCCTTGCAGCTCTATAACATGCCCCTCTTTAATATCCGTATGGAGGGTAGCAGTGTTCTCTTGGACTGTGGTACCAATGGTCTGCAGAACCAGTTCAATGCACGGCCTAGTACCCTTGGCAGCCAGAGTATGGAACTTAATCCCTGGATTAGTATCCAGAATGGCCAGAAGTACCTGCACCGCTAATACAGAATTCACTCACAATCTAAATAATTTATGGGGTGTTCTATCAATTCACCAAACATAGAACATGCCCCTTATATGAGTAGATAAACAAATAATAGAATACCCCATATATGAAGAAACTTGCTATATTGGCATCAACTCTCCTCGCCACGGCCACAGCCATGGCTTCTCTTCCGCCGCGCTATCCTAGCAGTGGCCCTAATCCTGTAGGTACTATCCCCACCGTGCGCGATGCTCAGTTGCTCCAGAGCCGCGTGCAGTCTGGTGTGAACTTCTTGGGATATGGTAATTCCTCCTCCTCTGATGGACTAGGCACATACGGCCAGTCCTGCCCCACGGGAGTAGGACGCGTCAAGACGATAGGCGAGGTGGTACTCCCCGTTCTCATGGTAGAATTTGAGGACATTAAGTTCCAAGAGACTACGACTGCAGAGAAACTATCCCGCCAACTCAACGAGGCGGGCTACTCCGATGTTGACTATAAGAGCGGTAAGACAGAATATGCCAGTAGTGGCTCCGTTCGTGACTATTTTCTGAGCCAATCTAGAGGTATGTTCTCTCCCTCCTTTGAGGTAGTAGGCAAGGTGACTCTGACACGCTCGCAGGCTTATTACTTTGCCAGTGGTAAAGATGAGTTTACAGGCTACGATACGCATGATATGCGTACCTACACCTTTATTGAGGAGGCTATCAAGATGGCACAGGACGCAGGTGTGGATTTTAGTTCGTATGTGCGTAATGACAATGCCACGAACTATGGTACCTCTACTCGTGCTGTACCAATGGTGTCTCTATATTGTGCAGGCTATGGTGAGGCCGATACAGGGTCTGCACTTAACTACTACAACAAGACCACGGAGGGAAGCGACATGCCCTGGCCACACTACACGGCACTTGTGAATGAGGAGAAGACAGACTTTGGTCGCACCTACAATGGCGTAAAGTTTATGAGTTACTTTATTGGTAACGAGTTGAGCGCAACCCTAGGTCAAGGTGCCGATGGAAAGGTTTATATTGCAAATAGTTTCCTGTGCGGTATAGGAACCTTTGTGCATGAGTTTGGTCATGCGCTGGGTCTGCCTGACTTTTATTGTACCAACGGCTCAGTGGAGAAGGGAACTCCTTCCATGTGGAGTGTGATGGACCATGGCTCGTACTATAATGAGAGCTATGTGCCTGTGGGGTATTTGGCCTACGAACGCATACTTTGCGGTTGGCAGAAATATACTGTGCTTGGTACTAATGCCCGCCAGTGTCAGCTCTACGCCTATACCGACGAGGAGGCCCCTGAGGATGCTGACATGGTCTATGTTATCAAGAATCCCTCTAGTCTCAAAGAGTACTACGTGTTGGAGAACCGCCGTGGCGACGATGTGTGGTATCCCAAGAAGATGGGCAATGGCTTGCTTGTAAACCACGTGTACTTTGACTACAATGCTTGGGAGCGCAATACACTCAATAATGTAGCCTCCACTCTGCGCTACACCATTCTGCCTGCTGATGGTCAGTGGCAGGGACCCGAGGTCTCTGGCAATGCCTACCGCAATGACCTATTCCCAGGAGTTACTGGTACCTATAAGGAACTTACAGATACAAGTACGCCTCAGAAGGCTACCTGCTACGCTGGAACCAAGAAGGTCATGCAGCGTCCCCTCTATAATATAGCTCGTGTGGGCAAGGTATTGACCTTTGACTACATCAAGAACTTCACTCTTGAGGGCATCAACTCTGCTGTGGGGGAGAGCAATGCTACATCTACGGAGACCTACTCCCTAGATGGTCGCCGCCTCAAGTCGGGTGCAGCGCTTGCTCCTGGCGTGTATGTGCAAGACGGACGTAAGGTGCTCCGTTCACGCTGAGTGCCCCCCTACATTATTAATATATAATGACGAGGCCATAATAATATATAATGACGAGGCCATAATTGCAGTTATTACAAATCGCTAATCAAATATAGAAGATAAACCGAATGACAGCTTATGTATTCCCTGGCCAGGGTGCCCAGTTTGTGGGCATGGGCCACGACCTCTATGAGCAGCATCCCGCTGCCAAGCAACTCTTTGAACGTGCTAACGAAATCCTGGGCTTCTCTATCACCGATATCATGTTCAATGGCACCGATGAGCAGCTCAAGCAGACTGCCGTTACCCAGCCTGCTGTATTCCTACACAGTGTTATTTCGGCTCTCTGCCTGGGCGAGAAGTTCCAGCCCGCCATGGTAGCTGGTCACTCTCTGGGTGAACTTTCTGCGCTGACGGCAGCTGGCTGTCTCGACTTTGAGGATGGTCTGCGCCTTGTTGCTAAGCGTGCAGCCGCCATGCAGAAGGCCTGCGAGGCCAACCCTGGCGGTATGGCCGCCATCATCGCGTTGGGCGATGAACAGATTGAGCAGATTTGCACCGAAGTAAGCACTGACGAGGCTATCGTTGTACCTGCCAACTACAACTGCCCCGGCCAGTTGGTTATCTCCGGTCACACGGCTGCTATCGAGGCAGCATGTGCCAAGATGAAGGAGGCTGGTGCCAAGCGCGCTCTCCCTCTCCCCGTGAGTGGTGCCTTCCACTCTCCTCTCATGCTTCCTGCTCAAGAGGAGCTTGCTGCTGCTATTGCTGCTACGGAGTTCCACGCCCCTAAGTGCCCCGTCTATCAGAACGTAGATGGTCAGGCTCACACCGACCCTGAAGAAATCAAGACCAACCTGCTGCGTCAGCTTACGGGAGCCGTACGCTGGACGAAGGAGGTAAATGCTATGGTTGAGGCTGGTGCCACCGAGTTCGTAGAGTGTGGCCCTGGCAAGGTTCTTCAGGGCATGATTGCCAAGATCTGTAAGGGTAACGAGAACGTATCAGCGCGCGGCGTAGCCGAATAAAGCAAGAGGAAAGACTCCTAAGGTATGAATATATATCAGGTATTGCCGCGTCTGTACGGCAATAAGCGTAGCGACAATGTGCCGGGAGGTACACTGGAGCAGAACGGCAGTGGCAAGATGAACGCCTTCACGCAGAAGATGTTGCTTGACATCCGCCGTATGGGTTATTCGCACATCTGGTTTACGGGCCTTCTGGAGCATGCCACCAAGACCCGCTACACTGGCATTGCCCCCGATCATCCCGATGTGGTGAAGGGGCAGGCTGGTAGTCCTTATGCCGTTAAGGACTACTACGATATTGACCCCGATTTGGCACAGAATCCCGACAACCGATTTGCAGAGTTCAGCACTCTGATGCGTCGTGTGCACCGAGCAGGCCTCAAGTTCGTTATGGACTTTATCCCCAATCATGTTGCCCGCCACTATGAGTCCGACGCGGCCCCAGAGGGTGTGCGTTCTCTCGGTGCTGACGACAATACAGCACGCCACTTTGATCCCGAGAACAACTTCTACTACTGTCCAGGTGAGACCCTCCACTTTGGCGATTATCTTGAGACACCCGCCAAGGCTACAGGCAATGACCACTTTGATGCTCACCCAGGTGTGAACGACTGGTACGAGACCTGCAAGCTGAACTATGGAGGTATGTCACCCCAGAGCAGTACATGGCGCAAAATGACCGACATTTTGCTCTTCTGGGCCAGCCAGGGAGTTGATGCCTTCCGCTGCGACATGGCAGAGATGGTGCCTGTACAGTTCTGGGAACATGCGATAGCTACTGTCAAGGCTAAGTATCCCGATGTACAATTCATAGCTGAGGTCTATAATCCTGCCCTGTACCGCGAATACATTCGCAGAGGTGGGTTTGACTATCTCTACGACAAGGTGGGGCTCTACGACACTCTGCGTGGCGTGATGACCAATCCTGAGTGTAGCACTCATAACATCACACGCGCCTGGCAGCAGGTCAACGACATTCGTCAGCACATGCTCTACTTTATGGAGAACCATGACGAGCAGCGCATAGCCTCCGATTTCTTTGCAGGTGATGCCCGCAAGGGACGTCCCGCTCTGGCAGTGGAGGCTCTTATGGGCAACAATCCGTTGATGATATATGCCGGCCAGGAAATCGGCGAGCGCGGCATGGACGAGGAGGGCTTTAGTGGTCTCGACGGGCGAACCACCATCTTTGACTACTGGTCGCCCCTTTCGCACCGCAAGCTAGCTGGTCTGGAGCCCATGACGGAGGAGGAAACAGAACTGCGTCAGTGGTACATCGACCTGCTCCGTATGCGTCTGCGTGATCGTACATATAGAGAGGGTCCCTTCTATGACCTGATGTACATCAACGAGCACCTGCAGCGCCAGTACGCCTTCCTGCGTGGTGAGAACCGCAATGCCATGCTGGTTGTGGCAAACTTTGAGGATGAGGAATGTACCATCACGCTGAACATACCTCAGCATGCACGTGAGATGCTCAATCTGCGCTGCGGTGAGACCCTAGAGGTCACTGTACCTGCACTCAACTATATCGTTCAGAAAATCTAGCACAGGACTCAGCCTTGTGTATAGCAATCTATTCTATTTCCTAAACCCTGGTCTAGTGTTTACTACACCAAGGTTTAGGAAAAATTAAACTTGGGACAAGGGAACACCATCCCTGGCTGTAAGGAATTGTATATGTAAGTTAGTAAATAATGAGGCGTTACATCAGTGTGACGCAATAACTAAACTAGGAAATCACGAACTATGTCTGAAAGAAGCAAATTCAGTAGCAAGATGGGCCTACTCCTGGCTGCCGCAGGTAGTGCTGTAGGGTTAGGTAACATCTGGCGATTCCCTACCGAAGTCGGGCAGAATGGTGGCGCTGCCTTCATCTTGCTCTACATCATCGCAATTGTTATCTTCGGTATGCCCATCATGATAGGTGAGTTCATGATAGGACGTGCCTCACGTGTCAGTGTGGGCCGGAGCTACAAGAAACTCAAGCCTGGTACAAACTGGAAATGGCTGGGACGTGCACTCGTAGTGACGCCCTTTCTCATCTTCTGCTACTACAATGTGGTAGCGGGATGGACGCTCTATTATTTTGGTTCAGCGGTGACAGGCACTCTCTCCCATGTGGCCAATGCTGCCTTGCCTGAGTTTTTTAGCACTTTCACGGGTGGTCCGCTGACCAGTTTTAGTGCAGGCAGTGCATGGCAGTTGGTGTGCCTTGTGATATTCTGTATGCTGACACATTTCATTGTCGTCAAGGGTGTGACGAGCGGCATTGAACGCTTTGCTAAACTAATGATGCCTGGCCTTTTCTTTATCCTCTTGGCTCTTTGCATCTGTTCTCTGACCATGGAAGGCGCGCCTGCGGCATTGCGTTTCCTCTTCACCCCCGACTGGAGCAAGATAACCCCCTCCGTCACGCTCTCAGCCGTAGGCCAGGCCTTCTTCTCCCTTTCGCTGGCTATGGGCATCCTGACGACCTATGCGTCTTACTTTAAGGATGACACCAATCTAGGCAAGACTGCCCTGCAGATTGGCTTCCTCGATACGCTGGTCAGCATCATGGCTGGCATGGTCATGTTCCCTGCGATATTCTGTGTAGCCGGCCCCGAGGCTGTTTCGGCTGGTCCCGCCCTCATTTTTATAGCACTACCCGGCGTGTTCAATACCGTATTCGCCAACCTGCCTTGGCTGGGGTATGTTTTCTCCCTAGCCTTCTATGCGCTCCTCGTACTGGCCACTTTGACGTCCACCATTTCCCTGCATGAGGCTGTTACCAGCTATGTGAGTGAGGCCTCAGGCTGGACGCGAACCCGCAGTGCCCGCATCGTGACTTTTACCAGCCTCATTATCGGCTTGTGCTGTGCACTGAGCTTCGGCCCATGGAAGAACCTCACGGTGTTCGGTCTCACCATATTCGATCTCTTTGACTTCGTTACTGCCAAGCTCCTCCTGCCCATTGGCGGCATCTTTATCAGCCTCTTTGCTGGCTGGCGCCTGCCTGTACGCATCTGGTGGGAGCAGATGACCAATCGTGGTAGCAAGGAGTACCCCTTCTTTGGCGTGAGCATCTTCATGCTGCGTTGGGTGTGCCCCTTCGGCATACTGCTCATCTTCCTCCAGCAGTTGGGATTCTTTGGCTGATAATATATAGTTCCCCGTTCCGTTCATGACCAAGTCGCAACTCCTACAGGCCCTCCGCGAGGGCGGTGCACTCAGCTTTCGTGATCAGCTCCGTCTGGTGGCGTTGCTCAGTGGGCCCGCCATGCTCGCCCAGCTATCCTACATCGCCATGCAGTACATCGATGCCACGATGGTGGCACGTCTGGGTGCCGATGCAATGGGAGCCATAGGTCTGGTGAGCACCACGCTATGGCTCATGGGCGGACTGTGTGGTTGCGCGGCCACGGGATTCTATGTTCTCGCGTCCCACAAGATAGGCGCGCGTGCCTTTGGTGAGGCCCACCGCGTACTCCGGGTGGCTCTGCCAGTCACGCTCTGTTGGAGTCTGCTCCTGCTGGGCGTGGGCGTGGCCATTGCCCCCTATCTGCCCCACTGGCTCGGCGGCGGAGAGAGCATCTGTGGCATGGCCAGCAGCTATTTCCTCATCTTTGTCAGCATTCTGCCCCTCATGCAGATGAACGCTCTGGCGAGTGGCATGCTCCGCTCCGCTGGCAACCTCAAGGCACCCAGCTACCTCAATGCCCTGATGTGCCTCTTCGATGTGGTGTTCAACTACCTATTCATTTATCGTCTCGACATGGGAGTGGAGGGAGCCGCGCTAGGTACGGTTGTCGCCGAGGGACTGGGTGTGGCAGGCATGATGTACTACATGTTCCGTCAGCCAGAGTTGCGTCCTGATCCTGCCTCCCTCCCAGAGGAGACACCTCGTCTGCGCTGGCGCGGTGGCTTCATGGTGATACGCGAGGCGCTCGGCATTAGTGCGCCGATGGGCTTGGAGCGTATCTTTTTCACTGGAGCACAGATTGTCAGTACGGTGATAGTAGCTCCCCTCGGCACGATAGCCATTGCCGCCAACTCGCTGGGCATCACCATCGAGGCTCTGTGCTATATGCCAGGCTACGGCATTGGCGAGGCTGCTACAACTCTCGTTGGTCAGAGCCATGGTGCCAAGCGGTCAGAACTTGTCTATTCCTTCTCTCGTATCACACTCTATGCTGCCGTAGCTGTTATGAGCCTTATGGGTGTCGTTATGTTCGTCGGCGCACCCGCCTTGATGGCTCTCATGGGGCCCGACCCCGCTGTGGGTGAACTCTGCACGCAAGTACTGCGTATAGAGGCCTTTGCTGAGCCCATGTATGGTGCCAGCATTATCTGCTACTACGTCTTTGTGGCTCTCGGCGACACGCTGCGTCCTTGCCTGATGAACCTCCTCAGCATCTGGGGGGTGCGCATCAGCCTGGCAGCTCTGCTTGCGGGCAGTATGGGGCTCCCGGGCGTGTGGCTTGCCATGGCTGTGGAACTCACCTTCCGTGGCATTATCTTCCTCATTCGACTCAAACTGAAAGTAAAACTCATAAAATAGCTTCAATACTATGCAACTGATAAAGAACCAGGAGTTTGGCGGCGAACGTCCGCTCTACGCCTCTCACGACCTGCGTCTCGAGGGCGTAACCATCCACGTGGGTGAGTCCAGCCTGAAGGAGTGCTCCGACATCGAGGCCGAAGACTGCCGATTTGAGGGCAAGTACGTCTTCTGGGAGGTCGATCGCTTCACGGCGACCAACTGCTATTTTGCAGAGTCGGCCCGCTCCTCTGTATGGTACTCCCGTGGCTGCACCCTGCGCAACTGTCAGGTGGATGCCCCCAAGATGTTCCGCCGTGCCCACCACATAGAGGTGGAGAACTGTCAGTTCCCCCACGGCGAGCAGACGCTCTGGGACTGCACCGATGTGCATCTGAGCCACGTCACTATAGCGGAGTGCGACTACCTCTTCATGCACTCCACCGACATCCGCATAGAGCACTATCGTCAGGATGGCAACTACTCCTTCCAGTATGCCAAGCGCGTAGAGATACACGATGCTGTAATTAACTCCAAAGATGCCTTTTGGGAGTGTGAGGATGTCACCGTTTATGACTCCGAGATCAATGGCGAGTACCTCGGTTGGTACGCCAAGAACCTCCGACTTGTGCGCTGCCATATTACAGGCGAACAGCCTCTGTGTTACTGCGAGAATCTCGTGCTGGAGGACTGTACCTTTGGCGATGATGCCAACCTGGCCCTGGAGTACTCCACCGCCGAGGCCACCATCAAGGGCCACGTCGTGAGCATCAAGAACCCCACCTCGGGCCATATCCGTGTGGAGACGCTCGGTGAGCTCATTATCGACGAGAACCAGAAGCAGCCCGCCGATGCTGTAGTAGAGATAACAAATCCATAAGCATAATAGATACGATGAACCGTACACTACTCACCCTCCTCCTCGTGCTCACGGCCGTGGGCCTGCAGGCCAAGGAACCCCTCCGTATTGCTATCTTTGGCGACAGTTACTCCACCTTTCAGGGCTACATGAGCCCCGCCATCAACGAGTGCTGGTATCCACACAACCCCAATAACGATGTCAAGTCCGTTGAGCAGACATGGTGGTGGCAGGTCGTTGACCGTCTCGGTGCTACCCTCGTACAGAACAACTCCTACAGTGGTAGCACCATCGGCTTCAGAGGCTACCGCCGCGACAAGGAGAACCAGAACGATGGTCATAGTTGGCGCAAGGAGTATGCCGATTTCAGCCCCCGCTCATTCATTGCTCGCGCTGTCAATCTGGGCGACTCTATAGGCGATCCCGAACTTCTCCTCGTGCTGGCAGGTACCAACGATAGCTGGACGGGAGCCGAGATGGGTGACTACCGGTGGGGCAACTGGACGCGTCAGGATCTCTTCAAGACACGTCCTGCCATTGCGCGCCTCTGTCACGATCTCAAGATGCTCTATCCCGAGACCCGCATCGTGTTCATCCTCAACACGGAGCTCACGCCCGCCTTCAACGAGTCGCTGCACACCATCACCAAGTACTATGAGCTGGAGTGCCTCGACCTGCACGACATCCACAAGCAGAGCGGTCATCCCTCTCAGCAAGGAATGACCGCTATAGCTGACCAGGTGGTCGCTTATCTTCAGAGCAATACCAAATAAGACTTATCTCTTGGCGAGTTGCATGATGTGCACCGTCGCCAGAGCAGCCGTCTCAGTGCGCAGACGACTCTCTCCGAGACTGATGGGGTGGAAGCCTGCCTGCGTGGCGGCTTCCACCTCTTCTATGCTAAAGTCTCCCTCTGGCCCAATCAGCACCAGTGTGGGCTGGGTGGGGGAGCATACGTCCATAAGATGGGGCTTGGTGCCCTCGTAGCAGTGGGCAATAAACTTCTGCCCCTCAAACTCTCGGCCCAGCACCTCCGTGAGGCGCGTCATGCCCTGGAGTTCAGGCTTGACAGCCTTATGGCTCTGCTTCATGGCCGATACCAGAATCTTGTCTATACGCTCCGTCTTGACCACAGTGCGCTCCGAGTTGGCTGTATGCAGAAAGGTGATGGAGTCCATACCCATCTCCGTGGCCTTTTCGGCGAGCCACTCCATGCGGTCCATATTCTTGGTGGGAGCTACGGCCAGATGTATGCCGCTCTGCCACGTACGTTGCCACTCCTCGCGCTGGTTGATAGCGAGGTGGCAGGCCTTCTTGGAGGTCAGCGTGATGGTGCAGTGGTAGAGCATGCCGCGGCCGTCGGTGCAGAGCAACTCATCGCCCTCCTGCATACGGAGCACACGGACGGCATGAGCGGCCTCCTCCTCGGGCAGACAGCTTGTCTGCTCTATGTCGGGGGCGTAGAAGATGTGGTACTCCTTCATCTCAACTTTAGTAGGCCGCATCGTGTACGCCAGCGACGGCACGACCAGAGGGCTCGTTCATGTTCTTCCAGGCTGCATCCCACTCCAGAGCCTTGGCGGTGGAGCAGGCCACACTGGCCTCGTGGGGTACACTGCGGGCGGCGCTCTCTGAGGGGAAGTGCTCCTCAAAGATGCTGCGGTAGTAGTACTCCTCCTTGTTCATGGGCGTGTTGATGGGGAACCGCTCTGCGGCCTTGGCCATCTGCTCGTCCGTAACGGCGGCAGAGGTCATCTCGCGCAGGGTGTCAATCCAGGAGTAGCCCGCACCATCGCTGAACTGCTCCTTCTGTCGCCATGCCACGCTCTCAGGCAGCAGGTCGGCAAAGGCTTCGCGTACCACGCGCTTCTCGATGTCCTGACCAGGACACATCTTGGTGGCAGGATTGAGGTTCATGGCTATGTCGAGGAAGTCCTTGTCGAGGAAGGGAACACGTCCCTCCACACCCCAGGCACTCAGCGACTTGTTGGCACGCAGGCAGTCGTAGAGGTGGAGCTTGCCCAGCTTGCGCACGGTCTCCTCGTGGAACTCCTGTGCGTTAGGGGCCTTGTGGAAGTAGAGGTAACCACCGAACACCTCGTCAGCACCCTCACCAGAGAGTACCATCTTGATGCCCATCGACTTGATGACGCGAGCCAGCAGATACATGGGAGTGCTGGCGCGCACAGTGGTCACATCGTAGGTCTCTATGTAGTAGATGACGTCACGGATGGCATCGAGGCCCTCCTGTATGGTGTAGTTGATCTCATGGTGCACGGTACCAATGTGCTTGGCTACCTCGCGGGCCTTCTCCAGGTCGGGCGCACCCTTGAGACCTACAGCAAAGGAGTGCAACTGAGGCCACCAGGCTTCTTGTTGACCCTCAGACTCCACGCGCTTGCCAGCATACTTCTTGGCGATGGCAGAGATCACGCTGCTGTCCAGACCACCAGAGAGCAGGACACCGTAGGGCACGTCGCACATGAGCTGACGGCGTACTGCCTCCTCTAGCCCATGCTGCACGGCACGTACGGCCTTGAACTCAGGGCTGGCCTTGCTGTAGCCTGTCTGCTGGCTGACGGCATCGCCAGTAGGCACGGAGTCCATCCATTCGCGTTTGTACCAGCGCACCATCTTGCCCTCCGAGCCGAGGTAGTAGTGGCCGGGCAGGAAGGGCTCGTACTCATCGCAGAGACCCTCCAGAGCCTTGAGCTCGCTGGCCACGTAGATGTGGCCCTCTGCGTCGTGACCGATGTAGAGGGGAATCACGCCGATGGGGTCACGGGCAATCAGGAAGTCGTCCTTCTCCTCATCATAGAGGGCAAAGGCGTAGATGCCGTTGAGCTGCTCCAGGAAGTCGATGCCATGCTCGCGATATAGGGCCAGTATGACCTCGCAGTCGCTGCCTGTCTGGAACGCGTAGCGGTCGGCATACTTTTGGCGGAGTTCCTTGTGGTTATAGATTTCGCCATTGACGGCGAGCACCTGCTTGTGGTCAGGGGCAAAGAGGGGCTGGCTGCCACTCTCGGGGTCAACGATGGCCAGGCGCTCGTGACAGAGCACGGCGGACTGTCCACTATAGATGCCACTCCAGTCTGGACCGCGGTGGCGAATGCGGCGGCTCATCTCCAGAGCCTTATTGCGCAGTTCGGGTGTCTGCTGCTTGATACGGAAGATTGCTGTTATTCCACACATAGTCAAAGATATTTTAGGTGCAAAAATACAAAAATGTAAGCAATAGGCCAAGAAAAATGCCAACTTTAGTGTGACAGATGCGCATATAGTGGGAAAATAATGTTTTTTTATGACAGGAATGGGCCTAAAGTGACCAAAATCATCCTTTAGCGTAGCACAATTGAGACGGAATGTGATGCTTTATGTAACGTGGTGCTTTGAAAAACACCATTCAATATATCGAAAAGTAACTTTTTGCTCAATGGATGGAGCAAATTGCTATGTGGGTCGAAAAAAGTAGATGAGTAACTTCGAGATGGTTGCCCTGATGTGTCAAATTCCTAAAAACCTGAAATGCAACAAAATAGCCGTATTTGGCTATTACTGATATAACAAAAAAAACAATATAAACAACCCCAAAAATTATGTTCTTTAACATATAAATCAAATTTGCACCAGTCGAAATTTATCAGTAATTTTGCGTAGCAATTTGTAAATAACCAATCTTTTTACCTTAAAAACTAATACTGTAGGAAAACACAGTGGGCGTTTCGATGCGAATCGGAACGCCACAACTTTTTTAGTAGATATCCCACAACTTTCGAAAGTAGGTTGGCAGGCACCTGCTCCGAGGTCTCGCTTTTCCTAGAGTAGGGTCTAGTGTTCCGTAGTGTATAGACTAGTTTTTCGTAGTGTATAGACTAGTGATTCTTAGTGTATAGACTAATTTTGGCAAATCGCAAACCCGTTGCAAATATACCTATTGAGGGCTTGCCTCAGGTGGTGAGACAAGCCCTCAGTCTGAATATTTGTATGGTTCACTTACGCCCCTTCCAGAGCAGGATGCCCAGGATGAGCACCACGACAGCTATCATGATGATGCCCAGTTCGTGGCTGTAGTGAGTGGCAGTGGCAATGAGTTCCTCGCGTGTGGCGCAGACCCCTTTGAGAGAGTAACCGATGGCAGCCAGCACGGCGTTCCAGATACCGGCGCCGAGGGTGGTATAGCCGATAAACTTCCAGTAGCTCATGCGTGCCAGACCTGCAGGGATGCTGATGAGCTGACGGATGGCGGGGATGAGGCGACCGACAAAGGTACCCACCGCACCATGCTCGTCAAAGTACTGCTCCGCCTTGCGTACTTTGGCCTCGTCGATGAGGCACATGTGGCCGATGCGGCTGTTGGCAAAGGCATACACCACTGGACGGCCCAGCCAGAGGGCGAGGCAATAGTTGATGGTGGCACCCAGGTCAGCGCCCAGTGTGGCAAAGAGCACGACGAGCACCACGTTGAGATCGTCGCCCGTGGCAGCCAACCAGGCTGCGGGGGGGATGACCACCTCGCTAGGGAAGGGTATGAATGAACTCTCGATGGTCATCAGCAGTGTGATGACCCAGTAGTTGAGGTGCGCCAGGCACCACTGGATGAAGGCTACGCTCTGCATGTGGAAGGCCTTTAGCTCAGTCCGACAATCTCACCATCAACGAGGTCAATGTGGTTGGCCTGAGGATCCTTGGGCAGGCCCGGCATACGGATGATGTCGCCAGCAAGGGCTACAATCATCTCGGCACCAGCGTTGATGACCACGTCCTTGATGTTGAAGTCGAAGCCAGAGACAGCGCCGTACTTCTTCTGGTCGGCACTGAAGGAGAACTGCGTCTTGGCGATGCACACGGGGAAATGGCCAAAGCCCAGGTCCTCGGCCAGCTTGAGGCGCTTGAGGGCTGCGGGTGCGAAGGTAACGTTGCCCGCACCGTAGATCTTCTTGGCTACGGCCTCAATCTTCTGGCGCAGGGGTTCGTCATCGCTATACATGAACTGCAGGGGCTGGGAGGGCTGCTCCTCGATGGTCTTGACCACGAGTTCGGCCATCTCCTTGCCACCCTCGCCGCCCAGAGCATAGGCGTTGTTGATGACAAAGGGAGCGTGGAGTGTCTGCTCGCAGTGCTCACGCAGCAGAGCCATCTCCTCGTCGGTGTCGGTGGCAAAGCGGTTGAACACCACAACGACGGTCTGACCGAACTTGCGGAGATTATCCACGTGGCGGTCGAGGTTGGCAAGACCAGTGCGCAGGCCCTCAAGGTTGGGCTCCTTGATCTGGTCGAGTGCCACACCGCCGTGCATCTTCAGACCCTGAGCGGTGGCCACGATCACGGTGCAGGCAGGCTGCAGACCAGCCTTGCGGCACTTGATGTCATAGAACTTCTCGGCACCGAGGTCAGCACCGAAGCCTGCCTCCGTCACGGTGTATTCGCTGTGAGCAAGAGCCATCTTCGTTGCGATGATGGAGTTGCAGCCATGGGCGATATTGGCAAAAGGACCGCCGTGTACTACAGCAGGGGTCTGCTCGGTGGTCTGCACAAGGTTGGGTTGTATGGCGTCCTTGAGGAGTACGACGATGGAGCCGGCTACGCCCAGGTCTTTGACGGTGAAGGGCTTGCCCTCATAGGTGTAACCCAGCAGTATCTGCTCGATGCGGCGGCGCAGGTCGTTCTCGTCCTTGGAGAGGCAGAGGATGGCCATGAGCTCGGAGGCAGGGGTGATGTCAAAGCCAGCCTGCTGCTCCAGACCATTGGTGGCGGGACCGAGACCAGTGACAATCTGACGCAGGCTGCGGTCGTTCACATCGAGCACGCGGCGCCACAGAATTTCCTTTAGACCAAATCCCTCGGCGCGGTGCTGGTAGAGATAGTTGTCCAGCAGGGCAGAGATCATATTGTGGGCGGAGGTGATGGCGTGGAAGTCGCCCGTGAAGTGGAGGTTGATCTTCTCCATGGGCAGTACCTGGGCATAGCCACCGCCGGCGGCACCGCCCTTCATGCCAAAGCAGGGACCCAGTGAGGGCTCGCGCAGAGCTACGACAGCCTTCTTGCCAATGGCGTTCAGACCCAGTGCAAGACCTATGCTGACGGTGGTCTTGCCGATACCAGCCTTGGTGGCGGTGATGGCGGTTACGAGGATGAGTTTGCCCTTGGGCTCCGTGATGAGGGAGAGAGGGAGCTTGGCGATGTGCTTGCCGTACTGCTCAATGCTGTCGGCATTGATGTCCATTTTGGCGGCCACCTCAGCGATGGGGGCCAGCTCACAGGCGTGAGCGATTTCGATATCTGTCATATGTGAGGTTGTGAGGTTTTAAGGTTGTGAGTATTGAGTTCTTTAGTTTAGGAGTTACGACGCAGCTGAGCGTTGATCTCCCTCATGCGCTGCGTGGTGAGGGGGTAGGCCAGAATGAAGGCGGCTGAGAGCAGGGCGATGGCGGCGGGGATGAAGCTCATCAGATAGCGTATGCCCTGAACGGCCTCGGGGGTCTGGCTCGTAACGCCTTCGGTGGTGTCGTAGCCAAAGGCACCAAGTAGCCACATGACACCTGCGCCGCCCAGCGCTCCACCAAACTTCTGCGCCATGCTGCTGGAGGAGAAGATGAGGCCCGTGGAGGCCGTCTTGAACTTGAGCTCGGCGTAGTCGCTGATGTCGGCGTACATGCTCCATACCAGAGGGGAGATGACACCTGTCAGGATGCAGAACACTACCTGCACGATGAGCATGAGCCAGTAGCCCTCAGTGGTAGCGGGGATGAAGTAGAAACCACTGCACAACACGGCAATGGCTACCAGAGAGAGAAGGAAGGTGGACTTCTTGCCCAACAGACGGGTGATGGCAGGGGTGCAGGCCACACCAGTCATGTTGGCTACTTCGCCTACAGCAAGGAACACGCCAGCATAGAAGGCGAACTCCCATGATAGGAATGAAAGCGTGGCATCGGGGGCTACGACGCAGATAAAGTAGAAGGGAATAGCAGCATAGCGTATGGCATTGAAGAAGTTCATGCACAGTACGCCTGCCAGGAGTATCCACCAGGGCCCATTGTGTGTGAGGGTAGCCAGATCGCCCGCCACACTGGTCTGCTTGGGGGCTGTCAGGATGTGTTCGCGTGTCATCAGGAAGGTGAGCACAAACAGGGCGGCCACGTAGATGCCCACCAGCACCATACCCATCTGCCAAGCGGAGGGGCTGAGATAGGCCGCCTCGGCAGAGGAACTGCCCATGAGGCCGCCGAGCCACTTGACCAAAGGCTCCCAGGCGGCGAGTATGATGAACGAGCCGCCATAGGCAAAGAACATGCGATAGGAGGAGAAGACTGTCTTCTCGTCACTGTCCTCCGTCATCACGCCGAGCATGGAGCCGTAAGGCACGTTGATACCCGTATAGACGGTCATCATCAGGATGTAGGTGGCAAAGGCCCATATAGTCTTGCCCGTCTCGCCCAGTCCTGGGTCGGTAAAGAGGAGCACGCCCGCAATGGCAAAGGGGAGCGCCATCCACAGGAGGTAGGGACGGTACTTGCCCCAGCGGGTCTGTGTGCGGTCGGCGATAATACCCATCATGGGGTCGCTCACGGCGTCCCAGATGCGGGTGACCAGCATCAGTGTGCCTGTGGCAGCAAGGGAGAGATGGAATACTTGGGCGTAGAAGAAGGGGAGATAGGCCGTAAAAATCTTCCAGAACGTGGAGGAGGCCATGTCGCCCAGGCCGTAGCCAATCTTTTCGGACAACTTTGCCATGGTTCAGAGAGAGGATGACGTTCGTTAGAGGGTATGTGTTTTGAGATATTCGACTATGTTGGCAGGAGGCAGTTCCTGGTCGAGTTGCGCCTTCATGTAGTCCATGTAGGGTGCCACGTGGTGGAAGAACTGGCGGTAGCCCTGGCACAGGTAGTTCAGGCCTGGCTCACCATCAGCGGTGGTGGCAAAGCGATTCTTGGGGCATTCGCCATTGCAGGCAAACTTGTAGGGGCACTCGCGACACTGACGTGGGAGGTGCTGCGTCTTGAGCTTGGCGAACTCCTGCTGCTGAGGCCCATAGAGCATCTCGTAGAGGGAATGCTCGCGGATGTTGCCCAGGCGGTACTCGGGAAACACAAAGTGGTCACAACTATACACGTCGCCATTGAACTCCATCACGGCAGCATGACCACAGGACGCTGCCATAGAGCAGACGCCTGGTGTCTTGCCACACCAGTTGCAGAGGGTGGCATCGAAGAGTTGCACGTAGAACTGGCCTACGTCATGGCGCACCCACTCATCAAAAATGGTACAGAGGAAGTTGCCCCACTGATCGGGGCGTACGGTGAAGTCGGCCAGCGGGGCCTCCTTGTCCTGCAGGTGAGCCAGATGACGACCATCGGCGTGGGGCAGAATGCGCTCTACGATGGGAGCGAACTGCAGGTACTGGCACTGGAGCTCATCGCGGAAGAAACGATAGAAATCTAGAGGGTAGTCGGCATTGTAGTCGTTGACCACAGCCATAGCGTTCCACTCACAGCCGTGCTTCTTGAGCAGGTCGATACCCTTCATGACCTCACGCCATGAGGGCTTGCCGGTGCGGGTGCGACGGAACTCATCGTGGAACTCCTGTGGCCCGTCGATACTGACACCGACCAGCCAACCGTTCTCCGCAAAGAACTCGCACCACTCGTCTGTTAGGAGTGTGCCGTTGGTCTGTATACAGTTGTCTATGGTGCGGTCTCCCGCATAGTGGCGCTGGAGTTCCATGGCCTTCTTGTAGAAGGAGAGTGGGCGCATGAGGGTCTCGCCGCCATGCCAGGTGAAGAGTACCTGGGGCATGGTCTGCGCGCCGATATACTGCTTGATGAACTCCTCCAGCATCTCGTCGGTGATAACGTGTTTGGCTACTACGTTCTTGTAGAGATTGGCCTTCTCGAGATAGTAGCAATAGTGGCACGCCAGGTTGCAGTGGGCACCGACGGGCTTGAGCATCACATAGAGTGGCTTGGAAAAGGGAGAGGCTATCATCGGAGTGGGGACTAGAATTGTTCCAGAATGCGGATACGCTCTGCTGTGTCGGGGTGCGTACTGAAGAGTCCGCTAAACCAACCGCTCACACCACCAGCAAGGGCTTGGGGATGAACGATGTAGAGCTGAGCGATGTCCTCGCGTTCCACACCTCGCAGACCAGGGTCGCCGCTGATCTTGCGCAGGGCTGAGGCGAGAGCCAAGGGCTTGCCACTGATCTCGGCACCGCCTGCATCGGCCATGAACTCACGCTTGCGGCTAATGGCAAAACGGGTGAGCAGTGCAAAGAGGTAGCCAACAGCTGCCAGAACAGCGGCGATGGCAATCACTACTATAATGGCGGCTCCGTTGCCCTTTTCCTTGCTGTCGCGACGACTGCCGCCACCATAGACAAAGGTGTTCCACAGTATGCGGGTCGTGAGGGAACAGATGGTGGAGAGAATGCCTACGAAGATAATGCTCACAATGAGCAGGCGGGTGTCCTTGTTGCGGATGTGAGTGAGCTCGTGGGCTATGACACCAGCCAGCTCGTCATCGTTCAGACGCTGGCAGATGCCTGTGGTGACGGTCACGGTGTAGCTGTTCTTGTCGATGCCCGAGGCAAAGGCATTGAGCTGCGGGTCGTCTATGACGTTAATCTTGGGCATGTCCATTCCGCAGCCCATGCAGAGGTTCTCTACTATATTATATACGCGAGGATTTTCGCGGCGCTCCAGGGGACGGGCTCCCGTGGCACGGCGCACCATGGCGGTGTTGGCAAAATAGGCTATCGTGAACCAAAGGCCCACGGCTACTACCACCCATGGCAATGCCTGCAGCCACTGATCGGTGGCATAATAGGCCATCATGTCGGGCGTCATATAGGAGGCATTGCCTCCCATATAAATCAGGGCGTAGAAGAACACCCATACCAGCGAGAGGATGAGAAGGGGAAAAAAGCACAAAAGCAGCAGGGAGCGCGTGTTGTTGCGCACCTGCTGCGAGTATATTCCTACATACTTCATGTGAGGAGTGTACGTTGGAGGGGATTAGAACTCAATGACGGGAGCCTTCTCTATGATAGCACGCTCAGCGGCGGGTACCTCAAACATGGGCTCTGCATGGAAGCCGAACATGCCGGCGAAGAGGTTGTTGGGGAAACTCTGGCAGGCGGTGTTCAACTCCTTGGTGGTGGAGTTGAAGAAGCGGCGGGTGGCGGCCAGCTTGTTCTCCATGTCTGCAATCTCGTTCTGTAGCTGCAGGAAGTTCTGGTTGGCCTTGAGGTCGGGGTAGGCCTCCAGACTGACGCGCAGTCCAGCGAGGGCAGAGGAGAGCTGGTTCTCGGCCTGAATCTTGTCGTTGATGGTAGTAGCACCCATAGCTGCGGTACGAGCTGCGGTGACACTTTCGAGGAGGTTCTTCTCGTGTGCGGCATAGCCCTTGACGGTAGCTACGAGCTGGGGAATGAGGTCGTGGCGCTGCTTGAGCTGCACGTCAATGTTGGCAAAGGCGTTCTCGCGGTTGTTGCGCAGAGATACGAGGCTGTTGTAGATGCCGGCTACCCAGAGGAGGAGCATGACAACTGCGATAGCAAGAATGATCAGTGAGGTCATAATAGTCTGTTTTAGGGGTTTGTTGAATGTTGTAAGTAGGCCAGTCAGTAGTATATGCTGGTTTTGTGTGGGCAAAGGTACTAATTTATTTTCGTTTGGCCTAAAAGCAACGGATATTTAATACTTGTTTACGTTTCCGAGGGGGACGTACTCCCCTTTACTTTTTCATCTCAACGATGGTCGTTGGGGCTAGTTCGCGGTTGCGGCGCTCGGTCTCCTCGATAACGCGCTCTGCCAGCTGTCGGAAGGCGAGGCCTGTGGCTGTCTCGCCCAGAGCAGCGGGGCGACCTGCGTCGCCACTCTCGCAGATGCTCTGCACGATGGGTATCTGGGCGAGCAGGGGTACTTGCATTTCCTCTGCCAGGCGCTTGGTGCCCTCGCGACCGAAGATGTAGTAACGGTTCTCGGGGAGTTCGGCGGGCGTAAACCAGGCCATGTTCTCCACCAGACCGAGAAGGGGTACACCTACCTTCTCGTTCTGGTACATGTCTATGCCCTTGCGGGCATCAGCCAGAGCTACCTGCTGGGGCGTGCTGACGATGACAGCACCTGTGATTGCCAGGTTCTGCAGCAAGGTGAGGTGTATGTCGGAGGTGCCGGGAGGGGTGTCGAGGATAAAGTAGTCCAGTTCGCCCCACTGCGTGTCGGCAATGAGTTGCTTGAGAGCGTTGCTTGCCATGCCGCCTCGCCATAGTGTAGCGGTCTCGGGCTTGACGAAGAAGCCAATGCTGAGCATCTTGACGCCAAACTTCTCGGCAGGGATGAGCAACTGGCGACCATCCACCTGCTCGGCAAAGATGTCGATGTGTTCCATCTCGAACATCTTGGGCATGGACGGACCGAATATGTCCGCATCGAGCAGACCTACCTTGTAGCCCATCTGGGCCAGAGCCACGGCGAGATTGGCAGCTACGGTGCTCTTTCCCACGCCTCCCTTGCCGCTGCTCACGGCTATGACGTTCTTGACTTGGGGTAGCATCTTGCCTGGTTCGGGTCGGCGTGCAGCCGCATATTTGGCGCTGACAGTCACCTCCACTGCCTTATCTACGTAGGTGTGGATGGCAGCTTCGGCTGCCTTGAGTACGGACTTCTGGAATGGGTCGGTGTCCTGCGGGAAGATAATGCTGAAGCTGACCTTCATGCCGTCTATGCGGAGGTCGTCCTCGAGCATATCCGCCTCAACGATATTCTTGCCCGTGCCAGGATAGCGCACCTGCTGCAGGGCATCGGTTATGAGTTTGGGATAGAGTGTCATGTGTACGTAGGATAGAACTATATTATATATAATGTGCGGTCTTAGGCGTTGAGAGTGCCCGATAGTCCCTGTACCAGACTAGGGTCGAGCTGCATGGCGCGTTGAGCGTCCTGCATGGCGCCGTCGGGGTTGTGTGCCTTGCGCTTCATCTCGCCGCGCTCCAGGAGGAGCTGAGCAAGGAGGGCGTTGGTGGCGGGGGAGGGGGCTGCCTCAAGGGCGGCTATGGCGGTGTTGATTTCGTCGTAGGTCATGTGAAATGGGACTATATGGTCGTGTGAATTACTGCTCTACATTGATAATGTGGCCGTCGGGTGTGATGCCTCGTAGTGAGAAGGATAGCTCGGTGTCGGGACGGGCTCCGTTGAAGAATACCACACTTGCTTTGCCCTCGTCGTTGGTCGTGAGGCGCGGTGCCCAGTAGAGGGTTCGTCGGTAGTCCTCCTTGTCCTCTGGCTCCAGACCATTGTACTGGGGAGCTGGGTAAGGTACAGGCTTCTGGAAACCCTGGATGATGCGCATGTCAACGCCTTTCTTGCCCTTGTAGAGGTAGCTCTTGGGACGCGTATAGACAAAGATGGCCGTCTCGATTTCGGGGGCCTTTTCGAGCCACACTTGCTCCTTGTAGTCCGTAAAGCGCCACCAGTTGTCGCGGCGTTCCATCACCAGGACACTCTTGATCTCACTTGCCCAGTATGAGGTCTGCAGGTCAAGCCTGGAACGTCCTATGTTGCTGCGCATGTCCTCTGCTTCCTCCAATTTTGTAAGACGGTAGAGGTCGTGATCCACTGTACAGAGTTGATTGTCTATAAAGACCACGGCCTTCTTTCCCTTGTAGTGGAAGTTAAGCCCCTCCACCTGGTCCTCGTTGGGTATCTTGTCAAAAGGAGTGTGGTAGTTTATGTTGTAGTACTCAAAGTCCTTGTCGTAGAGAGGCAGGAAGTCCTGCAGGAACTCTCCACCTCCGCCCTGGTCTTTCCACTGTTCCAGGGCCATGGGGATGTTGATGTACTTGTCGGCAAAGTGCATACCGCGTTTTTCGCCTCCCCGATGGGAGAAGCGGTCCCCCTTGAGTCCACTATACTTACCCTTCCCCATGACCTTGGCTTCGGCCAAAGCTATAGCCTTGTTGATGCGGGGTATGGTGTCCTCCCACTCAAAGAGGCGTGGCGCCACAGGCTCCTCTGCGGGAGAGAGTGCGGTGATGCGCTCAAGTTCAAAGTCCTCTGTGGTCCAGCGGTGCGGCTGCAGTGCAAACCAGCGATTGAGAGCCACGCGGCTCCACTTGCGCTTGCCCTCGTCGTTGCGCACGGAGAACTGTGCAATCCAGTCGCCCATATAGTCCTCGTTGGAGGTGAAGGCAAAGCGGCCTTCCTCGTCTGTACGGGCATCACCGCTCAGAGCTCCACCTTCGGGAGAGTACATGTTGACAAATAGGTTGAAGTTGGGCATGGGGCGACGCTTGTCGTTATCGCGGAAGAGCTGCCCCTGTAGGAGGAGTTTATCCTCAATGGGCTGTTTCAGCGCAAAAGGAGTGGCACCCGTCATCACCTCCAGCGGCATACGTTCACCGCCCTGGTCATCTAGCAGATGCTGGGTCATGTCGGCCCCCACGGGCTGGGTAATGAATCCATCGCGGTCGCGTACGGCTAGACTAAACTCGGCATTGCGCACGGGTCGGCCTTGGGCGTCGCTGACCTGTACCTCCACCGCTACAGGTGCAAAGGGGGCATAGCTACCCTTATTCTGCTGTATGCTCACGCGCAGTTCGCGACCGATGGTGGGGTCCTTCCATATCTTGCACTGGCCCAGTGAGGTGCCTCGGGTAGTCATGAGGTAGCACTGGTTCCAGCCATCGTGGAGCACACTGCGTTCCAACTCCAACTGTACGAGGCCGGCAGCGCCACCCACGGTCAGAGTGTCCACATAGCAGGGACGCTCGCGGCAGGTCACTAGCAGGGCGCATAGTTGCATGGAGTCCACGCCCTCGCCGGCCGTAAGGATATAGCCCTCGGAGCTTTCCTCGCTCGTCAGTGCACCAGTGGCGTCGGCGGGAGGAGTAGGTGTGCTCTTGAGGTCGGGAACGGAGATGTCGAGGCGCTCGTCAAAGACGGGGATAATCTTGGAGTAGATCGCCTCCTCGTGCCAGTTGACCATCTCACGGGTGTAGGCCCTCAACTCGTAGAATCCATCGTGGATGGGGTCGCAGAGCTCAATATGCCCCTCGGCCTGACCGTTGGCGTCAATCTGCAGAAGTTGGCGGTCCACGATCTGCCCGTCCGTATTGAGCAGTTCGACATAGAGCACACGGCTCACGGGACGGGGCATCAGGCTGGAGGCGCGCACCACCATTGCCTTGATCCACATGGTCTCCCCCTGGACATAGGAGTCCTGGTCGGTATGCAGATAGACCTTCTCGCGGGGGTACTCATTGTCGTACTTGGATACGCCGTTGAGCCACCTTTGCAGGAGCTGCATGTCCGTCTGCGCCTGCATTGTGAGCGAGGCGAGGAGGAGTGCGAGTATGGTGAGGAGTCTATGCATCGCGCAGGAAGTCGAGTGATTCGTCTATGAGAGTGCGCTCCACATGCTGGTCGATGAGTACGTCGCCAGGCTCGTGGAGTAGCGTGAAGTTGATGTCGCGTCCACGGTTCTTCTTGTCGTGGAGCATGAGGTCGTAGAGAGCGTCGTAGTCATTGCAGCCAATGGCGGGACGTCCGTAGTGGTCAAAGACAAAGCGGGCCGTCTGGCGCAGTACCTCCGTCGGCATTTCGGTCTGAGCCGCAGCGAGATAGAGTTCAGCTACGAGTCCCCAAGCCACGGCGTAACCATGCAGTAGGGCCTCGGCGTGGTGGGCGTTGTGCCATGACTCCAGCGCATGACCGATGGTGTGCCCCAGGTTGAGAGCCTTGCGGATGCCCTGTTCGTGTGGATCCTGAGCTACAATGCTCTGCTTGACCTCTATGCTCTGCTGCACGAGGGTCTGGAGCTGACCGAAGTCTGGGTCTGCCAGGTCGAAGAGCAGATGCTCACTCCACATTCGTCGGGAGGAGAGCAACGAGTGCTTGAGCATCTCGGCGTAGCCAGAGCGGAGGTTGGGGGCATCGAGCGTAGCGAGGAACTTGGTGCAGATGAGCACCTCCTCGGCCTCGCGGAAGCTGCCTACCTCGTTCTTCAGGCCGCCAAAGTTGATGCCCGTCTTGCCTCCCACCGCAGCATCGACCATACCGAGTAGTGTGGTGGGGATGTTGACAAAGCGTATGCCGCGCTTGAATGTAGCTGCAGCAAATCCACCGAGGTCAGTCACCATACCGCCGCCCAGATTGACGAGCAACGAGTGGCGTGTGGCTCCTCCCTGCTGCAGTGCTGTCCATACGCTGGCCAGAGTGTCCAGCGTCTTGGCTGCGTCGGAGGGCTGAATGGTGATGACACGCCCAGCAGACTGCAACAGGGACAGACATAACTGCTCCGTGTGGCTGTCGCACAGTACAAAGACCTGGTCGGGAGCGTGCTTGGTGACGATCTCGGAGAGGGCCGCTGCAGCGTTCTGTGTGTATCTGACTGTCTGCATTTGCACTACTTGATTTCGCTCTGTATGCCCTCAAAGCTCTCGATGGCCCGACGGAACTCCTCGGGCATGGGCACGGACTTCTGGGCTGCGATGTCCATGAACACCATCACCGTAGTGCACTGGCACATGGTGCGTCCCGTGGTCTGGTTGACGGCGCGCTGCTGGAGCGTGAAACTCTTGTTGCCAATACGGCTCACGCAGGTCTGCATAATGATCTGGTCGCCGTAGAACATAGGCTCCAGAAAGTCAGCGTTGATGTTGGCAATGACGGGCAGAATCTGTCCTGTAGCGTAGTCCACCTTGAGCACGTCGATGATGTATTTTTCCTTGCCCAGGTCATAGTAGGCAAAGTAGGCGTTGTTGTTGACGTGTCCCAGACGGTCGATATCGTTAAAGCGTATCTGGATGGGTGTGAGGTGCTTGAATGTGGGTTCCACTTGTGAGAGTATTTATCGGGTTAGATACTTGTGCATCATGCCCTGTGTTATCGGCAGAGCGTGATGCGGTGGTTGCGGATGACTAGCCCCTTGGCAGAGGCGGAGCGTGAGAGCTGGCGGCCTTGCAGGTCGTATGCTACATGGTCAGGCTGGGCAGTGGCTGTGGTCACAGCCCCGATGCCCTCCGTGAAGTAGCCCTGCATGCGGGCACTACCAGCGTTGAGGACAAAGTTGTTCTGCATCACCTTTTTGTCGATGAGGTGCACGATGGCCACCACGTCGCAGTTGGCCAGGACGACCTCCTTGTTTATGCTCTGAGGTTCGTAGCTCACGTTGTAGGAATAGCTGTCGCCCTCCACGATGTCGAGCTTGTCACCAGCGGGGTTGATGTTGAAGTAGTTGCGTATCACACCGTTGTGGCGGTACTTGTCCTTGAGGTCAGCGGGAGCGCTGGGATCGTCGAGGCCCATCTGATAGTTGTTGCCGTCCTTGCCCGAGGAGCCCGTAGGCTTGATGTCGTTCTCGATGAGGTAGCAGCTGAGGTAGATGTCCTTGGTCTCCTGTAGGAGGTAGCGGTTGATGCTGCCAGACACCTGAACGCTCATGCTGCCATCCTGGAGAGTGGGGATGACTGTGACCTCTGCCAGTGCGGGGAAGGAGGCTGCCTCGATGATAGCCTCGGAGTAGGGGTCGGTCTCGGCCAGCTTGGCTGACTGCAGCACCGACTGTGAGCCGCTCAGCATACGGCGGTCGTACATGACGGCGGGGTTGTAGCTGTCGCCCTCAAAGAGGTAGAGCAACTCCAGGTCTGGCGACTTGGTGAAGCGATCGTTCACAAAGCCAGCGTGGTGAGCCACGTAGAGGCAGGGGTGTCCCTGCTCGCGGTACTCCTCCATGGCACGGTCGAGATAGTAGGCCATGAAGGGGCAGTTGACGCAGGCCTGTGAGGTGAACTCCTCCACCACAGGCACGCGCTCGTAGGCATCGAGTGCCACGTAGAGCACACCCTGGGTGGGCATGGTGGGTGAGGCCGTCTGGCTGTTCACCTTGGTGACGCTGAGCGTAAGGCTCTCGCTCATGCCCTCATGCGAGGGCGCAACGAGCTGATACGGGATGGCCACTCCATCGTAGGGTGCCAGCTCCTCGGGGAGCGTAACGCTATAGGGTGTAACGACGCCATAGGCATCGCGTCCCTCGAACTCTACCGACGTGATGGGGTGGGACGAAAGGTTGCGCACATAGAGATTGCAGCTGAAGGGCTTGGAGGGCTGCACCATCTTGGTCTTCACGCCACTGAAGGCCACGAGGGCACTGTTCTGCAGGTTGTTGATAGCCTCAGCACCCTCGATGATAGCCTGTACGAGCAGAGTGCCTCGGTTGAGGTAGTTCTGGTAGCCCTCACGCGCAGGGTTGATGCAACAGGCTGTGGGGATGTTGGCGTGAGCATAGCTGGCCACGGGGTGGGGGGCTCCTATCGTCTCATACACCTGGTAGCCCACGTAGTTCTTGCCCTCGGCGATGGCTACGGGCTGCGCAAAGCGTATCTCGTTCCAGCCCAGCACAAAGTTGTCCACCTGCTTGGCCACGGGCTCGTTGGCGGCATCGCCCTGACGGACCTGTATGAGGGAACGCTGCTGGGAACGCTGCTTGTAGTCATGAGTGACGTAGAAGCGTACGCCCGCAATCTGTGCCCCAGCCTCGTGGAGCTTCATGACGAGCGGATCTACCTCCGTGTCGAGGCAGATGGCCGCCTCCATAAAGTTGTTCTTGCCCGTACCGATGGCAGTCACATCGGTAGGCTCCACCTGCATGGGGCAGTAGCCGTAGTAACTCTGTGCTACGGCCAGCAGCTGGGTGCATAGGAGCAGGAGCGTGAGAGATATGTGTTTCATCGTGTGATGGGGATGGGCTTAAGGGGTCTTCTATTAATTCGTTAATCAGTTCATACAAGGGTAATGTCCTATGCTTGGCCGCTTTTGGCCTTTATCTCGTATCTTTCTCTCTTTCACTCAGTCACGTAGCCCGCTACGCTCCTTCCTTCAAGAGAGAAATCTACTTCGCTAAAGCCTCAAAATCGACTCAAGCGAATTAATAGAACACCCCTTAATAATCTTCTGGCCATTGCGGATCATGATGCCCTTGGCTGCATGTCCCTGGAGTTGACGGCCCTGGAGGTCATAGGCACGTCCGGTCGTGCAGGAGAGGGTGGTGGTACGGATGCCCTCGGGAGTGGGGAATGCCTGCTCCGTAGAGTTGATCACGTTGCCGCGCCACTTGCCGTTCTTCTGAGGATTGAGGGTGAGATAGGCCAGCACGCGCATGTCCTGCACCTTCCAGTCCTCCTCGAGCTCAAAGTCATAGGTCTTGGAGTATGTGCCCTCTTCAGTGATGACGTCGCCATAGAGAGGGGTGAGGCGGTAGCGGCCCACGTTGTTGTGGGTTACATGACCATAGACCTGACTTCCATCGTCATCACCCTTGCGGCGCACCTTCTTGTCGTCTTTCTTGTCGTCCTGCTTTACCTCGTCGATGAGCTGCGAGTCGCTGTCCACCTTGTCCTCAACGAGAACTACCACGAGGCCCAGTTCGTCGCTCTCGGCGAGAATGTTCTCAGCCACCTCGCCGCTCACGGTGATCTGGCCCTTGAGTGTCTGCTCATCGTAGTCGATCTCTGCCGTCACGCTGGCAAAGGTGGGCAGCTCCAGGGCAGCCTCGTAGAGAGGACCTACGAACTGGGGCATGACTACGCCCTGAGCCCAAAGGGCGTAGTTGCAGATAGCGTCGGACGAGTAGGTGACCATCTGCGTGCGGTCGATCATGAAGGTGGGGACGTATATCTTGGAGGAGTCCTTGTCGCATAGGTGCAGGAGCATCTCCAGTTCCTCGTCGTCGCCCGTCATGAACTGGTCCTCAAAGTGGCAGGAGAGCAGCGACATGCGGTCGCGGTAGCTGTCGATGCCGGGTGCGAGATAGTCGTCGTAGTACTTGACGCAGTTCCAGGCGTTCTCACTCTCTATCCACTCCACGAGAGGACGGCGTGTGTAGCGTTCAGCTACATCGGCGGGAACGGCGGTCTGATAGTATGTGATGGTGCCCTTGAGGCGGTTGTCGGTGTCGTTAACCTTGGTTATGCTCACGCTGTGCTCACCCGTGCCGAGGTTACACACGGGAACGGCGATGTTGGCCTTTTTGCCCTTCAGTATGGCTGTCTTGAGGGGGATGGCCTTCTCTTCGCTCTTCTCGCCCAGGGTATAGGTCAGCGTGAGAGAGTTGATAGAGGACATGCCCTCGTTGCAGAGAGTGAGCAGTCCGTCACTGGTCTCTCCCTGAGTAGCAATAGGGTAGCGACGCAGGTTCTGCAGGCTGGCAATGTTGCCGTACTCGCTGGTCTCGCCCTCAACGATGAGTTGGATGGAGAGTGTGCCGCTTTCGCTGAGATCCTCCCAGAGCAGCTGGCCGCTCTCATCGTTCACGCCCTCGCGGGAGAGGAAGGCAGAGCCGGCCTGGTTGTGGGGGTACATGTTGCTCACACCCCATGAACCAGCCTTGAGCGTGCACTGATAGCCCACGTAGATGTGGTCAAAGTCCTCCGCAATGGTGATGGGAGTCTTGAAATTTACAGTGTTCCACGAGCCGTTGTTCCTGTCGTAGAGAGTGCCGGTGCCGGTAGCCAGGTCCTCTCCGTTCAGCTCCGTGCGAGCAAAGGTGGTCGCCTTGGTGCTGGCGGTGGGGTCGGCCCATCCTATGCGTAGTCCCTTGATGTTAGCGCCGATGTAGGGAGCCACCATATCGCGGGTCACGAGGATGGCCGCGCCGATCTTGGTGTCCTTGTCGAGTCCACCAAATCCGTCGTACGAATAGACGTAGTCGTAGTCGATGGGGTAACCTACATAGAGGGTGCCCTTGGCTGCATGTGCGCTCAGGCAGAGGCACATAATGAACAGGATAGCGTAGAGTTTCTTCATAGCTGGGTGTGTTATATTTATGCGCTGCAAAGTTACGAATATCTTGGCGAAAGGCCAAATTTATTTCGCGCTTTTCGCGCGCGTATGTATATAATATGTTGCAAAGCCCTAGTGGATGGATGGTTTTTCCTAGAGTATAGACTAGTTTTTCCTACTGTATAGACTAGTTTGTCGTAGTGTAGGGACTAGTATTTCTTAGTTGCCGACTAGTATTTCTTAGTTGCCGACTAGTGTTTCTTAGTTGCCGACAAATTCACCCTCTCCTCCAGAAAAAATCCAAAACGCCCCCACGTGACCTACACCTACACTACACCGATAAACATCTTTTAGACCTTGCTTACCACTATCTTGGTGCGGGAGCGGGGAG
>JAKSLU010000015.1 GCA_024400995.1 Bacteroidaceae bacterium
TAAACGTGAAAGTAGGAGATAAACGCCTACGATTAGCGTTTACCTCCTACTCGATTATAGCAGAAGTAACTCCTTAACCTTAAACTTTAAACTTTAAACCTTAAACCTTACCTTAACCATGACAACCACCGCCCAGGCGAGGAGGACGCCGGCGGAGTTGAAGAGAAAGTCGAACCAGTCGCCAGAGCGGCAGGTGGTGGCATAAGCCTGAAGGAGTTCTATACTACCGCTGCAGAGGATGGGGAGTATGACGGTGAGGAGGAGGGGACGACGGGGCTTGTAGCGCTGCGGTGCACGGCTGTACTCAAACCAGATGATGAGACTGGCGACGAGCCAGAGGCCGAGGTGAACAAACTTGTCGATGCCGATGACATGATTGAGTGGTGTCTCAGGTACAGGCATGAGACACACTATGTAGATGAAGATGAACCACAGAGTGGTGATAGGGTAGTGGCGGAGGGGCAAGGTTTAGGGTCGTTTAAGGTTTAATGTTTAATGATTAATGTTTAATGATTTACCTTGGTGGGACGGACTGGGGTTAAGGTCAAGGTTAAGGTTAAAGTCAAGGTCAAGGTCCGAATCACCCAAAGAATAGGTAGCAGATGCCGATGGCGGCGATGATTCCTACGAGGTCGGCCAGGAGGCCGCAGGTGACGGCATGGCGGGTATGGCGTATGCCAACGCTACCGAAATACACTGCCAGGATGTAGAATGTGGTGTCCGTGCTGCCCTGGAAGATGCACGACAGGCGTCCCACAAAGGAGTCGGCGCCATAGGTCGTCATAGCATCGACCATCATGCCGCGTGCACCACTGCCAGAGAGAGGCTTCATGAGTGCCGTGGGTAGAGCACCGACCCACTGGGCATCGAGGCCCGTCAGATGTACGAGCCAGGTGAGTCCATCGATAATCCAGTCCATGGCACCCGAGGCACGGAATACGCCGATGCTCACGAGGATGGCCACAAGATAGGGAATGATGCGCACAGCGGTCTGGAAACCCTCCTTGGCACCCTCGATAAAGGCATCATAGACGTTGACTCGCTTGCGCACGCCCGCGCCCAGGAACGCTATTATAATAAGGAAGAGCAACACATTGGCCACGTTGGTGCCGACGAGGTTCATCGTCACGCTGTCCAGCTGGCTCATACCCCAGATGAGGCCTCCCACGCAGAGCGTCATGCCGCCCAGGGTGAGGAGCAGGGTGCGATTGAGGAGGTTGATGCGCTGATAGAGGCTCGTGATGATGATGCCGCCCAGCGTGGCAAAGAAGGTGGCCAGCAGTATGGGCACAAACACGTCGGTGGGTTGTGCGGCTCCCTGTTGTGCGCGATAGACCATGATGCTCACAGGGATGATGGTCAGGCCCGAGGTGTTGAGCACGAGGAACATGATCTGGGAGTTGGAGGCCGTGTCCTTCTTGGGATTGAGTTCCTGCATACCCTCCATAGCCTTGAGGCCCAGAGGTGTGGCGGCGTTGTCGAGACCGAGCATATTGGCCGCAATGTTCATGAAGATGTTGCCCGTCACGGGGTGTCCCTTGGGAATGTCGGGAAAGAGGCGGCAGAACACCGGACTCAGCACGCGGGCTAGGGCATTGACCACACCGCCGCGCTCGCCTATCTTCATCACACCGAGCCAGAGGGATAGCACGCCCGTCAGACCGAGAGAGATGTCAAAGGCCGTGCGGGACGTCTCAAAGGTGGAGTTCATGATGGCGGGGAATACCTCCACATCGCCAAAGAACACGAGTCGGATCACCGCAATCACAAAGGCGATGAAGAAGAATGCTAGCCAGATATAGTTAAGTACCATGGTTTGAGGGGTCAATCTGTGATAATTCCGTGCAAAAGTAAGAAAAAGTAAGGAGATACACCGCCTAAGTGGTAGGTTTTTTGTAATTTTGTGCCGAAAATACCAAAAACCAGTATAAACGATGAAGAAACTACTCTTTGGCCTGAGTCTTTTTGCGATGGCCTTGGTGTTTACCGCCAGTCGTTCAGCCGCCGATGCTCAGCAGCAGAAGCGTCTGGCCGTCTATGGTGTGGCCTTCTATAATCTGGAAAATGCATTTGACACCATCCATGCTCCCGGTAAGAACGACTATGAATTCCTGCCCAGCGGCTCTTACAAGTGGACTGGCATGAAGTATCAGGCTAAGCTCACCAATATGAGCAAGGTGCGCTCCCAGCTTTGCACCGACAAGCTGAAGGCAGGAGCTGCCGTGATAGGTGTATCCGAGGTGGAGAACCGTGCTGTGGTGGAGGATATCCTCCGTCAGCCCAGCCTCAAGGGTCGTGGCTACCGCATCCTGCACTATGAGAGTGCTGACCACCGTGGAGTGGAGTGCGCTCTGATTTACAGTCCCCGCTTCTTCCAGCTGGAGGACTCCCTCTACGTGCCCTACATCTACCCCGAGGACGCCGAGCATAGCAAGGAGCTGCCGCTTGGCTTCACTCAGACTGCTGATGGTACTATCAACGTGTTGCCTCTCTATGGCGACACCACACATATCACCCGTGGCTTCCTCGTAGGTGTAGGTCGTATGGCCGGCGAGCGTGTGGCGGTCATTGTCAACCACTGGCCCAGCCGTGGTGCTGCGAGTCCTATCCGCGAACGTGCAGGCAAGCAAGTGCGCGCCCTCTGCGATGCTCTGGTAAAGCGCTACAAGGGCGATGTCAAGATGATCGTCATGGGAGACCTCAACGACGATCCCGACAATCTCTCTATGACCGAGGGATTGAAGTGTAAGTTTACTGCTGATAAGCTCACGAGCGACGCAGACCTCTTCAATCCCTGGTACCACACGCTGCGCAAGCAGGGACAGGGCACGCTGCTCTACAATGGTCGCTGGAATCTCTTTGACCAGATACTCGTGAGCGGCAATATGGTCAATCGTGACTACAATCTGAAGCATCCCAAGAAGCCCAGCGAGCTCGACCTGAGTGGTGGCCTCACGTTCTGGCAGCACGCCATCTTCATGCGTGACTACCTCTTCCAGCAGGAGGGCAAGTACAAGGGCTCTCCCCTCCGTACCACAGCTGGCGGGGTATGGCTCAATGGCTATAGCGACCACCTGCCCGCGCAGGTGTATCTCATCAAAGAGATGTAATCTTTAACGATAACGAAAACGATAACGAAAACGATAATTTAGTAATTCCCCCTACCTCTCTTCGTCATTCTGTCTCGTAGGAGTATTCCTCCCCTTAAGAGGGAGAGATGGCCGAAGGCCGGAGGGGGTCCTCAATCCCATGGCAACACAGAAACCCAGCATCCCTAAGGGCACACGCGACTTCGGTCCCGTGGAGATGGCCCGCCGCAACTATATCTTCAACACCATCCGTGACGTATATGCCCTCTACGGCTACCGCCAGATAGAGACACCCTCTATGGAGAACCTCTCCACCCTCATGGGCAAGTATGGCGAGGAGGGCGACAAGCTCCTCTTCAAGATACTCAACTCTGGCGACTTCACCCGTAGCGTCAGCACCCAGCAGTATGAGGAGATGACAGCTCCCCAGCTCGCTGCCAAGTTCTGCGAAAAGGGCCTGCGCTACGACCTCACCGTGCCCTTTGCTCGCTATGTGGTGCAGCACCGCGAGGAGTTGCAGATGCCCTTCAAGCGTTTCCAGATACAGCCCGTATGGCGTGCCGACCGTCCGCAGAAGGGCCGCTATCGAGAGTTCTATCAGTGCGATGCCGACGTGGTGGGCTCCGACTCCCTCCTCAACGAGGTGGAACTCATGCAGATCGTTGACGAGGTGTATCACCGCTTTGGTGTGCGTGTGGAGATCAAAATAAACAACCGCAAGATACTCACTGGTATAGCAGAGGTACTCGGTGCCGCCGACCGCATCGTGGATATCACTGTGGCTATTGACAAGTTTGACAAGATAGGCCTAGAGGGTGTCAACAAGGAACTGCTGGAGGGTGGCCTCTCTCAGGAGCAGGTCGATATGCTCCAGCCCATCATCACTCTCTCAGGTACCAATGCCGACAAGCTCGCCACCATGCGCCAGGTGCTCGCTACCTCCGAGACAGGTCTCAAGGGTTGCGACGAGGTGGAGTTTGTGCTGGGTCAGCTCACTGATCTCCGTTCTCCCATCAGTCTCGACCTAACCCTTGCTCGCGGTCTGAACTACTATACGGGTTGCATCTTCGAGGTCAAGGCCCTCGATGTGGAGATAGGTTCTATCAACGGAGGTGGCCGCTACGATAACCTCACAGGTATCTTTGGTATGCCCGGCCTCTCCGGTGTGGGAATCTCCTTTGGCGCCGACCGCATCTACGACGTACTCACGCAGCTCGACCTCTTCCCCAAGGAGACCCAGGGTGGTGCTCGTCTGCTCTTTATCAACTTTGGCGAGAAGGAGGCCGCCTATTGTCTGCAACTGGCCCGCCAGACTCGTCATGCTGGCATCCCCACCGAGGTCTATCCTGACTCCGCCAAGATGAAGAAGCAGATGCAGTATGCCAATGCCCTCCAGGTGCCCTACGTAGCCCTCGTTGGCGAGCAGGAGATGGAGGAGGGCCTCATTGCCCTCAAGGATATGGTGACTGGTGAGCAGCTTATGCTTACTATTGAGGAGGTGATTGGTAAATTAGCAAATTAGTGAGTTAGCAAATTAGTAAATGAGCCTTGTCCTCATCCTTCTTCTTATGCTCTGCGCCGCCCCTGTGGTGGCGCAGACTGATACTATAGCCTCCCCCGACACGGTGAGGCTCGATGAGGCCAGTGTGCGCATCAAGAAGGAACGCTACCGCCGCAAGGACAATCCCGCTGTGGAGCTCATGCAGCGCGTCATTGCCGCCAAGGGCCAGAACGACTGGACAGCGCGCCACGACTATACCAGTGTGGAGCGTTACACCAAGACCAGCCTCGCCCTCAACGACGTGTCGCCCAAGCTCATGCAGGCTAGGCCCGACCGCCGCATGCCCTTCCTGCATGAGCAGGTGGAGGTGTGCAACGCCACGGGCAAACTCATACTGCCCTTCACCCTCTCCGAGACCGTATCTCGCCACATCACCCGCCGCCAACCCTCGCAGGAGTGCGACATCGTCATCGGCCAGCGCCACACAGGACTGGAGGATCTCTTTGATGTCGGCACCATCACGGCGCAGAGTCTGGACGACATCTTCAGCGAGGTCAACATCATGGACGACGACATCCGTCTCTTTCAGCACCAGATCACGTCGCCCCTGAGCAGACGCACGGCTCTCTCCTTTTATCACTACTACATAGCCGACACGCTGGACATCGATGGGCTCCGCCTCTACGATGTATTCTTCACTCCCGCCAACAACCAGGACTTTGGCTTTCAGGGCTCCATGCTTATAGCCGCCGACTCCACCTATCAGGTACTGCGGGCCAGTCTCTCCCTGCCCCGCGGTACGGGTGTCAACTGGGTAGAGAGCCTGCGGATCACGCAGAGTTTCGGCACGTTGCCCACGGGAGAGCATGTGCTCATGGAGGACCACATGGTACTCGAGCTGCGCATCGTGGAGCAGTTGCAAAAGTTCCTCGTGCAGCGCACCACCCGCTACTCCCAGTTCAGCACAGAGCGTATCGCCTCCCGTGAGTTCCGCCACAATGGTCCCCACACCATCGATGCCAATGCCCTACAGCGCACCCCTGACTTCTGGCAGCGCCACCGCTCCGTAGCCCTCACGCAGGGCGAGGCGAGCATCGATCAGTTCAAGCTCCGTTTTCTCAACACCCGCGGCCTCAAGCCCGTAGTGTGGCTGCTCCGTGCCCTGGCCACCAACACCGTGCCTCTAACCCTCAAGCCAGGCCAGCCCTCCTATGTAGATATCACCCCCGTCAACACCATCATCTCCTCCAATCCCGTCGATGGCTTGCGCCTGCGTCTCTCAGCCCGCACCACCGCCGAACTCATGCCCCATCTGTTTCTCAAGGGCTATGTGGCCTATGGCTTCCGCGACCGCAAGTGGAAGGGCCTGGGCGAGGTGACCTATGCCTTCAACAGTCCCCTGCACAGTCCACAGGAGTTCCCCGTCCACAACCTCTCACTGACCTACCAGCGCGACCTCATGGCACCCTCCGACCGTTTCCTCAACACCGACAAGGACAACGTCTTTACCTCCCTCAAGTGGGCCAAGGTCGAGCACATGATGTACTTTGAGCAGTGGCGTCTGCGCTATGAACGGGAGTGGAAGAACGGCTTCCGTCTTGCCGCCCATCTGCGGCGCCAGGAGGACAGTCCTGCCGGCCAGCTCCGCTTTACGCCCCTCAGTGCCGATGTCTCGCAGCCCATGGCCGACCTAGGGAGTATCACCTACTCCGAGGCCTCCCTCACCCTGGCCTATCGTCCAGGTGCGCGTTACATCAACTCCAAGCAGGCACGCCACACCCTCAACAACGATGCGCCCCTCTACTCCCTCACCCACACTATGGGTCTGCGTGGTCCTCTGGGCGGTCAGTATAAGTACAATCTCACCGAGGCGCAGATCTACCGCCGTCTGCACCTCGACTCAGGGGGTACCCTCGATATCGATGCCCGTGGAGGAATACAATGGAACCGTGTGCCCTTTCCGTTGCTCATCATGCCAGCAACCAATCTGAGTTTTATAAAGCAGCGTGGCACCTTTGAGCTTATCAATAATATGGAGTTCCTCAACGATAGCTACGCCTCCCTCATTCTCGACTGGGACCTGCAAGGTAAACTCCTCAACCGCATACCTCTGATTCATCGCCTCAAGTGGCGTGAGTATCTAGGTCTGCGTATGCTTTGGGGTACCTGCCAAGCAGGCGAGGCATTCCTTGCCTTCCCAGAAAATAGCCATATCATGTCACCCCGTCGTCCTTACATAGAGGCCTCTGTGGGTCTGCACAACATTCTGCGGGTGCTGCATGTGGAGTATGTCCACCGCTTCACCTACAACGAGCTCTCCACCTCGCCCCGCTGGGGCATCCGCCTGAGGCTGAACCTACAGTTCTGAGGAATTAAGAATTAAGAGAGAAGAATTCATCTCTCATCATTCATCTCTCATCATTCATTTTCCTACTTATGCGGGTAGTCGATGGTGTAGTGCAGGCCGCGGCTCTCCTTGCGTTCCAGAGCCTGGCGGGTAATGAGGTAGCCCACGTTGATCATGTTGCGCAGTTCGCACAGATCCTTGGTGGCTACAGTGCGCTTGAACAGGTGTTCCGTCTCCTCATAGAGCAGGTCCAGGCGCTCCCAGGCGCGGTGCAGGCGAAGGTCGCTGCGCACGATGCCCACGTAGGTGCTCATGATCTGTCCCACCTCCTTGGCATCCTGAGCTATGAGAACCTTCTCCTCGTTGGTGAGCATACCCTGGTCGTTCCACTCGGGGATGGCCTCGTTGTAGGAGAGACTGTCCACGGCAGCGAGAGAGTGCTTGGCCGCTGCCTCAGCATAGACCACCGCCTCGATGAGGGAGTTGCTGGCCAGACGGTTGCCGCCGTGCAGGCCAGTGCAGGAACACTCGCCCACGGCGTAGAGACGATGTATGCTCGACTGGCCGTCGAGGTCCACCTCGATGCCACCACACATGTAGTGGGCACAGGGGCAGACGGGTATCATCTGCTTGGTGATGTCGATGCCAATGGAGAGGCACTTGGCGTAGATGTTGGGGAAGTGCTTGCGGGTCTCCTCCGCATCCTTGTGTGTCACGTCCAGACAGACATGATCCAGACCATGTATCTTCATCTCCTTGTCGATGGCGCGCGCCACAATGTCGCGGGGCGCGAGGGAGAGACGTTCGTCATACTTCTGCATGAACTCCTCGCCGTTGGGCAGGCGCAAGATGCCGCCATAGCCGCGCATGGCCTCCGTGATGAGGTAGGCAGGGTGTGCCTCCTTGGGGTTGTAGAGAGCCGTGGGGTGGAACTGCACGAACTCCATGTCCTTAACCTTGCCCTTGGCGCGATACACCATCGCGATGCCGTCGCCTGTGGCAATGTTGGGGTTGGTTGTTGTGGCATATACAGCACCTGTGCCGCCCGTAGCCATCAGTGTTACCTTGGAGAGATAGGTATCAATCTTGCCTTCCGGTGTGAGGACGTAGGCACCATAGCACTCTATGTCGGTAGTGCGGCGTGTCACACGCACACCCAGATGGTGCTGTGTGATGATCTCCACCGCAAAGTGGTTCTCCAATACCTCTATCTGGGGGCATCGGCGCACCGCCTCGATGAGGCCACGTTGTATCTCGTAGCCAGTGTCGTCGGCGTGGTGCAGAATGCGGAACTCCGAGTGGCCTCCCTCGCGGTGGAGGTCAAAGGAGCCGTCCTCCTTGCGGTCGAAGTTCACGCCCCACTGCACCAGTCTCTGTATGCCAGCGGGTCCTCCCTCCACCACCTGGCGTACAGCCTCGGGGTCGCTGATCCAGTCGCCAGCCACCATGGTGTCGTGAATGTGCTTCTCAAAGTCATCCACCTCAAAGTTAGTCACCGAGCTTACGCCGCCCTGTGCCTTGGCCGTGTTAGCCTCGTCTATTGTAGTCTTGCAGATGAGGCCAACCTTACCTTTGCCCGAGGCAGCCACCTGGAGGGCGTAACTCATGCCGGCTACACCAGAGCCAATCACGAGGAAATCAAACTTGCGTATCATGCGTTTGCGTGCAATTTTGGTGCAAAATTACAAAGATATTCCGATATTCGTACACTTTTCTTTCTCAAAAGCACGCTATATTATATAAAATGTGTATATTTGCGGCCTAAAACCATAAATAGTTCACTTATATATGCCTACCCCCAAGTACATCCGTTTTGATTGGGCCGCCAAGAGTATCTTGCGCAACAAGGCCAACTTCGGTATTCTGGAGGGACTCATCACGGTCCTTTTGGAGGAGCCCGTGCACATCGTCGAGATACTGGAGAGCGAGGGTAATCAGGAGACCTCTACCGACAAGTTCAATCGCGTTGATATCAAGGCCAAGAACAGCAAGGACGAGATTATCATCGTCGAGATTCAGCTCACCCGAGAGTTGTACTATCTGGAGCGCATCCTCTATGGTGTGGCCAAGGCCATCACCGAGCATATACAGTTGGGCAACACCTACGAGCAGGTCAAGAAGGTCTATTCCATCAGCATCCTCTACTTCGACTTGGGCAAGGGTGAGGACTATGTATATCGTGGTCAGACCGTGTTCCATGGTGTGACCAAGCACGATACGTTGCAGATCACCACCAAGGAGAAGAATGTTATCAACATGAAGGCCCCTGAGGAGGTCTTTCCCGAGTACTACCTGGTGCGTGTCAATGCCTTTAACAAGATAGCAGAGACGCATCTGGAGGAGTGGATCAAGTATCTCAAGGATGGTGAGATCAGCGAGACGACCACTGCCCCAGGTCTGCAAGAGGCCAAGCGCCGTCTGGACTACCTGATGATGAACACCCAGGAGAGGCATGCCTACGATGAGCATGTCAATGCTCAGATGATCCAGAACGATGTCATCAGCACCGCAATAAAAGAGGGTCGTGCTGAAGGTCGTATCGAAGGCTTGGCTGAGGGTCGTGCTGAGGGTCGTGCTGAGGGCCGCGCTGAGGGTCGTATCGAAGGCTTGGCTGAGGGCCGTGCTGAAGAGGCCCTAAAGATTGCGCGTAATCTCAAGCAGATAGGTCTTCCTGTGGAGTCCATCATAGCCGCTACAGGCCTGACAGAAGATGAGATATCTGCGCTAAGCTAATAAATGACAATCTAAACTCAACTAACTATAAACACGATGAAACGCCTCTTGAGCGTTGTAAGTGTTTGAGGACAACGAAATAATCATGGAAAAGAATATAACATTACCTTTCAACGATGCAAAAAGCTTCGTAGAATGGGCCAAGACCGCCTTGGACAGGAAGAATGTTTATACCGCAAAAATACAGGAAGAATGGAAAGAGCATATTCAAAGACGCCAAGCGATTGAAACAATATGATTTCAGCCGTACTAATTAACAAGACATCACCCTATGTTGTTGTTCAGACAACACAGAGTAGCGTCCAGTTCGCAACAGAACAAGGGTTGCTATATGAAGTGGGATTTGTCGAAGACTATTCATTAGGGATAGATGGCGTTTACCAATTTTATATTACGAATGTGAATGACACGTTTTCTGTTCGTGATGAAAAAATACGGGATACGATATGGGCCGTCCTTGAAAACTTCTTTACTGCAAATGAATATGCTATGTTGTACATTTGCGATGTTTCTGATGGCCGACAAACTGCGAGAAATCGATTGTTCAGGACCTGGTTTGCGGAGTATTCGCGCAATGGCCAATACCAACTGCTGACAGCCGAAGCTTCTTATCTAGGTGAACACTACTTTGCATCCTTGCTTATTAAGCGCTCCAATCCTCTGTATGATCAATATTCCGTAAAATTTGCAGAGTTTGAGAACAATCTAAAAGAGAAACTGCAGTAACACACCAAAACAAACATATATAATCAACCAAATTTTCAATTCAATTTATTAACTAAATACTAACACACAATGAAACGCTTTATTGCTTTACTCATCACGATCGTAGGTTTGATGAGTTTTTGCCCCCCCCAAGCGTGGGCGGATGATGTGTTCTATGTGAAGAATGTAGAACAGCAGCAGTATCTGGGCATTGAAGGCAATCTCTCCGTAGTGGAGAGCTCTGATAAACTTCTTTGTACTTTTAGTGCTCAGAGCGATGGCACCTTCAATGTGGGTATCAGCGACAATTATCTCCACATTGGCACTGGTAACCGTTGGTCAAAGGGCACTGCTACCAAAGTGACCATCTTCAAGGTCAATGCAGAAGGTACCAGTGCCTCCAAAGTTACTACCCTTGAGGCAGGTAGCACTTATGTGATGGTGTCATCACCAAACTACGCTATTTCTGGCACCAATTTCGGTACTGGTAATAGCAGACGCCTGAATAGCGAAACTATCACAGTAGAAAGTACGGTTGCTACAAGCCTCACAGACAATGTGAAGTGGGTGCTTGAACCCTCTGACGTGACTGATGACCGCACCGATATTGAGGGTATCAACCTGCGCTCTGCATCTGGCGATTACTTGGCTTTCACTTCTGACCATAAAATCTCGGTGAGCCGTGCGCCTTATACCTATAACATCCGCAAGGTGAATCTTGAGGATAGTGCTTGGAAAGTATGGAGTGAGGATGAATATCAGTTCAACTCTGGCAGCAACGGCTTCTTCTCTCCTGCACCTAAGAATAACAATGGTAGCCTCAACTTCTATTTCTATGAAGCTTCCATCAGTGGAAATACCCTCACCGCTACCCGCGTGGCTCAGCCCGAAGTGGGTAAGCAATATCTCTTCGTGGTAGATAAGGGCGGTAGCTACTATGCTGCGTATGCAGAGATTGCAACTCGCAAAAACACCACAGGTGAGCGACTTGACGTGGTTGCAGTAGGTACTGGCAGCCTTCCCGAGAATATCACCATCAATGCAGGCGAATCTACCAGTGATGGCGGTACGATAAACCTTTCTAAATGCGTTTGGGGTATATTGAACTCCACATCGCTGAACACTGCAAATGTAACTCTTACTGGTAGTGAGACTATCCTTACTCAGGAGCAGCTTAGAGCTACCGCTAATGGTGCCCACTTTGCCATGTCTCCCGTAAGTACCAATAGCATTACCAGTTTGAAGTTCTACAATGGTGAAGGCTCTATGGGTACTGAGCTGACTTATGATTATCTGTGCACCCTTGTTTCCTCTGGTACTGACGATGTATATTATTTGCGTACAGGAGAGAATAGCTACTTCAAGGCCTCTGCCTTCGGTAAGACTTCCGATGAAGGTGATCGCCAAGGCTTTGTAGTAGGACAAGGTTCTTCTAATGACGGCACCAACAACTACTCCGATCAGAGTACCAACTGGATTCGCTTCACCCGTAATGGTCAGAGCACCTGGTTGAATAGTCAGACTGGTGGTGGTACTTACAACACTGGCGCAGGTGGCTGGACTGCTTTTGCTACTTTCGGTCCCTATTATGTAGCTACTATTGTATGCCAGGACGAGACAGATAATGTAATCACGACAGAAAAGCGCGTTGTGAAGGCAAATACTTATGTTGAGATTCCCGTAATTGATGGCTATACATATCTCTCTGGTAACGAAGGCTTCGTAAACGATGCCGACAAGACGTTTACCTTCAAGTACCGTGATGCAGGAGTGAACGTCACTTTCGTTTACACCGACCCTGCAGGTGGTTCTCTTAGTCAAGATGTAACTTGTACGGAGGGTGAGGCTGTTAGTATTGAGGATGTCCCCACATACCCCTACTTCACTGCCACTGGTTTTGAAGAAAGCGACCTCGTAGCAACTGAAGAGCATCATGAGTTCCATGTGATTGGAACATGGGAGTTCCCCTTCAAGTTCTCCACTATAAGCGATGGTGCTTTCGATGACAATACTACTTGGTACACTATCCAGAATAATGGTAATGCTACCAACAATACTGGTAATGGCCATGTTAACTACACAGGCAATGCCAGTGCAGAAAATGCGATCGGTGCTACCCGCGAACTTAAGACCGCCAACCTCTATTGCTTCGTAGCCATCCCCAACACTCCTGGTTACTTTACTCTCTACAACATGGCTGCTGGTGCAGATAAGCCTATGCGTGAGAAGACCAATCCCTCTTACGTGGACCAGCATCACAACCAGTCACTCATGACCTTCAATCAGGCCGATGATGAAGTAAAACTTGCCGTGCGCGCCAATAACGATGGTCTGCAGTTCTATCTCCCCGACTATGATGAGCCCAACTACCGCGCAGTGGTAGGCAAGCATGTTGGCTCCAACTTATCAGTATGGGGTAAAAACAACGAAGCCCCTCTCACCGACAATGGTAGCCGCTTCTTCGTTAAGGAGATTGATGACCTCGTAGAAGCAGTTGTAGATCAGCAGGATAACTTTGTACCCTCTATGATTGTGGGTGAATCCCTGAGCCTTGCATCCAACATTGATGCAGCCATCACAAATTACAAGGCAGAACAGACTCCTGCCACCCTCAAGGCTCTGGCTGAGGCTAACGCAAATCCCGAAGAGACACCTCTTCGTGAGTTTGATACCAATAAGTACTATCGTCTGATTGACCTTGCCAACCGCTATGTATATGCAGTGCCTGTGGCCGATAGCGAAGGTACTCCCACCAGTGCTCTTGACCTGAAGATTTATGCTGCTGGTACTGTGGCTACTGATGCTGCAAGCCTCTTCCGTATCCACAAGGATGGTGACAACTGCACCATTGAGCACGTCAACAGTAGTTACTATATTGGTGTTCCTCCTCATGGCAATGCCACCCACCTTGCCGCGACAGGAGCTGAGTTCACTATAGAGAACAATGGCGCCACCAAGTTCCTCTTCAAGAATGGCTCAGAGTATCTCAACACCAACAGCAGTCTTACCCGTGTGGATGGTTGGACTTCTAATGGAGATGGTAGCCAGTGGAAGCTTGAGGAAGTTGCTGCTATTAGCGTAGAGTTCAAGGCCGCTGGTAATGGCTATGCTACTCTCTATGCTCCTGTAGCAGTAGAAGTTCCTGAAGGCGTTGTGGCATACACCGCAGCTCGCATTGACAACTACCTCACTGCAAATGAGGTGACTGAAGTTCCAGCCAAGATAGGTGTTGTTTTGAAGAAGACTGTGGCTTCCTCTTCTGATGAGAAGATTATGTTCCGTCTTGCAACTACTGAGCCTGAGGCAGAGTCTGTACTCACTGGTACTTGCATTGATCGTGCTACTACTGATGGCAACTATGTATTCTCTATCGTTAGCGAGAATCCTGGCTTCTATAAGTTCGGTGGCGAGAATCTTGCTGCAAACAAGGCTTACTATCATCCTACGAGCGCCGATGTTCAGGGCTTCGTTATCGACTTCGGTGGCATAACCACTGGTATCAACGCTGCTCAGCAGGCTCAGGGCCTGAAGGCCAGCTTCGACCTCCAGGGCCGTCGCGTAAGCAAGGCTGTGCGTGGCCTGTTCATCCACAATGGTGTGAAGGTGATCAAGTAGGATCTAACTCTCCACTATACACAAGAGTGTACGTCAGACTCCGCTGGTGTACACTCTCTTTTTTACTATCCCCTATACTAGCGGTTCCTAGTGTAGGGGGTAGTGTGTCGTAGAGTAGGGCGTAGTGCACACCAGACTATGGTGTAGTGTCTCAAAAAGATTTTGCCCGGTTTCTGTGCACCAATGCTTAAGCGCTTGTGACACACTGGTTTGCATAGTGTATAGCTCTACACTCATCTACACGCTGTACACTAATGGACCACTCCGTAGCTTTGTCGTGATTGCTCACGGGTCGTTTGTGGACTCGGGTTGTGCGCAATTTCTGGCTCTGCTTATCGCCCATAAAGGCCATGCACTACTTGTGTAAGGATGCTTTATGTTGTGTTAGTACTGAATGGGAAATGACCGAAAGGCCCAAATACGCAGTATGGCCACACCCTGAAGGCGTGACCATACATTACTCTGTTAGAGTTCTATACGTTTACCAATTGTCCCAGAGGGATTGCTGGCGGCGGGTACCTGCTTCATCGTTGTCATCGCCCTCACCATCTCCACCACTACCAGGAGTAGGATTACTGACAGACATTAGACTTTCAGAATCAAAAAAAAATGATTTCGTGCAAGGCGTTATATAATATTTTTTCGTTATTGTTGAGTAGGTTTTCATTATTATTGAGTAAGTTTATCGTACGTATTTCTTGCCTGACTTAATGAATATTCCACGCTGTGCGGTTACTCCTTTGATTTGACGTCCCTGAATGTCATACGATTTGGACGCCTCATTTTGTGCCTGCATATTCAGGATGGAGGTTGTGAGCTGCTTGTCCTCTCCGAGTATATACATACGGGCGTTTACTACTTCGGTAGAATCTACGGCAGTGCCATAGCCAGTGGATGTTACATCAAAGTGCCAGCGATAAGCGCCAAGCGCTTTGTTCTCGACATTGATGTAGCCACCGCCTGCTGCCATCGCATACCATCCAGCGGGGCATTTATCTACCTTCTCGTACTGACCAGTAAAGGTGAATATCTCGCTGGCCGTGCTAGAGGTAACAGTGTACTTCTCGTCAGCTGTGTGTAGAATACCATCAGTGGACTCAAACTTGTAGGTGCCTGCCTTTTTGGGAATTATTAGATAGGGAGTGCCAGCCTTTACTATTTCGTCTTTATCAATGTATTTGAATATCAGGGAGAGCTTACCCTCGATAGCGCTACCAACGAGAGCTTGTGTTTCGGGATTTACATAACCTACCATATAGATACGAGCAAAGGTGAAATCGCCGGCACAATCTGCGGGATTAAGATCAAAAGGTACAAACCATGCCTGCCGTGTGCCTGCGCTCTTTTCCTGGAAGGTGCGGGTGTAAGTGACAGAGTCATACGTATTCTGCTCGTTAACACTGAAGTTCTCGCCGTCTTTCAGCTCGATAGTGTTACTGGTAGTACCGGGCTCGTCACCTTCAAGACCACTTTCATGCTCGGTGGTTGGGTCAGAATCTGAATCTGAAACAGGAACATAGAGCGCCTGCACAGGAGTGGCGGTGAACCATGAGCCAGCCGCCACCATCATGAAGAGTGCGCACCTGCGAACGCACCAAATAAAATTGCTTTTTTTCATGTGTAGGTGTTGAATGTTTATAAATAGATTGAAATATAGCGATATAAATCCGCAGCAAATTTACGGATTTCAACTGACATAAGGAAACGCCTGGCCCGACATTTCGTCTATTTTTATCCCCCCCCCCAGAATTTTGATAATCCAGCATGGCAAAAATCGAAGTGCCTACCCTCTTAACAACTCCGCCTAATTACATGAAAGGAGTGTCTCAAGCGGAAAAAAAGACGTTACAAACTACTATATCCAGATAGCTTTTCTGCGTGCAGTGTGTACAGTGTGTATAGTGTGTACAGTGTGCAGAGCCTGTGCACTACGCATGTAGTTGTGGGAGAGTTGGTTAGATGGTGTTAGTGCACAGGTGTAGATGTTTGGCACAAAGTATTTTTAGGTGGTGAGGAGGGCGAGGGCGCGGTTCTCGGCGTCCTCCATCACGAGGCGCTCGTCGGGCGTCTTGTCGGTGATGCCGCAGAGATGGAGCAGACCATGTGCAATGACGCGGTGGAGCTCCTCCTCGTAGGGACGCCCAAAGAGTTCGGCGTTGGTGCGGACCGTGTCGAGGGAGATGTAGATGTCGCCCGAGAGAATGTCATGGGCGGAGCGATCGAACCCGATGTGATCCGTATAGTAGTCGTGACCGATAAACTCGCGGTTGATGCGCAGTATCTCCTCATCGCTCACGAACACGTAGGCTATGTCCCCGATCCTCTTGCCATAGTTCTTTGCTACACACCGCAGCCACGCCGTGGTGGCGGCGGGGACTATCTGTGGCTGTTCTATGTCGATGGCGTTGTAGGTGATCATAGGGTTCAATGCGCTACGCTGTTCAAGGCTTCGCTGTTCAAATACTCAATGGATGAACGGCTACCCTCCAAGGGTATATCACCCTCCCTTTCGGGGAGGGACACCGAAGTGGCGTAGCCAGCTTCGGAGGGTGGGGCTTTGTGGTCTTCGTTAGAACAAACTCCGCTGCTGCGCATCCTGATACAACCCCGTGGGGAGGGGACGCGCCAGATGGGTGTAGGCCAGTTCGGTGACCTCGCGGCCTCGGGGTGTGCGGCGGATGAAACCCTCCTTGATGAGGAAGGGTTCATAGACCTCCTCCACAGTGCCGGCGTCCTCACCGATGGCGGTGGCGATGGTGGAGATGCCCACTGGGCCACCCTTGAACTTGTCGATAATGGTGGTGAGGAGTTTGTTGTCAATCTCGTCCAGGCCGTAGCGGTCGATGTTGAGGGCGTTGAGGGCGTACTTGGCTATGTTGAGGTCGATGTTGCCCGTGCCCTTGACCTGAGCAAAGTCGCGCACGCGGCGCAGGAGGGCATTGGCGATACGGGGCGTACCGCGACTGCGACCTGCTATCTCGGCAGCGGCCTTGGGGTCGATCATGACACCCAGAATGTTGGCAGAGCGCGTGATGATCATCTCCAGCGTCTTGGCGTCGTAGTACTCCAGATGGAGGTTGATGCCAAAGCGGGCACGCAGCGGAGCCGTGAGCAGACCAGAGCGGGTGGTGGCACCCACGAGGGTGAAGGGAGCGAGGTCGATCTGTATGGAACGGGCAGCTGGGCCCTTGTCGATCATGATGTCGATGCGGTAGTCCTCCATGGCGGAGTAGAGATACTCCTCCACCACAGGGGTGAGACGATGGATCTCATCGATAAAGAGGACATCGTTGGGCTCCAGGGAGGTGAGCAGACCGGCGAGGTCGCCGGGCTTGTCGAGAACAGGACCAGAGGTGAGCTTGAAGCCCACGCCCAGCTCGTTGGCAATGATGTTGGAGAGGGTGGTCTTGCCCAGTCCGGGAGGGCCATGGAGGAGGGTATGGTCGAGTGGCTCGCCACGGTACTTGGCCGCCTCGACAAAGACGCGGAGGTTCTCCACCACCTTTTGCTGGCCGCTGAAGTCGCCGAAGGAGAGTGGGCGCAGTGCCTGCTCAAAGTCGCGCTCAGAGCCACCTGGGGTGGGGGCGTGCTGCTCTGCGTGTATGTTGAATGTGTCTTCCTGAATCATAGATGGGTGCAAAGGTACGAATAAGTGAGCGAAATACCAAATTTATTTGAGTATTTCCGAACGTGAGTACCTAAGAGATGTAGTCTCAAAGGTACGAATAAGTGAGCGAAATGCCAGTTCACAGCAAAAGCCTGTGTGAGATTGTGACAAAAACCGACCTAAACCCGTTTCTGGTAGCATGCCTGGCACCTTTGGTGCTTTTTGCTTTAACGCGAGGGTTTCACCCTCTGTGAGATCTGTGGAATCTGTGTGATCTGTGGGAGTTTTGTTGCGCACAGATTGCACAGATTGCCACGGATTTGATTCGTGTTCAATTTGTGGGCATTTGTGTTGCGCTGCAGGCATCTTATTGGCACCTTCGGTGCTATTGACTTGAACACGAATTATCACGAATGAGCCACGAATTATCAGAAATTATTTATTTACTTTAGGTTTGATACGACCTAGTGGTTTTTGTCTAGAATAACGACCACGGGGATTGGCCAGTAATCCGAATGGGAGGTTCTTTTTTTGTACATAGTACAATAGAGGAGGAGGACGAAAAAAAGTATATATATAATGTGTATTTTCCGTTTTTTTGTTGTACTTTTGCACCCCGAACACTAAAATGATTCCCTACTATGCCTACAAATAACCTCGTCATCGTGGAGAGCCCTGCCAAGGCCAAGACCATCGAAAAGTTCCTGGGAAAGGACTACAAGGTGATGTCCAGCTTTGGCCACATCCGCGATCTGAAGAAGAAGAACTTTGGTGTAGATCTCGAGACCTTCCGCCCCGAGTACGAGATACCCGCAGACAAGAAGCATATCGTCAGCGAACTGCGCACAGCAGCCAAGGGTGCCTCGACCGTGTGGCTCGCATCCGATGAGGACCGCGAGGGAGAAGCCATCAGCTGGCATCTGGCCGAGGTACTCAAGCTCGACCCCAAAACGGCGCGCCGCATCGTGTTCCATGAGATCACCAAGCCTGCCATACTCGAAGCCATCGAGCATCCGCGCACCATCGACCTCCATCTGGTAGATGCCCAGCAGGCACGCCGCGTGCTGGACCGTCTGGTGGGCTTCAAACTCAGCCCCGTGCTCTGGCGCAAGGTGCGTCCGAGCCTCTCCGCAGGTCGCGTGCAGAGTGTGGCTGTCAAGCTCATCGTAGAGCGTGAGCGTGAGATACAACGCTTCAGCAGCGAAGCCAACTACCGCGTTGTGGCCGACCTCGTGCTGCCCGACGGCAAGCGTGTGCACTGCCACCTGTCGCGCACGTTCAGCACGCAGGAGGAGGCAGAGGACTTTGTGGAGTACTGCCGCACGGCGGAGTTCCACGTGAGCGAGGTGCAGAAGAAGCCTACCAAGCGTAGCCCCGCACCTCCCTTTACGACCAGCACCCTGCAGCAGGAGGCTGCCCGTCGTCTCGGTTTCCCCGTAGCGCTGACCATGCGCATCGCGCAGAGTCTCTATGAAAGCGGTCTCATCACCTACATGCGTACGGACTCTATGAACCTATCCAGTCTCTGCCTCTCCGCCACAGGCAAGATGGTGGAGGAGCAGATGGGCAAGGAGTACCACCAGCGCCGCACCTATCACACCAGCAGCAAGGGTGCCCAGGAGGCTCACGAAGCCATCCGCCCAGCCTATATGGATCGCAGCGAGGTGAAGGGCAGCATACAGGAACAGCGTCTCTATCAGCTCATCTGGCGCCGCACGATGGCCTGCCAGATGGCCGATGCCCAGATGGAGCGTACCACAGCTGTGGTAACCATCAGCGGCAGAGAGGAGCAGTTCATGGCCACGGGCGAGGTGGTGCTCTTTGAGGGTTTCCTCAAGCTCTACGAGGATGCCCGCAATGATGAGCACAATGGTGATGAGGACTACCACCGCCTGCTGCCTGCCATGCAGGAGGGCGACCCCATGACGCTCGATACCCTCACAGCTCAGCAGCGTTACACCCAGGCTCCCGCCCGCTACAACGAAGCCACCCTCGTACACAAGCTCGAGGAACTTGGCATAGGCCGACCCTCTACCTATGCTCCCACCATCAGCACCATTCAGCAGCGTGAGTATGTGCAGCGCTGCGACCGTGCCGGCGAGGAGCGTGAGTGCAATGTCATCACCCTGCATGATGGCCAGATCATCCACAGCACCAGCACCGAGAGTATGGGTGCCGAGAAGAGCCGCCTCGTACCTACAGATATAGGTACGGTGGTGACGGACTTCCTGCAGGAGAACTTCCCCGACATTATGGACTACAACTTTACGGCCAATGTAGAGAAGGACTTTGATGCCGTGGCCGAGGGCGAGAAGGAGTGGACGGGTCTGATCAAAGACTTCTACAGTGACTTCAGCGTGGCCGTGGAGGAGTCCATCAACCAGCAGTCGGAGCACAGAGTAGGTGAGCGCGTACTCGGTACTGACCCCGCTACGGGAGAGCCCGTCAGCGTGAAGATAGGACGCTTTGGTCCCGTGGCACAGATAGGTGCCTCGAACGAGGAGGGTTCCAAGCCCCGATTTGCTAGTCTCAGACCTGAGATGAGTATCGATAGCATCACGCTGGAGGAGGCTCTCGAACTCTTCCGCCTGCCCCGCCAGCTAGGCACCATCAATGGTAGTCCCGTGCGCGTGGCCAGTGGTCGCTTTGGCCCCTACGTGCAGCTCGGCAAGCAGTATGTCAGCATACCCAAAGATGAGGACCCCCTCACTATCGACATCATGCGTGCTGCCGCTCTGCTCAAGGCTGCCAATGAGGCAGAGAAGGCTAGTCACCTCAAGCAGTTTGAGGAGGAACCCGAACTGGAGGTGCGTGCTGGTCGCTTTGGCCCCTACATCAGCTATAAGGGCAAGAACTACAAGATACCCAAGGCGCAGGCCCAGCGTGCTGCAGAACTCACTCTGGAGGAGTGCATGACCATCGTCAACACCCCCGCCCCCTCGCGCAAGTCCAAGCAGTAGCCTATGAAAAGCATCATCCTCCTTGGCTATATGTGTGCCGGCAAGACGACAGTGGGTCGCCCCCTGGCACAGGCACTGGGCCTGCGCTTCTACGATTTGGACTGGTACATAGAGGAGCGCTTCCACAAGCGTGTGCCCCGCATGTTCGAGGAGGACGGCGAGGAGGTGTTCCGCCGCCGTGAGGCCAATATGCTCAGAGAGGTGGCCGAGTTTGAGGACATCGTGCTGAGCTGCGGCGGAGGTACGCCCTGCCACCACGACAACATGGCCTACATGAACCAAGTCGGCACCACCATCTATCTCAAGGCCTCGCCCGACACCCTCATGGAGCACATCCGTCTCTCCCGAGGTGAGCGCCCCCTGCTCAAGGGCAAGAGCCCCGAGGAACTCCGCCAGTTTGTGCAGGAGCAGCTAGCAGAGCGCGAGACCTACTACATGCAGGCCCAGCACATCGTGCCCATCGACGTGCTCGACGAGGAGGAGAAGATACAGAGGCTCGTCAGCATTATACAGCAGAAAATTAAGAATTAAGAATTAAGATAAGAATTAAATGCGAAAGTGGCGTATTGAAGACTCCGAGGAACTCTACAACATCAAGGGTTGGGGAGTCAACTACTTTGGTATCAATCAGAGCGGCAACGTATATGTGTGCCCCCGCAAGGATGCCGTGCAGGTCGATCTCAAGGAGGTCGTTGATGACCTCGTGGCACGCGACATCACAGCACCTGTGTTGCTGCGCTTCCCTGATATCCTGGACAACCGCATCGAGAAGACAGCAGAGTGCTTTGAGAAGGCTGAGAAGGAGTATAACTTCAAGGCAGAGCACTTTATCATCTATCCTATCAAGGTGAACCAGATGCGCCCTGTCGTGGAGGAGATTATCTCGCACGGCAAGCGCCATAACCTCGGTCTGGAGGCAGGCTCTAAGCCTGAGCTCCACGCTGTGCTGGCCACCAATATGGACAGTGACTCTCTCATCATCTGCAACGGCCACAAGGACCAGAACTACATAGAGCTCGCCCTGCTGGCCCAGAAGATGGGCAAGCGCGTGTTCCTCGTCATAGAGAAACTGCCTGAGATGGACATCATAGCTCGCACCGCAGAGAAACTTGGTGTGCGTCCTAATCTGGGCATACGTATCAAACTCGCCAGCTCTGGTGCTGGCAAGTGGGAGGAGAGTGGCGGCGATGCCTCGAAGTTCGGCCTGAATAGCTCCGAACTGCTGCATGCACTGGAGATACTGGACCAGTATGGTATGCATGACTGTCTGAAGCTCATCCACTTCCATATCGGCTCTCAGATCACCAAGATACGCCGCATCAGTACGGCCCTGAGAGAGGCTGCCCAGTTCTATGTGCAGCTGCATGCCTTGGGCTATAACATTGAGTTTGTCGATTGTGGCGGCGGCCTGGGCGTGGACTATGACGGTACGCGCTCCAGCAACTCCGAGAGCAGTGTGAACTATAGCATACAGGAGTACGTCAACGACTGCGTCTATACGCTGGTGGATGCTGCCAACAAAAACGGCATACCACATCCCAACATTATCACCGAGGGCGGTCGCTCCCTGACGGCTCATCACTCTGTGCTCATCCTCGATGTGCTGGAGACGGTGGATGTGCCCCGCATGCGTGAGGACTTTGAGGCCACGGAGGATGATCACCAGCTGGTGCGTGACCTGACCGACATTTGGGACAAGCTCTCTACCCGATCCATGCTTGAGGACTGGCATGATGCACAGGACATCCGCGAGGAGGCCCTCGACCTGTTCCGCCACGGTATTATTGACCTCAAGACCCGTGCCCAGATTGAGAGCATATACTGGAGTCTGAGCCGCGAGATTGCTGAGTTGTGTCATCATCAGAAGCACGTGCCCGACGAACTGCGCGCGCTGGACAAGCGTATGGCGGAGAAGTACTTCTGCAACTTTAGCCTCTTCCAGTCGCTGCCTGACTCCTGGGGTATTGACCAGCTCTTCCCCGTCATGCCCATCATGCGCCTGAATGAGCGCCCCACTCGTTCTGCCACCCTGCAGGATATTACCTGCGACTCGGATGGTAAGATTGTTAACTACGTCAACGGCAGTCAGCAGACCAACTACATATCTCTCCATGAGGTCAAGCACAACGAACACTACTACATTGGTGTGTTCCTCGTGGGTGCCTATCAGGAGATACTGGGCAATCTGCATAACCTCTTTGGCGATACCAACGCCGTGCATATCAGCGTGGACAACCAGGGCTACTCCATCGACAAGACGATAGATGGTGAGACCGTGGCCGACGTGCTGGAGTACGTGCAGTATGATCCCAAACAGCTCGTGCGCCGCCTCGAGTCGTGGGTGAGCAAGGCCATCAAGGAGGGCAAGATTACGCACGAGGAGGGCAAGGAGTTCATTAGCAACTATAGGGCTGGACTGTACGGATATACTTATCTGGAATAAAAGACCCACCCCCAACCCCTTATGCAAGTCAAGATAGAGAAGAGCTGGGCGGAGCACCTGCAACAGGAGTTCGACGCGCCATATTTCGAGGCATTGACACAATTTGTCAAGGCCGAATATGCCGCGGGTCCCTGCTATCCGCCTGCCGGACAGATATTCAGAGCCTTTGATGCCTGTCCTTTTGATCAGGTCAAGGTGGTCATTCTTGGTCAGGACCCCTATCACGAGCCAGGACAGGCCGAGGGACTCTGCTTCAGCGTGCCCGAGGGAGTGCCTTATCCGCCCTCGCTGCAGAATATATACAAGGAGATTCTGAGTGACTGTGGCCAACCGCACGGTATCAGTACTTGGCCCCAGCAAGGCGTCCTTCTCCTCAATAGCACCCTGACTGTGCGCGCCCATCAGGCAGCCTCTCATGCTGGACGAGGCTGGGAGCAGTTTACGGATGCTGCCATCCGCGCCCTCGCAACAGAGCGAGAGAACTTGGTATTTATTCTGTGGGGAGCCTATGCCCAGAAGAAGGGGGCCTTTATCGACCGTCAGCGTCACCTCGTACTACAGTCGGCTCATCCCTCGCCTTTGAGTGCCTATCGTGGGTTCTTTGGCAATCACCACTTCACACTTGCTAACGACTATCTCAAGCAACATAACCTCAATCCAATACTATGGTAAAGAAATCTTTCCTCCTGCTGAGTGCTCTCGTCATGACAATGACGGCAATGGCTCAGAGTGTCAATGTGAACTTTGGTGGCGTGCAGGCTTCCTACAACTCTGCCGATCTGCAGAACATAGCCCTGAGTGGCAATAACCTTGTGGTGAATGGCATCGACGGCAAGGCCCTCGTCACTGTGCCCCAGAACGAGGTGACGAGCTTGGAGTTCTCTGAGAAGGACGCCAATCAGGCCGTTAAGTACATGGACGGCAAGCCCGCTCAGTTCGTCTTCTCCTGCATTGAGGTGAACAATGTCAATCCCCTCGTCCACCTCAACTACCGTCTCAAGCGGACGGGCAAGTACTTGTTCGATGGCGTGATACTCTTCTCCTCTAACATTAACTATAGCACCAAGGAGGATGTGGTCTATCTCCACAACAACGAGAATGTGCAGCCCATTCTCCTACATGCTGACCACTATATCCGTCCGCTCAAGGAGCGCGGCATCAAGGTGTTCCTCTCTATCCTCGGCAACCACGATGGTAGTGGTCTGGCCAACCTGGGACCCGAGCGTGCTCGTGACTTTGCCAAGGCTATAGCTGACACGCTGGACAAGTATGACCTGGATGGCGTCTTCTTTGACGATGAGTATAGTGACTATGGCAACCACAATTTGAACGTCAATAAGACGGGGTTCACCTCTCCTAGTTATGCCTCAGCTTCGCGTCTAGTATATGAGATAAAGAAGGCCATAGGTCCCGACCGTTGGACTCTCATCTATCGCTATGGTATCATGTCTAGTCTTGATCCTGTGGATGGTGTGCAGCCTGGCTCCTATATCGACTATGCCCTGAGCGACTACAATGTGCAGACGGATATGAGTCGCTCCTATCCTGGCATTACGCGTGCACAACAGGGTGTAAACTCTATCAATATGAACAGTCCCTGGTCTCTGCAGAGCAGGATGGGATATGTGCGCAACCAAGGTTATGGTGCTCTCATGCTCTACAACCTCACACCCTATGATGCTTATGCTTACAGCTACTACCAGAAGGGGGCGATGGATGATGTGGCTAAGTACCTCTTTGATGATGAGATCGTTTATGGTACAGGCAAGTACCCCAAGGACTGGACACCCATGAGCTGGCTGAGTACACCTGTGAGGTGATTAAGGTTTAAAGTTTAAGGTTTAAGGTTTAAGGTCAAATGAATACCCTCCCTCCCATACTCCAGGTGGGCGATGTGCTCATCTCCTCCGATATCATCACAGAGCAGTTCTGCTGTGATCTCTTTGCCTGCCACGGGGCGTGCTGCGTGGAGGGCGATGCTGGTGCACCCGTCACTCTCGATGAGGTGGCACAGCTGGAGGACCGCGTGGATGAGGTATGGGATCGCCTCTCTGCAGGTGCCAAAGCTGAAATCAACGCCCATGGTATAGCCTACACAGATCAAGAGGGAGACCTCGTGACCAGTATAGTAGATGGTGGCGACTGCGTCTTTACCTTTAAGAGCGCTGAGGAACAGGATTGTGGGAACTACAAGATACCGCAGGGTTGCACGCTCTGTCTGGTGGAAGACACTAAACCCATCAGTTGCGCGCTCTATCCTATCAGAGAAAAGAACTTTGGTGGAACTGTCTGTCTCAACTACCATCGCTGGGCCGTATGCCGCGATGCCGTCAGGTTGGGGCGTGAGTTGCGCATGCCAGTCTATAAGTTCCTACGCGGACCGCTCATCCGCCGCTTTGGTGAGGAGTGGTATGAGGAACTCTGCGAGGTGGCAGAGCAGATCACTTCTTCTCAAAGTGTTGGTAGTCTTTGACCTTTGGCCAGTCTCCTCCCCAGGTAAATCCATGAGCGCGAAAGAGCCGATAGGCCAAGTCGCGGTGAGTGATACGCGGTGTGCGTTTGGCGCCCCGTGGCAGGACGACGTTGCCCTTGACGTAGGGATTCCACAGCGGGTTGATATCAATGGCCAACCCAAGGCCATGGAGGGAGATGCGCCCAGTCTTGGACCCCGTCATGCGACGATAGTTGAAACATGACGTGTTGTTGGCCTCCATGGAACGTTCATCACTTGCTCCATACTCATCTACCAGACGGATGGATGCTATGCGGTACTGTGCTCTATAGAGGGAGTCGAAGATGGCGAGCACATCGCTGGCTATACGCTTGTTGACTACCATCTCGCCCCGTTGTGTACGACCCTCTGCATCGCAATATAGCAGACGTAGATGGCGGAGTTCGGCACGGAGGGAGGAGGGTGTATCGGACTTCCATGAGCCACCAGCCTTCATTCGCAGGATGAGGGAGTCACTAAGAGTATCGGAGCGGAAGTCCTGGGCTAGGGCACAAATGGAAATGCCCCAAAATAGGGTTAGGATGAGATGTATTTTGCGCATTTGGCGGCAAAGGTATCAAAAAAACGCAAGAATACGTCCTTAAATCCTAAAAAAATAATTAACTTTGCGGCAAAATATCAATAAACTAACAAATCTATGAGTAAAGGTGTAATCCTAATGGCAGCCGCTTTCGCCTTAACCTTCAGTCAGGTCCAGGCCCAGACAGAGGCTGTCGTTGACTCCCTGTCGCAGGATAATGCCGACTTTACCTTTACGGAGTCACAGCTTGACGAGGATAATGATGCTGCGCAGACGGTGTCCAATGTTCAGGGTAATGACCCCTATTTGAGTGAAGTAGGCTATGCTTTCAGTGCTATGCGCTTCAGGGTGCGTGCACTGGACAATCAGTACAACCAGACCTATATCAACGGTCTGCAGATATTCGATACAGAGAGTGGTCGCTTTAACTACAGCAGCGTAGGTGGCCTCAATGATGCTACCCGCAACAAGGAGGGCATCGGCTTTGGTCAGGTGGCCAACTATGGCATCAGCGATGTAGGCGGAGCACAGAGTATCAACATGCGAGCCTCTCAGATAGCTGCTGGTAGTAAACTCTCGGTGAGCGCCTGCAACCGCAACTATGTGGGCCGTGTTATGTTCACCCATGCTACGGGCTATAACAAGAATGGCTGGGCCTTTGCTGGAAGTGCTGGCTACCGTGGCGCTCCTATGGGATGGGGTAACGTGCCAGGTACTTTCTACAACTCCTTTAGCTATTTTTTGGCTGCGCAGAAGCGTCTCAATAGCCAGAATGAACTTAGTCTCGTGACCTATGGTGCTCCAACGGAGCGCGCTCAGCAGGGAGCAAGCACCGAGGAGGTGTATGCTCTAGCCAATAGTCACTACTACAATCCCAACTGGGGTTATCAAGGCGGCAAGAAGCGCAGTGCCCGCGTGGTCAATAGCTTTGATCCTACCGCCATATTTACCTGGGACTGGAAGAGCCTCGATGGTACTAAGAAGGTAACGACCAACGCTGGCTTCCACTACTCTATGTATGCCAGCTCTGCTCTGGGCTGGAGCGGCGACGCCTATGACCCTCGTCCAGACTACTACAAGAACTTGCCCTCCAGCATCTTCGACGTGTACGATCCCACCAAGAACAACGCTCAGTACCTGGAGGAGAACCCCCACATCCTCGACCAGTGGAACTACCTCTACAGTTACTGGACAAGCGATGAGGCGCATCGCCAGATTAACTGGGATCGTATGTACTACGTCAATCGTCAGAATGGGGGTGAGGCTCTCTACTATATGGAGAACCGTCACAACGATCAGATGACGACTGCGCTGTCCTCGACCTTCAACCACAGCGTTGATACCCACAACAAGTATGCTCTCGGTGTACAGCTCAATACCACCAAGGGCATGCACTACAAGACGATGAACGACCTCCTAGGAGCTCAGTACTATACGGATATCGACAAGTTCGCCTCCAACGACTACGGTGCAAGTAGCCCCGAGGCTCAGAACGACCTGCTGCATCCCAATCGCCGTATCCAGGTGGGTGACACCTTTGGCTATAACTACAACATCTTTGTGCACAAGGCCCGCGTCTGGGGACAGTATGAGCACAACAATGGCCCCTGGTATGCTGCCGTGTCCGGTCACCTAGATGGTACCATCATGGAGCGCGAGGGTCTGATGCAGAATGGCCGCTACGTGGACTATAGCTACGGCAAGAGCGGCGCCGCCAAGTTCCTGAGTGGTGGTGCCAAGGTGACCGTGGCCTGGAGCCCCAACCCCAATCACCGCATTCAGCTCACTAACACCCGCGATAGCCGTGCTCCCGAGGCGCGCAACTCCTTTGTGGCCCCCCGCGTGCAGAACAACTACGTGAACAACCTCAAGGTGGAGCAGATCATGAGCACCGAGCTGAGCTACAAGTTTGTCTTCGGCAAATTCAGCGGTAAGGTGGGTGGTTATCACGCCTACTTCAAGAACGGTGTAGAGCAGACAGCCTTCTACAATGACCAGCAGAGTACGTTTACCTATCTCACCATGTCGGGCGTGGATCGTCGCCACTATGGCGTAGAGGCCGCCTTCAACCTGCAGGTGACCAGCTCTCTCAGCTTCCATCTGCTCGGTACCTATGGCGAGGCCAAGTACATCAGCAATCCCTATGCTCAACTCAATCCGGAGGGTAGCGAGGCCAAGGAGATTGCCAAACTCAACACCTACCAGGTGACGCACACTCAGGCAGACAACAGCGAGCTTGTCGTGAAGGACGATCTCTGCGTAGTAGCAGATGGCATGCGTGTAGGCGGAACACCCCTCACTGCTGTGACGCTGGGTGTGAAGTACAATGTGAGCGGCTGGTTTTTCCAGCTCAACGCCAACTACTATGATCGCGTATATCTCGCCTTCAGTCCCTATCAGCGCCTCAACAAGACCTACGCTACTGCAGGCAAGGTGCACTTCCCCGTCAACGGCAATCAGTATGATGTGACCAAGGCCGAGGTAGAGCGCGAGGGTGGTATCCTCTATGACAACAATGGCCGTATCGTGGCCTCCTACGCCAAGGAACAGGAGAAGTTCAAGGGCGGCTTTATGCTCGATGCCTCTATTGGCAAGTACATCCGCATGCGCCACGGCAAGAGCCTGAGCATCAACCTCAGTCTGCAGAACATCACCAACAACACCAAGATGAAGACAGGTGGCTATGAGCAGAACCGCGACGACTTCTACTACACAGAGAGCGGCGGTCAGTACACCAAGGGCGAGGGCAAGGCCTACAGCTTCAGCCACAACCCCAAGTACTACTATGCCTTCCCCTTCAACTTCTTCCTCAACATCGGCTTCAAGTTCTGATGCCTAAACGACTCTATGACTATGCGTAAGATATATTACTTCCTTGCCATGCTCACGGGCACAATGGCGCTTACGGGCTGTATGGACAATACCGAGGAACCCAACACCGATGACTTTGTCATCACCAGCCCTACCTCCATCGGCGAGACCAATACGACCATCTATCAGGTCAAGAAGGAGTTCAGCTCCTATATGACCAACAACAATACCGACGTGAAGGTGGAGCGCGACCTCATCTTCGAGGGTGTGGTTGTCGCTAACGATGATGGCGGCAATCTCTACCAGACGCTCATCCTCCGCGACATCAATCCCAAGGCCACAGGCGATGCACACGACCAGTGCATCCAGGTGGGCATCCGCAACAGCTGGCTCTCTCCCTATTTCAAGCGCGGCCAGCGTGTCAAGATCAACCTCAATGGTCTCTGGGTAGGTAACTACAGCAAGGTGCCCAAGATAGGCCAGCCCTATTACACCTCTGCCGGCAATCGCCGTCTGGGTCCGATGCTCTTTGATATGTGTGCCACTAACATTGAGCTTGTTGGTGCCCCCAATCCTGATGCTCCTGAGCTGACTCCCATAGACTGCACACAGGGCGAGGGACTGTCGTGGCTCAAGGACTCCAAGAACCAGAACCCCATGAACGCACCCCGTCTCGTCACCGTCAAGGGTAAGATAGCCGAGGTGCAGGGCAGCAAGGTCAAGTATGCCGATACTGGCGAACTCTCTGGCGAGAAGGAGCCCCTCCCCAAGGTCTTTGCGCCCGAGGCACTCTACGACGCAGGTTATGCCGTGGATCGTACCCTCCTCGTGAGTGGTGCCAGCAGTCTGAGCATGACCATCCGCACCAGTACGCAGAACGATATCAGCTTCCTGCCCATCCCCGACGATGAGCGCAGCTATACTGGCGTGATGACCTACTATAGCGGCTGGCAGATGCAGCTCCGCCACAAGGACGACATCTATCCCGCAATCAAATAAGGCCTATCAAACAAGGCCATCGAAAAGAGGCCTACTGTTATATTAGTATTCCCCCATCCTTAGACAATAAAATACACAACAATATGAAGACTCTCAAGAACATCTTCTCCGTGGCCCTCTTGGCTACAGCCTTAGTAGCCTGCGAGGACGTCCCCATGCCCTATGAGATCAATATGGGCGAGGATGAACCCGAAACCTCCGTTTACTACTCCAGCACAGCTCTCAACAATGGTTGGAAACTCCAGGCTGAGGGCGTAGAGCAACTCCAGCCCTGGAGCCAGGGTAGCAGTTACACTCAGGCTACTGGCTATCAGGACTGGGAAGGCACTGGCACCAAGAGCAATAAGGAGGTGACCGGCTGGCTCATCTCTCCCGCCTTCCATACCGTGGCAGAGACGGGCAAGGTCAAGTTCTACTTTGACTACACCCTCCGCTACACCAACAACGTGAGCGGTTATGCCAACAACCACAAGGTGTATGTCACTGACAACTACACCGGCGACGCGACCACAACTACCTGGACAGAACTCAGCTGGAAGCCCAGTCCCTCTGCCTATAGCGACTGGACGACCTACGGCTCTGGCGACATCCAGCTGCCCAGTGAGTTCGTCAACAAGGAGGGTGTGCACATAGCCTTCTGGTTCCATGCCCCTGCCAATGCTTCTACCACATGGGAGCTCCTCAACTTCTATCTTGAGGAGGGCGTAGCTGGTGAACAGGGCGGCAACGAGGGTGGTGATACCCCCGATACCAGTGTCAACGGCGTGCCCTATACCAGTGCCTCTCTGCAGGAAGGCTGGAAGACTTGGGCAGCCTCTGGCAAGAACAATCCTTGGAGCCAGGGTAGTAGCTACACCCAGGCCACAGGCTATCAGAAGTGGAGTGGCGACAGCAAGAGCAATCGCGAGGTGGATGGCTATCTCATCTCTCCTGCCTTCAACACTACCGTAGCCAGCGGCAAGGTCAAGATGTCCTTTGACAACTGCGTGGGCTATGCAGCCAACGACCCCGACTATGCCAAGCACGTCAAGCTCTATATCAGTAAGACCGCCGATGGTACCAACTTCAATGCCGCAGAGTGGGAGCAGCTCGACTGGACAGCTACCCATGAGAGCACCAACTGGACTCTCTCTACTGATGAGGTGCAGCTGCCCGAGGCATACGTCAACCAGGAGAACGTGCATGTAGCCTTCTGGTTCTACGCTCCCGCCGACAAGTCCTCTACCTTTGAACTCAAGACCTTCAAGCTCCTTGAGGGTGAGGCAGGTCAGCCTGCTCCTGATGGTGGCGAGGGTGGTGATGCCCACGACACGGGCGATGCCGACCTGGTCATCCAGGCCAGCGCTCTCGGTCTGGCTAATGCTACAGAGGTCAATGGTGTGAACTATCAGGGCTTCAGCTTCACGGCTGATGGCGGTGGCAACCAGAATACTCCCAAGTACTACACCTCAGGCTCCGCTATCCGCATGTACCCCAAGAACAGTCTAACCCTCACTACCGACAAGACTGTAGATAAGGTAGTCCTGACCTGCGTAGGCGGTAGCGTAGCCAACGGCAACGTGGGCTCTACTCCTGGCACCGTTGAGGTGAAGGACCCCACCGTGACGATCAGCGGCATCAATGCCAAGAGCTTCACCATCACCGACAACGATGGTAGCACTGGTTCTGCCTCACAGATCCGCATTGTGTCCATTGCGGTATATTATGCCAAGTAAATGAGACTCTACAAAAGACTAACCTACATTCTCATCGCCGCACTGCCCCTCATCGTGAGCAGTTGCGGCGATGATGATGATGGCATTGGCTGGGCCAGCGGCTCTGGTACCCCCTCTGGGTACAAGGCTCCGACGTCCGTCACCAGCCGTATGGAGTGCCCGCGTCTCAAGGGCGATGCCAACGAGCAGCTCATAGCCCACTGGACTACCAACCTGAGTCGAGACTCCATTATGACCTACTGCCTGGCCTATGACCTGCAGAAGCGCCACTCCCGCTGGGTGGCCTTCCGCTATGATGCCCAGACTCGCGACCGCGCCGTTGGTCGCTGGTATGCCGGCAAGGGCGAGGTTCAGTACCCGCAGGACCCCAGCGTGCCCAATGCCAATGCCCTGCCTGGTGATGCCCTCTACGGCTCAGGCTACAACCACGGCCATCTCTGTGCCTCGCAGGAGCGATTGTACTCCCAGCAGGCCAACAAGCAGACCTTCTATATGACCAATATGTCGCCCCAGCTAGGAGCCTTCAATCAGGGCTACTGGGTCACTCTGGAGAACCAAGTAAACTCTCTGGGACGCGATAAGAACTTTGCAGATACGCTCTATGTCGTCAAGGGTGGCACAATCACCGAAGGCAAGATACTGCGCACCCTGACGCTGGCAGGAGGCCGACAGATGCCTGTGCCCAAATACTACTACATGGCTCTGCTCAAGGTCAAGAACGGCGTCTATTCCTCCATCGCCTTCATGATGGAGCACAAGCAGTATGGTTACTCCAACGCCCATCAGGCCCCCCTCTCTGAGATGGTGCAGCACGCCATGACGGTCAATGAGCTGGAGCAGCAGACCGGCATAGACTTCTTCTGCAATCTGCCCGACAGTCAGGAAGAGAGCATCGAGTCGCAGCGCTCCACCTCTGCGTGGGGCGTCAAGTAACAGAATGTAAACCTACACTCAGACCACATACATGACACGATTATATAGCCTCCTCCTGAGCGCACTTCTCTGCATTACGACGCTGGCAGCCAGAGCCCAGGTGGACTTTATAGATATCACCCTCAACAGCGGTAGCCGAGTGAGCTACCCCATAGCCAGCGTAGAGAGCGTCAGCTTCCACACTGAGGCTGCGCCTGGTGATGGTAGTTATGAGCATCCTTACAGCGTGGCTGAGGCCCTTGTGGCCTATCTCTCCCAGACGGCGGCCCAGCAGGTGTGGGTCAAGGGCGTTATCGTCGGCAGCGTGCAGGGTTCCTACTACAGCGATGCCACCTTGGCTCTCGAAGGCTCCCCCGCCTCCAATCTGCTGCTGGCCGACACGCGCTGGGAGACGGCTTCAGGCCGCTGTCTGCCTCTGCAGCTGCCCACTGGTGCGGTGCGCAAGGCTCTCAACCTGCAGGATAACCCTGATAACTTCCACCACGAACTACTCGTATATGCCACCCTAGACAAGTACTTTGGCGTGGCAGGTCTCAAGTCTCCCTCGCAGTATGAGCTCGGTCCACTGGCCAGCGATATCGTGCAGGGTAGTGCGCAGCATCCCGGACGCATGGAGGTGCCTGCCCTCGTCAGTGGCGATGAGTTTGTGGTGCATCAGGCCTTTGTGACCGACCAGACCACTCAGCGCGTCCCCAACTTCTATGTGAGCTACTCCCCCGCTCTGCACCACAGCCATTGGGTGGCCTTTCGCTTTGACGACAAGACCCGCCCCAAGAACACTACCCGCAGCGAGGGTAGCAGCTATCCCCAGGATCCCGACTGCGCCTCCTCTCTGCCCACTACCGCCTTTGCAGGCACGGGCTACGACCATGGCCACCTCTGTGCCTCGGCTGATCGTCTCTATTCCTCTAAGGCCAATGAGCAGACCTTCTACATGACCAACATGTCGCCCCAGCTACCCCAGTTCAATCGAACCTACTGGAACTACTACGAGACGTATGTGCAGACTATAGGTCGCGATGAGGCCTTTGCCGATACGCTCTATGTGGTCAAGGGAGGCACCATAGCCGATGGTCAGGTGGAAAGACAGCTCTCGTGCAATGGCATCCAGGTCCCTGTGCCCAAGTACTATTTTATGGCCCTGCTCAAGGTCAAAGACCAGCAGTACAGTGCTATGGCCTTCTGGATGGACCACAAGGAGTACGATACTGTGAAAGACAAGAACGCCGAACTAGCCGCCTATGCCGTCAGCATTGATGAGTTGGAGAGGCTGACGGGCTTTGACTTCTTCCCCTGTCTGCCAGCAGCCACCGAGCAGAGCGTAGAGGGCCAACTCCGCCTGACGGATTGGAACCTGCCCGAAATCCAGCGGTAGCCCCCCATTTTTGCCCCTTTTTCGCCCTTTAGGTGCTTTTTGTACCTGAAAAGTTTGGCCATGTTTCAGGAAATGGCTAACTTTGCAGCCGTTAACGCGCGTTATGTGTGCGCGCGTGTGCTTATAATATCGTAACGAAGAACAAGCAAATATAATGGCAGAAACTCCCCAGACTGGCAACTACAGCGCCAGTAACATTCAGGTGCTCGAAGGCCTTGAGGCCGTGCGCAAGCGTCCCGCCATGTACATTGGCGACATCAGTGAGCGTGGTCTGCATCACCTCGTGTATGAGACCGTAGATAACTCTATAGACGAGGCTCTAGCAGGCTACTGCGACCACATCGAGGTCTATATCAACGAGGATAACTCCATCACCGTGCAGGACAATGGTCGCGGCATCCCCGTGGACGAGCACCCCAAGGAGCATCGCTCCGCTCTGGAGGTGGTCATGACAGTGCTCCACGCCGGTGGTAAGTTCGATAAGGGCTCCTACAAGGTCAGCGGTGGTCTGCACGGTGTGGGTGTGAGCTGTGTCAATGCTCTCTCTACCCACATGATGTCCCAGGTCTTCCGCGATGGCAAGATCTACCAGCAGGAGTACGAAAAGGGCAAGCCCCTCTATCCTGTCAAGGTGGTAGGCGAGACCGACAAGCGCGGTACGCGTCAGCAGTTCTGGCCCGATGGTGAGATTTTTACCACCACCATCTATAGCTATGAGACTCTGGCCAATCGTATGCGCGAGCTGGCCTACCTCAACGCCGGTATCACTATCGTGCTCAAGGACCTGCGTCCCGATGAGGAGGGCAACCTCCGCGAGGAAACCTTCCATAGCGATGAGGGTCTGCCAGAGTTCGTCAAGTACATCGACCAGCACGATGGCCGTACGCCTCTCATTCAGGATGTGATCTGTATCACTACCGAGAAGGCTGGCATACCCATTGAGGTGGCCCTGACCTATAATACCTCCTTCAAGGAGAAGATTCAGTCCTACGTCAACAATATCAATACCCACGAGGGTGGTACCCACCACGCTGGTTTCCGCACGGCTCTGACCCGCGTGCTCAAGAAGTACGCCGAGGACACCGCCGGCAAGCAGATCGAGAAGGACAAGATAGAGATTTCCGGTGAGGACTTCCGTGAGGGTCTGACCGCCGTCATCAGTGTCAAGGTGGCCGAGCCTCAGTTTGAGGGTCAGACCAAGACCAAGCTCGGCAATAGCGAGGTGGCTGGTGCCGTCAACCAGGCCGTGGGTGAGGCTCTCGCCTACTACCTAGAGGAGCACCCCCAGCCCGCCAAGGTGATTGTCGACAAGGTGCTGCTCGCCGCCAAGGCCCGTATAGCCGCCCTCCGTGCCCGTGAGCAGGTCATCCGCAAGAGTCCCATGACCGGTGGCGGAATGCCCGGCAAGCTCGCTGACTGTTCCTGCAAGGATCCCCAGCAGTGTGAGATTTTCCTCGTCGAGGGTGACTCCGCCGGTGGCTCTGCCAAGCAGGGACGTAGCCGTCTCACTCAGGCCATCCTGCCCCTGCGCGGTAAGATTCTCAACGTCGAGCGCGTCCTCTCTACCAACTGGCACAAGGCCCTGGAGAGCGACGAGGTGCGCAATATCATCCAGGCCCTAGGCATCCGTTTCGTGCTGGAGGATAAACCCAGCAACGAGCCCACTGAGGACGATGGTGAGGCCAGCTACATGCACTCCTATGTGCCCGATGCCAATATCGAGAAGCTCCGTTACGACAAGTGTATCATCATGGCCGATGCCGATGTCGATGGTCAGCATATTGCTACGCTCATCATGACGCTGTTCTATCGCTACTTCCCCCGTGTAGTCAAGGAGGGTCACCTCTACATTGCCATGCCTCCTCTCTATCAGTGCATCAAGGGCAAGACCAAGCGCTACTGCTACAACGATGCCGAGCGTGCTGCCTTTGCCGAGGAGTTCGGCGGTGGCACTGAGAGCGGCATCACCGTCAAGCGATTCAAAGGTCTGGGCGAGATGAACGCCGAGGAACTCTGGGAGACCACCATGAACCCCGACACCCGTCTCCTCAAGCGCGTGACTCTTGAGGATGCAGAGAACGCCGACGCCACCTTCTCCATGCTCATGGGTGAGGATGTGGCACTGCGTCGTGACTTTATCGAGAAGAATGCTACCTACGCCAACATCGATGCCTAAGCATCGGTTGGGGTAGGGCAGAGCACTCTACCATAAAAAGCAGAGAGGGGCCAGTCGTGAGACATTTCTCCTCAATGCGTTTTTATTTACTCAACTTACAATAATACCATTTGGGCGGGTCTCACTGTGAAGTGGGACCCGTTTTTCGGTCGTCCACACGGTGGCCTTCCCTAGGCCATACGAATGGAGTTTTGCTGTGTAAAATAGAAAAATCCCACATTTTGTGCACTACGCCGCAATACACTGTGGTACAGAGAGATACATAGTGTACGGCCCTGCACTTTTGTAAGCGTCTCCGCGATGACGCCTTGTGGCAGTCCTTAGTCTTTCTTACTTTTGC